>NZ_JBVVQV010000005.1:38698-367627 GCF_055811235.1 Mesorhizobium sp. WSM4810 | reverse complement strand
CGGCGGGTGGGGTGTGGGGGCCATGAGGGGTGGGGATTGATACCAGCCGCGCCGGCTTTAACCATCTGTTCACCATAAGGTTCGATGCTGTTTTTCTCAGGCACCACTCCGCACGACGTTTTCGATCGCAGTTTGCTGCGCACTACAGGAGAAATGGCTTTGACGGTTGCCGACATCAACAGGCTGGAACAGGCCGCACGCGTTTCGATGAGCGGGTTTCAGGATATCGAAGCATCCGCAATGCGGTCGCCCCGTGATTCCCTGCCGATTCCCGGCCTCGCCGCAATCGGGCTAGCTGCAGTGGTCGTCCTGGCCGCCGCGTTCCAGTTGGTCTGATGCATTCGCGCAGAAGCAGGCCCCTCGGGCCTGAACCAAGGGTGTGCAGTGGTTTTGCGATAACAATTTTAAGCAAAGCGTCGGACGCAAAGCGGCCGGCGGCTCGTGCTTGCCTGATGTCGGCCTGTTCTCCATGGTCGCGCGGGCCTGTATCGCCGGAACTTTGGCGGATGTGGCCCGTTCTATGGCGGGAGGACCGTCGCCATGGAACATATCGCTGCCGTGCTGCTGGTCATCGGCTGTTCGAACACGATGACCGAGTGCCGCGAACTGCCCGTATCGGTGAGCGTTTTCGAAACCGCTCAGGAGTGCACCGCGGCGCGTCCGTTTGCCATGGGCGATGTGCAGGGTCAGGCTCCGCGCATCATTGCCAAATGCCTTTCCGTCGATCCGGCACTTGAGGATGACTACGACCGGATCGTCTGGAACGTACGCCCGGACGGCACCCTCGACGCTTCCGTGGAGATTTCCGACCTCGAGCTTGCCTCGAGCGGCGCGCGCCCCGAAAAAGATTCTCTTAGCCAACAATGAAATCGAGCAGGGCAAAACACTTTTTCGCGTGATAAATGACGGGCGGAGCTACAAGTGAGGACAAAGGCGAGGAGTGACCCTATGCGGAAGATGATTATTGCCATGGTTGCCGCAATCGCGGTCAGCGGTTGCAGCACCACCGAACAGGATGTCGGCGTCGGCGCCGGTGTCGGCGCTCTGGCCGGCGGCCTGATTGACGGCGGCAAGGGTGCGCTGGTGGGCGCAGCCATCGGTGCCGGTACCGGCCTGCTGGTGCGCAACCTGCGCAATGGCTATTGCCAGTACCGCGACAACCGTGGACGTCTGTTTACGGCGCGCTGCTGATCCGTTTCAAACGCAAGAGGCATTGGAAGCGGAGACCGGACGAGCCGGTCTCTGTTTACTTGGACGCTGTATTTTGGGACGCTGTATTTGGCACGCTGTATTTGGCACGCTGTATTTGGGGCGCTGCATTTGGGCGCCTTTGAAATCGGTCGGTTTGCGGCAGTGTTTCAGTCCGACAGCGGGATCCTGATTTCCACGCTTAGCCCGCTATCGTGAAAATCGCGATTGATCGTACCGCGCAATTCGCGCGTCACGTTCAGATCGATCAGCTTGGTGCCAAAACCTGTTTTGACCGGTGGTTCGAGCTTCTTCTTGCCGGCTTCGCGCCAATTGAGAACCAACGTTCGGTCGCTCCTGTGGCCTTCGACCGACCAGTCGACTTTGAGCGACCAGTCGCCGTTCCTGGTAATGGCCGAATTGCCGGTTTCGCCATATTTTAGCGCGTTCGTCGCCAGTTCGTGAAAGGTCAGGCCGAGCGCTTGCGTCGTCGTCTCGTCGAGCAACACCTCTGGCCCCGACAATATCCCGTCAGGAAGCTCCTTGCCGAACACCTGGCCAAGCTCGATGCGCAAGAGATCGCCAAGATCGGCCTTCTGCCAGCGCGAGCGCGTCAGCATGTCCTGAGAAGCCGCCATCGCTTGCAGCCGGGCCGAAAAAGAAGACGAGAACTCGTGGACGTCGGTGGCATGCGATGCCGTCTGGCGCGCGATCGCCAGCACCCGCGTGATCGAGTTCTTGATGCGGTGCTTCATCTCCTGCAGCATCAGGTCTTTTTCGAGCAGGCTCTTTTCCGTCGTCTCATGAAGCAGCGAGACCGCGTCATAGGCCCGCTCCTGATAGCGGGCCACCAGCGCGATGGTGCCCGCGAGCAGCAGCCCGAACAGGCCGAGCATCACCGGAATGGCGCGCGAGGACGGTTGCGAGAAGGCGCTTGTCGGCCTGAACAGGACGGTCCATGGACGTCCGGCGATGGTGAGTTCGCGAGAAACCAGCAACCTGTCTCCGAAGCCCGACGCCGGCGGCGTTTCCGACTGGAACAAAAGATGGTCGGCATCCACCTTGCCGTCATAGATTTCGATGTTGACCGGCAGCAGCGGCGTCCGGCTGAGCGCGGTCTGGAACAGGTCGCGGGCGCGGAACGCCGCATAAAGCAAGCCTGTTGTCGAGGATCTGGACGCATCGATGCCGTCCGCCGCGGTTTCGATGTTGAGCCGCACGAAGACCAGGAAGCCGGTGAAGGTCTGCGCAGCACCTGTTTCCTGGCCTAGCTGCACGCGCCCGCTCGCGTGCTGCTGGTTGTCGGCCATCGCCCTTTCGATCGCCTCGCGCCGCACCGGTTCGGTGAACATGTCGTAGCCGATGCCGGATTGATTGGAAGGGTCCAGCGGCTCGAACAGCGTGATGGGCGCACGCCATGGCAGCGTCGTCGTGGCCGGATAGATCGCATCGCTGACGCCATAGTCGTGCAGGATAGCACGCTCGACCGCTGCCTCGTCGCCGGCTCTCACCAGCCGGAGAAAGCCGATGCCGCGCAGGCCGGCGAAATTGTCGTTGATACCCAGCGCATCGAAGAACGCCTTGAACTCGCCCCGCGAAATGTCACCATTGCGAGCCTCGAACAGCGCATGTGTCGATCGCAGCAGTGACAGATGCAGGTCGATGCGGCTATCGATCCGGTTGAGGGCGTCGTCCGCCGTCGCCTCGAATTTGATGCGCGCCGCTTCCTGGGTGGCGAAATAGGCGAATCCCGCCATTGTCAGGCTGATCAGCGCGACGGCAATGAACGCGACGATCGGGAAGAACTTCTTCAAATTGCTGCTGCGACCCATGGTTTCCCATCTTATGGGCAAGTCCCCGTGGCAACACAATGGCGCGGCCAAACCATCATGACGGCTGGCATATCACATGACAGGTATTTGACGCTTCAGGCGGCGATCTTCAGCGCGCCTGGTCCCGGAATGGCGCCGGGCGGGCACTTGCCCAGAATGATCATGCCGAGCACCTCGTCCTGAGTCACGTCGCCGGTGCGCGCCGTTCCAACGACCCGGCCATTCTTTATGACGCAGACGCGGTCGGCAAGCTCGAACACATCGTGGATGTCATGGCTGATCAGGAAGATGCCGATGCCGTCGGCCTTGAGCTGCATGACCAGTTCGCCGACCTGCGCCGTTTCCTGCGGTCCCAGTGCCGCCGTCGGCTCATCCATGATCAGGATGCGGGCGTTGAACAGGATGGCGCGCGCGATCGCCACCGACTGCCGCTGGCCGCCCGAAAGCTTGACCACCGGCTCCTTGAAACGCTGGAAGCGGGGATTGAGCCTGCCCATCACCTTGCGCGCCTCGGCCTCCATGGCGCCATCGTCGAGCGTGCCCCAGCCGGTCATCAGCTCGCGGCCGAGGAACAGGTTGGCGGCGGCGTCGACATTGTCGGCGAGCGCCAGCGTCTGGTAGATCGTCTCGATGCCGTATTTCTTGGCGTCGCGCGGATTGGCGATCGAAGCCTCCTCGCCATTGACGAAGATTTGGCCCGAATCGCGCTTGTAGGCGCCGGACAGGATCTTGATCAGGGTCGACTTTCCCGCACCGTTGTGGCCGAGCAGCGCCACGACCTCGCCCGGGAAAAGGTCGATCGACGCATCGTCGACGGCGCGAATGCCGCCGAAGGCAATCGAGATGTTGCGCATGTCGATCAGTGGCGTGGGAGCAGTCGTGTCAGCCATGATCGTTCCTTTCCATGGTTTTGCCGAGCATGATGCTGGACCGAAACGGATGTCCACTTTTCGCTGATTCGGACCTTCGGCTCGGGATCATGCTCAGACCCGCTTGCGGTAGACGGTGTCGAGCCAGACGGCGACGACCAGCACGGCGCCGACGACGACGCTCTGAAGCGGCGAATCGATGCCGAGCAACACCATGCCGGACTGCAGCGACTGCATCAGAAGCGCGCCCAGCATGGCGCCGAGCACCGTGCCGGAGCCGCCGGCCAGCGACGTGCCGCCGATGACGGCTGCTGCGATGACCAAGAGTTCGTCCAGCGTGCCCAGCGCATTGGTCGCCGCATTGAGGCGGGCCGAAGCAATTGCCGCGCTGATCGCGGCCAGAACGCCCATGATCATGAACACTTTCATGGTCACCCAGCGCGTGTTGATGCCGGCGAGTTCCGCCGCTTCCGGGTTGCCGCCGATGGCAAAGACGTAGCGGCCGAAACGGGTGCGCCGGGTGATGAAGGTCATGACGATGCCGACTGCGACCGCGATCAGCACCGGTATGGCGATGCCATGGGCGAGGAACAGCCCGCCTTCGGGGATGGTGATGCCGTTCCGCTGGGCGTATTGGCGAACGATGCCGATCGGCCAGGGGTAGGAATTGGCGATCCAGACGGCGCCGAGGATGGCGGCGCAGGCGACAACACCAAGCAGGCTCTCCGCCCAGACCGGGCGCAACGGAAACTTGAAGCGCTTGCGCTGCGACCGGCCGTTGAGCAGCATCAAGGCGACGGCCACACAGGCGAGAATGCCGACGATCCAGCTCGCGGTCGCCCCGATCGAGCCACGCGGCCCGCCACCCATCAGCTGGAACGTGGCATCGAGCGGCGCGACGGTGCGCCCGCTCGTCATCAGCCACGCCATGCCGCGCCAGATCAGCAGGCCGCCCAGCGTCACGATGAAGGCCGGAACCTCGAGATAGGCGATGATGAAGCCCTGAAGCGCGCCGATCATGAGGCCGAGCGCCACGCCGGCAGCCAGTGCGATGACCCATATCCAGGGATTTCCAAGCTGGAATCCCATGACGCGGATGAGGAATTCTGCCTGCGCAACGCCCATCACCATGCCGATGACGCCTTCGACGGAGCCGACCGAAAGATCGATGTTGCGCATCACGATGACCAGCACCATGCCGGTCGCCATGATCGCGACCGAGGAAGTCTGCACCGACAGGTTCCAGAGATTGCGCGGCGTGAGGAACAGCCCGCCCGACAGGATGTGGATTCCAACCCAGATGATCAGCAGCGCGCCGACCATGCCGAGCATGCGTATGTCGAGCTCGGTCGCCTTGAGGAAGCGGCCGAAGGGGCTGAGCTCGGATTCACGCGCCCGATCAGCAACCGGCGTGTTGGAAGTCGTGTCGGTCATGATGTCCTCCCACCGTTGCCGTCTGCCGCGGATGCCGGAAGCAGCTTAGAAATTACCCGCGAGACGCGGAAAAACAACTCTTTTGAAAAAAACGCCGCGGCGTGAAGCCGCGGCGTTTCAGGTTTTTTTGGCGAAGGCGGATCAGTTGCAGACCGGGACGGTGCCCGCCGCCACGCCGGCGCAGACCTCTTCCTGCTTGATCCAGCCGGCGTCGATGACGACGTTGAGATTGTCCTTGGTGATGGCAACCGGCGTCAGGAACAGCGACTTGACGACATTGCCGCCCGGCGTGGTGAAATCCTTGACGCCGGCAATGTCTGTCATCGGCTTGCCGTCGGCCAGCTGCGAGGCGATCTCGGCGGCGTTCTTGCCGAGCTCGCGCGCGTCTTTCCACACCGATACGGTCTGTGTGCCGAGCGCGATACGGTTCAGCGCGGCATGGTCGCCGTCCTGGCCCGAAACCGGGACGGATCCGGCCAGGCCTTGCGCCGTCAGCGCCGCGACGACGCCACCGGCGGTGCCGTCATTGGCGGCAACCACCGCATCGACCTTGTTGTCGTTGGCGGTCAGGAACTGTTCCATGTTCTTCTGGGCGTTGGCGGGAAGCCAGCCGTCCGTATAAGCCTCGCCGACATTCTTGATCTTGCCGCTGTCGATGGCATCCTTGAGCACTTCCATGGAACCGGCGAACAGGAAATCGGCATTAGGGTCGGCGCCCGAGCCCTTGATGAAGACGTAATTGCCTTCCGGCGCCACCTTGAACACTTCGCGGGCCTGCATGCGGCCGACTTCCTGGTTGTCGAAGGTCAGATAGAAGACGTCCTTGTTCTCGATCAGCCGGTCATAGCCGACGACCGGAATGCCTTCGTCCAGCGCCTTCTGCACCGCCGGACCGATGGCCGAGGCATCCTGCGCAAGGATGATCAGCGCGTTGGCGCCCTGCGAGATCAGGCTTTCGACGTCGGTCAGCTGCTTGCCTGGATTGGACTGTGCGTCAGCGGAGATATATTTGTCGCCGTCGGCCTCGATCGCCGCCTTCATGGCGGCTTCGTCGGTCTTCCAACGCTCTTCCTGGAAGTTCGACCACGAAACGCCAATGACCTTGTCCTTGGCCTGCGCGGCCGACGCGAGCGTCAGCGACATGGCGACCCCCGCCAGAATGGCGGCTGCGAATCTCTTCATGATATTCCTCCCTGCGCCGCGTAGGGCGCGACCAACTGGCCCGAAGGCCGGCACAAAGGCTCTATTTTTTCGAGCCTCGAAAAAATACTGGTCCAACGCCGAAGCACTGTCAACACCAATTCTGATGGATTTTGACGTCCTGTCGGGCTTTTTTTCGAGGCTCGGAATAAATAATGACAGCCCCTTCTGCTTCTGCCAGTATTTGTCCGGCATACCGACGGCTTCCGATTCATGAGCGGCCGCGGCAATGAGGAGGAAAAAAAAATGTCGGTGGGAATCCGTCATGACGATCTGCGCCGGCGCAACCGGGCGATGGTGATTTCGGCCGTGCGCCGGGCAGGCCAGCCGTCGCGGACCGAGATCGCCGCGACCACCGGCCTCAGCCATTCGACCATATCGGCGATCTCTGCCGACCTGATCCAGGAAGGCATCCTGGCCGAGAGCAAGGCGAGCGAGACGGTTTCGTTGAAACGCGGCCGGCCGCAGGTCGGCCTCAGCCTCAATCCGCAAGCCGCTGCGGTGTTGGCCGTCGTGTTGTCGCTGAATTTCCTGTCGGTCGCCGTCATCAATTATGCCGGGCAAGTGGTCGCCGAGGAACAGCGCCGGCTGGACACGCTGACCATGTCGCGTGACGCGCTGATCGACGAATGTGTCGCCATCGTCCGGCGCCGGCTCGAAGATCCCGACCTCGATGTCCAAAGCGTCGCCCGCATCGCGCTGGCGATCCAGGGCATCACCGATTCCCACGCGCGCGCCATGTTGTGGTCGCCGATCACGCCGCAGACGAACATCGCCTTCGCCGACATTCTGGAACGCGAGTTCGGCATCCCTGCCATCATGGAGAACGACTGCAACATGATGGCCGTGGCGCTGCGCTGGCGCCACCCGGATCGCTACCGCGACGATTTCATCGCCATCCTGCTCTCGCACGGCATCGGTATGGGGCTGGTGCTGAAGGGCGAGCTGTTCACCGGCACCCACTCCTCAGGCGGCGAATTCGGCCACATGATCCATCGGCCGGGCGGCGCGCTTTGCCGCTGCGGGCGGCGCGGCTGCGTCGAGGCTTATGCCGGCAACTACGCCATCTGGCGCAACGCAAGGCTGTTGAGCGAGAACGCCGAGCCGGTCGCCGATGTCAGCGACGCCGACATGCGGGCCTTGGCGGCCCGGGCGCGCGAGATGGACGGACCGGAGCGCGAAGCCTACCGCAAGGCCGGCGAGGCGCTCGGCTTCGGGCTCGGCAGCCTGTTTGCGCTGATCGATCCGGCGCCGGTGGCCATGGTCGGCGCCAGCGCTGCCGCCTTCGACCTGATCGAGCCGGCCCTGCGCGAGGCCATCGCCCAGACCGCCGGCGGCCAGCATTCGGGTTCGATTTCCTTCGACACCGAGCCGAACGAGCTGCCGCTGATCCGCGAAGGTTGCGCCATGCGGGCGCTAAGCTTCGTCGACCAGGAGATTTTCGCGCCGAGCATCCAGGCACGAGCCGGCTCGGTCGGAAAGAACGTGGCTTGAAGGATTCCCGGGTCGCGACTTGGGGTGTGTTGAGATTCAGGTCAGGCCGAGTCGAGAATGGTGGGTTCCGAGAACCGGAGCGGAGCGTACTTTTGGGTACGTGAGCCCGCGCATGACCCCGAAATCGAGATCGATTTCGGAAAGGTCGTGCGCAAAATCAAAGTTCTACAGCGTCCTTTGCGTGCCCAACAGGGCGCGCGGCGCTGTAGGTAAGCGCAGGAAGCCGCCGTTCGCAGGCCGGCATCACCTGAATATCAGCACATCCCTAGCTAGTCTTCCCTGATCGCATAGCCGGCGCCGCGGATGGTGCGGATGACATCGGGCATGCGACCATTGTTGACCGCCTTGCGCAACCGGCCGACATGGACGTCCACCGTGCGCTCGTCGATGTAGATCGTCTCGCCCCAGACATTGTCGAGCAACTGACTGCGCGAGAAGACCCGGCCCGGGTGGCGCATCATGAATTCGAGCAGCCGGAATTCGGTCGGCCCGAGCCGGATCTCGCTCTTCTTGCGATAGACCCGGTGCGATTCACGATCGAGCATGATGTCGCCGACCTTGAGCACGCTGGACAGCACTTCCGGCTTGGCGCGGCGCAGCAGCGCCTTGACCCTGGCCATGAATTCCGGTGTCGAGAACGGCTTGACCAGATAGTCGTCGGCTCCGGTCGAAAGGCCGCGCACCCGGTCGCTCTCCTCGCCGCGCGCGGTCAGCATGATGATCGGCAGCCGCTCGGTTTCGGGGCGCACCCGAAGGCGCCGGCAAAGCTCGATGCCGGAAACCGCCGGCACCATCCAGTCGAGCACCAAAAGATCGGGCACGTTTTCCTGCAGCCGGATTTCGGCCTCGTCGCCGCGCGTCACCACCTCGACCTGATAGCCTTCGGATTCAAGATTGTAACGGAGGAGGACGCCCAGCGGCTCTTCATCCTCCACCACCATGATGCGCGGCGCGATCATCGGCCGGTCACTCCTGTCATGTCGCCGGCGCCGACATCGTCGTTTCGTCGAGCTTCGGGCGATCCGCCGGCAATTGCTGCCCGGTCACGACAAAGTAGGCGTTTTCGGCGATGTTGGTGACGTGATCGCCGATACGCTCGAGATTCTTGGCGCAGAACAGAAGGTGCGTGCAGGCGGTGATGTTGCGCGGATCCTCCATCATGTAGGTCAGGAGCTCGCGAAAAACCGCCGTGTATTTCACGTCGATCTTCTGGTCGTCGGCGCGCAGTTCCTTCAACGCGCCGGCATCGCGCGACACATAGTGCTCGACCACGCCGCGCAGCTGCACAAGAACGAGGTCCGCCATCGCGTCGATACCGTGCGACAGATTACGCGGCGTCGCGCTCTGCCCGACTGCGCTGACCCGCTTGGCTATGTTCTTGGCCAGATCGCCGATGCGCTCGAGATCGCCCGCCATGCGGATTGCGCCAACCACGGCGCGCAGATCCTGCGCCATCGGCTGCCGCTTGGCGATCAGCGTGATGGCGCTGTCATCGAGTTCGCGCTGCCGCGCATCCATGATGGCGTCGTCCGAGACGACGCGCTGCGCCATCGCATTGTCCGACGCAAGCAACGCGCGGATCGAGGCCGCGACCATTGCGGCGGCGAGCTCGTCCATGTCGCGGATCAGCCGGTCGATGTGCTCCAGTTCCTCGTCGAAAGATGCGACGGTGTGTTCACCCATGGTGCTGTCCTCGTGTTCGAAATTCGCCGGACCGCTCAGCCGAACCGGCCGGTGATGTAGTCCTGGGTGCGCTTGTCGTCGGGGTTGGTGAACATCTTGTCGGTCGCGCCCTCCTCGACCAGATAGCCGAGATGGAACATCGCCGTGCGTTGCGACACGCGCGCCGCCTGCTGCATCGAATGGGTGACGATGACGATCGTATAGTTCTGGCGCAGTTCGTCGATCAGTTCCTCGACGCGGGCGGTGGCGATCGGATCGAGCGCCGAACAGGGCTCGTCCATCAGGATCACTTCCGGCGACACCGCGATGGCGCGCGCGATGCACAGGCGCTGCTGCTGTCCGCCGGACAGTCCGGTACCCGACTCGAGCAGGCGATCCTTGACCTCGTTGAACAGGCCGGCCTTCTTCAGGCTCGATTCGACGATGCCGTCCAACTCGGCCTTGCTCCTGGCCAGGCCGTGGATGCGCGGACCGTAGGCGACGTTTTCGTAGATCGACTTCGGAAACGGATTCGGCTTCTGGAATACCATGCCGACGCGAGCTCGCAGCTCGACGACATCGATTTTCGGATCGTAGACGTCCTCGCCGTCGAGCGTGATCTTGCCGCTCACCCGCGCGATATCGATGGTGTCGTTCATTCGGTTCAGGCAACGCAGGAACGTCGACTTGCCGCAGCCCGATGGCCCGATCAACGCCGTCACCTGATGCTCGCGGACATCGAGATCGACGTCGAACAGAGCTCGCTTCTCGCCGTAGTGAACAGAGACCTTTTCGCCCTTCATCTTGATCGAAGGGGCGTTGGTTGCGCTGCTCAGTTTCTGCTCGACGCCGGCTTCCGTCATGATGTTCATATCCTCTACTCCTTACCAGCGCCGCTCGAAGCGCCTGCGCAGTATCACCGCGATGGCGTTCATGATGACCAAAAACACCAGCAAAATCAAAATCGCCGCCGAAGTCTTCTGCTGGAACCCCGCTTCCGGGAAATCCGCCCACATGAAAATCTGCACCGGCAGGATCGTCGCGGGATCGGTGAAGCCGCCGGGAATGTCGACGATGAAGGCGACCATGCCGATCATCAGCAACGGCGCGGTTTCGCCGAGCGCATGCGCCATTCCGAGGATGGTGCCGGTCATGATGCCCGGCATCGCCAGTGGCAGGACGTGATGGAATACGGTCTGGACCTTGGACGCTCCGATGCCAAGCGCCGCCTCGCGGATCGAAGGCGGCACGGCGCGCAGCGAAGCGCGCGAGGCGATAATGATGATCGGCAGGGTCATCAGCGCCAGCACCATGCCGCCGACCACCGGGGCTGAGCGCGGCATGCCGAAGAAATTCAGGAATACGGCAAGTCCAAGCAGGCCGAAGACGATCGAAGGCACCGCCGCCAGATTGTTGATATTCACTTCGATCATCGTCGTCAGCCGGTTCTTGGGCGCAAATTCCTCAAGATAGATCGCCGCTGAAACGCCGATCGGGAAGGCGATTGCGAGGGTTACGATCATGGTCAGGAACGATCCGACGACCGCGCCCCAGACACCAGCCAATTCCGGCTCGCGGCTTGCGCCGGTGAAGAAGAAGATCGAGTTGAACCGGCTTTCGATCAGGCCGGCGCTCTTCAGCGTGTCGAGCCAGACGATCACCTTGTCCGAAATCTTTCGCGATGCTTCCGGCGTCTCGATGACGCGCAGGAATGCCTGGCCGCTCGCGGCGGGCGCCGTGCTGTCCAGCGCCTCGATCACCGTGCCTTTTGCGATCACCGTGCCGTTGGCCGCAGACGACAGCGAGGTCAGCTTGACCGTGCCGCCATTGAACGCGACCAGCAGCGACGACGCGCCGCTCGTCAGCGTAAACATGCCGTTTTCGCCCTCGGTCGCACCATGGCCGCGCGCCAGCGCCAGCATGGCATCGTCGCCGAAGGTCAGATCGATGTCGCCGCTGGTTTCCGAAGGCGTGACGCTTGTCGAAATCGCTTCGTCCGAACCGACGTCGGCAAGCAAACCCTTGAGATAGAGGTCGGCAAAATCGTCAACTGGAACCGCATAGTCCACCGTTCCTCCGAGCATCCCCGGATCAGCCGCAATATCCTTGCGCAGGAACACGCCTGTGCCGGTGGAAATCAGCCCGCGCAGCAGGCGCTTGTCCTGGCGGCTCTTCACATCCGGAAATTTTGCCGTAAGCGCTTCCTGAGCGATGGCGTCGTAGTTCACTTCGTCGAGTTTCGCCGGGTCGACCTTGGCCGCTGAAAGATCGATCGGCAGCGTCACATAGTTCTGCCGCAGCGCCGGAATCGCCTGCGTGACGATCGTCGACAGGAGCAGCACAAGGAACAAGCCGGCCAACGCGACAGCTGCGGCGCCGAGCCATTTGAACCATTTTTCCGTGCGGTAGCGGCCCTTCAGCCGCGCCTTCGCGGCATCGTCGGTATGAACGCTGACCGGCCGTCCGACGGCGCCGAATGACGAGATCGCATCAGTCATATTGCTCTCGGTATTTCTGGACGACGCGCAAAGCGACGATGTTGAGGGTAAGCGTGATGCAGAACAGCACCAGGCCGAGTGCGAAGGCTGCAAGCGTCTTGGCGCTGTCGAACTCCTGGTCGCCCACAAGCAGTGTCACGATCTGCACGGTCACGGTGGTGACCGCTTCGAGCGGATTTGCCGTGAGGTTTGCCGCCAGCCCCGCCGCCATGACTACGATCATCGTTTCGCCGATTGCGCGGCTGACGGCAAGCAGCATTGCCGAAACGATGCCCGGAAGGGCAGCGGGAAGGACCACCTTGCGGATGGTTTCCGACTTGGTCGCGCCGAGGCCCGCGGAACCGTCTCTCAGGGATTGCGGAACGGCGTTGATCACATCGTCGGAAAGCGAGGAAACGAAGGGAATGATCATGATACCCATGACCACGCCTGCGGCGAGCGCGGATTCAGACGCGACGTTGAGGCCCAGGCTTTCGCCGATACCGCGGAAGTAGGGCGCAACCGTCAGCGCGGCGAAGAAGCCGTAGACGACGGTCGGAATGCCGGCGAGGATTTCCAGAACCGGCTTTGCGACCGCGCGGACGCTTTTGGAGGCGTAATCCGAAAGGTAGATCGCAGCCATCAGCCCGATAGGCGCAGCCACCAGCATGGCGATGAAGGTGATGAGCAACGTGCCGGCAAAGAGCGGCACCATGCCAAAAATGTTCTCGTTGACCGCCCCGGCCTCCGCTCCCGCGCCGGTGAAGGCGCTCTGCGGCGACCAATGCGTGCCGAACAGGAACTTGTAGAACGGCACCTGTTGGAAGAACCGCAGCGACTCGAAGATCAGCGACAGGACGATGCCGATCGTCGTCAGGATCGCGACCACCGAACAGGCGATCAAGAATGCGCGAAGAACGCGCTCGACCACGTGGCGCGCCCGGTAGGCCTGTGCGATGCGTGAATAGGCCCAGTAAAATCCGGACGCGGAAAGCACGAGCGCGACGGTCCAGATGATCCAGGTGCTGGTCGCATGGACCGATTTGTAGAGCGCGGCGGCCGCCTCTTTCGTTGGATCGGCAAAGCCGACAAGCCCGCCAAAGGCCATCGCGCGAGCGTCGCGGATGAAAGCTTCGACCTGCGGGACGCCCATTCCCGACAACTCGGAGGAGAAGCGGTCGGTAACGATCGACGATTCAATTCCTGGCGTCACCAGCGACCACAACACGATCGCAAGCAGCGCGGGACCGGCAGCAAAAAGCGCCAGAAACATGCCATGCTGGCCAGGCAGCGAATGCAGTCGCGCGACGTTGCCATTGACGCTGGCAATGGCGCGGGTCCGGCCGAGCCAATAGGCAGCAGCGGCCAGAACCACCAGAAGAACAACGAGATAACCGACCATGATTCGGGACGTCCCCTCGACCGCCGGTCATTCACCGGCTCAAAGCACGGGACCTATGGTCCCGCGCTTTGTGCTTTAGGATATGAGGGGTCAGAGCGGTACGCTCGGACCCCCGAACATCAGGAGCCCATGCCCTTCAGGGCCTTGGCGTTTTCGGCCGACTTGGCGCGCTCGGCGTCCGGCAGCGGGATCAGGCCCTTGTCGGCCAGATAACCATCAGGACCCCATGCAGCCTCCGAGGTGTACTCGGCGATGAACTCCTGCATGCCGGGGATGACGCCGACATGCTCTTTTTTGGCATAGACAAAGAGCGAGCGGGAAACGCCGTAATCGCCGGATGCGATGTTCTCGAAAGTCGGCTCGACGCCATCGACCTTGTGGCCCTGCAGCTTGTCGGCGTTCTGGTCAAGGAACGAGAAGCCAAAGACGCCGAAGGCATTGGGGTTGGCTTCCAGCTTCTGGACGATCAGATTGTCGTTTTCGCCGGCCTCGACAAAAGCGCCGTCTTCGCGGATCTCGCCGCAGCCCTTTTCATTAGCCGCCTTCACTTCTTCCTGGCAGGCCGCATCCATGACGAGCTCGACGAATGCATCGCGCGTGCCGGAAGTCGGCGGCGGGCCAAGCACCTCGATCTTTGTCGCGGGAAGCGATGCATCGACATCCGACCAGTTCTTGTAGGGGTTGGGGACGACCTTGCCGTCAACAGCGACGTTCTTGGCGAGCGCCTTGAAAACCTGTTCCTTGGTCAGATCGACGACAGTCCCTGCCTTCGAGTTGGCCAGTACGATGCCGTCGAAGCCCACCTTGATCTCGACCGGCGTCACGCCGTTTGCCTTGCAGGTTTTAAGCTCGCTATCCTTGATGGCGCGCGAGGCATTGGTGAAGTCGGCGGTATTTTCGCCGACGCCCTGGCAAAACAGCTTCATGCCGCCGCCGGTGCCAGTCGACTCGACAACCGGGGTCTTGATCTTTCCGCTCTGGCCGAGCTTTTCAGCGACAGCCGTCGTGAAGGGGAACACTGTGGACGAACCAACGATTTGAATCTGGTCGCGCGCGGCGGCATAACCAGCCGACGCGGCGAGCGCAAGCGCCGCGGCCGACGCCGTAAGGAGGAATTTCTTCATGTGGCCTGCTCCTGTTCGGAAAAATGGTCTCTCGGCGCCATTCCTTCGGCGCCCGCTGAGGCCATAGCCCCCGATTATTACAGTCACATGACAGTTTGATGTCAGCCCGGTAACCGCCGCACAGCCCTGTCAAAAGGAAGGGCCGCGGGTCTCGCCGGTACAGCCGTGGTTTGCCGCTGGAATCAGCAGCTTGCGCGAATTGCGGCCGGCATTTGCCTGGACGGGCGAACAATTGGCGCCGAAAAAGAAAATCCGGGCGGGAGCGCGTTGCATGCGGCCAAGGAGGTCATGGCCGTGCCATCGCCGAAGCAGGTCCGTTGGGGTAAATCTGACCCTGCTTCTTGCCGGCGGTCGCTGCTCCCGCCCGTAACTGGAGGAGCGGAACTCGAATGCGCTCATTGTTCCAACCGGACGCATGCTTTGGTATGGTGCGATCGCACCATAGTCTTGTCGCAACGCGTCGCCGAATCGGCTGGACCCGACAGGCTGACGTGGCTATCCCGCGCGTGGATTTCCCGTCCGCGGACCTTTTCGAGCAAGACGCCGCCTGGGGCTAATGGGCTTAGGGCTGATGGGCTTGGGTAGGCAATCGTCCATGCCCGCCCCCAATCGCGCAAAGTCGCGCCAGGGACGCTGCGGCACTTTGATTTTTGCGCATGATCCCCAGCGAAATCGATTCCGATTCTCCGGGTCATGCGCTAGCCTTGCCCGCAGTGTATTCCGACGGTTGTCGGTAGAACCGAAGCCGCGTTATAGATCCCGCAAGGATGTTGCTGATGTTGCGACGGATCCTGCCTTTTTTCGTGTGCCCGATGCTGCTGCTAGGGAGCGGCTGCTCGCGCAGCTACGACGGCACCGTCGTCATTCCAAGGCCGCTCGATGTCCGGCGGTTCTGGGACCGGCCGCAGCAGCAGGCGCAAGCCGAACAGCCGCAGTTGCTGCAGACCGATGTCTTTCCTGCGGCGCCCGAAACGCCGGAAACAGCGGCGGCCCGCAAAATCGACTCCTCCGTGGCGCCGAGAAGGAAAATCGCCAGGATTGCCAAACAACCACCGACGCCGTCATCCGAGCCGGCGAAACCGCTCACCTGCAGGAACGTCAGCCAACCCGGAAAACGGGTCCGCATGGTCTGCGAATAGCCAGCCGGCATTCAAGCGCTAGCAGCTAAAAAGATGCGCCGCCTTGAAAACGTTGCTGCGCAGCTGCCGCAGCGGTTCGGTCAGACGCGCAGGCCGAGAGCATGAGCCGACCTGGTGGGTTTCGGGCTGCCTGATCGGCGTTACCGCCAGCCGCGTTGAACCTTATCCGGCCTTCGACGTTAAACAGCCATTGCAGCGCCGCGCGTCGCTTTGGACGCACAACACACGCTGTAGCGTTTTGATTTGGCGCATGGTCCTTTCCGAACCGAAGGCAGCGGAGCGGAGATCGATCCCGATCCCTGGGCGCTGGATGGTCAAAGGAGACCGAACACATGTCGATCCACTTCACTGTCTCGGACGTGACCAGAAATCTGTTTCACTTGCCCGGAAATCTGCTTCACTCGCCCAGAAGTCTGTTTCACTCGCTGAGAATGGACCATGAGCGCGCGCCGAGACCTCTCAGTCCTGAGCAAAGTCTTTTGCTGGAATGCTATCTGGCCGGTCAGATTCCGGAATCGGCCTGGAGCGACTACGTCTTCGAGACGCCGGAATTGGCACGCCATGTCAATGCGAGACGCGGGCAACACTGATATCTGGTGAACCGGTCCGATCTCTCAAGGTGACGCCAACAACGCTTGGCTGAATCGGCCCGATCAGCGTGCCGTTGCGCTTGAAGCTGAGGGTGCCCGACGACAATAGCCCTCGAGACAAAAAGGCCGGCACATGGCCGACCTTTCCTTCCACCTCGACCGCGCCAGTACATCCGTGGTCACGGGTTGGAGGTGAATTGCCGACCAGTAGATAGGGATTTGGTTAACGAATCCTTAACCGGCGGGAACTGCTCGTCGACGTGTCGTGGCCAATCTGCGTTGCGTCTTCGTGATCAGTGCAGAAAGTCGTCTTTAAATGCGGCACATATTATTAATCGTTGTACGCCAACGTGTTAGCGTATGAGGCATATCGAAGATGCATGTCGCGCAAAAGCATGCCCTCGGGCCTGACCCGAGGCTGCGCAGCGTTTTTGCGATAACGACATGCATAAAAACAAGAACTTAAGCGCGTCGCATTGGATCCGTTCAGCCGCAACGCGCTTTAGCCTATTCTGGAAGTCGACTTATGGCCGTGCTTGGCGCTCTCCCTCCTGGCGTTCGCTGTCGACCAATTCGCGAAGCAGATTGGGAAGGAGTGGTCGACTGCCTGTGCCGGGGGTTTCCGAAGCGTGACCGGAGTTACTGGATACAGGCGCTGACCCGTTTGTCGCAGCGGCCTCCCGTCGCCGAGTTCCCACAATACGGCTTGGCCTTGGAGAAGGCCGATCGGATCGTCGGCGTTGTGCTGACCCTTTATACCCGTTATCCCGGGCAGGAAGGCGACGAAGTCCGCTGCAACCTTTCAAGCTGGTCCGTCGACGCAGAATTCCGTCCCTATGGCGCCAAATTGGTCACGACGATTCTCAAGCGAAGGGACGTGACCTACACCAATATTTCGCCGGCGCCCGCAACGTTGAAAGCCAACTGGGCGCTCGGCTTTCGGCCCTTCACCACCGGACAATTTGCCTTCTTGCCGGCTTTTAGTTTGGCGCAGCGGTCATGTCGCGTGCTTGAAGCTCGTCCCGATCTTGCGGAAATGGCGATGCTGTCCGACAGCGAGAGATACATACTCTCGGAACACTCAGCACTTCACTGCCGGTCATTGATTTGCATTTGCGACGGAGCAGCGTTTCCTTTCGTATTGATGCCGCGCCGGATATTGCGCGGTCTTATCCCATCCTATCAGATCGTCTATTGCCGCTCTCTCGCGGATTTGAGCCGGTGCGCCGGTGCCATCGGGCGCTTTCTTTTGCGAAGCGGCATCCTGCTTTGCGTCGTCGACGCCAGGGAGCCGATTGGAGGTCTGTTCGGGTGGTACCGCGCCAACAGCGGGCTGAAATATTTTAGGGGTCCCAGACCACCCTCGCTTGGAGATCTGTCGTTCACCGAGCTTGTAATGTTCGGTCCCTGAACGACAAGCGCAGCATCAGTCATGCCGCACCGATTTGCGGCTGAAATGGCAAAAGCGAACCCCGCCTCTCGGGGCGAGGGTTCCTTTTTGAAAACGACGATCTGCTACTGAACAGGGGCTGTCTGAGCTGGCGGGGTTGCGGGTGCCGGCGTCGTCGTGTCGGCTGGAGGTGGCGGCAACTGGCCAGCGGTCGTCGCCTGCGTTCCTCCCGATTGAGTTTGGTCACACGCCGCCAGGGCAGCAAGCGCCAGGCCGAACGCGGCGAATAAGGGTAGTTTGCGGGTCATATATAGTCCTTCCATGGACGCCACCCGCGCTGGCCCCATCATCGGGATCGATGCCCGCAGGTCAACCGTCGCTCCTTCGTCGACGCTTCAAACATTCTTACGTCCGGTAAAAGGCGGCGGGCCCTCGGGCTCGGTTTAGATCGGCCTGGGCAAGCAAAACCGTGAGAGCGAAAGCCTCACGCGCCTGCCTGCGACTTCACATAGGCGATATAGCCGCGCACGTCGGCGGCCGGCTCGGCATAGGCCTTGCCGAGCTTCTTTTCGATCGCCGCCATATACTCCTTCGCCCATTGCGGCAGCGCGTAGTCGATGGCGGCCAGGAATTCGAGCGTCGCCGCCAGGCGGATGTCGGCGATCGACGGGTACTTGCCGCCGATGAACGGCTTGCCGTTCCTGAAGAAGCTGTGAAAGACCTCCAGCGGCTCGGCTATCGCTGCTATAGCGGCCTTCTGGGCTTCCGCCTTCTTGTCGGGATGAGCGTCGCTGTGGCCGACCTCGCCGGCATATTGCGGGAAATTCAGCGCAGGATAGGTGGCGCGCGCCACATAGGGGTAGAGCGTGCCGATCAGATAGAACATGGCGCTGTCGATCATCGCCCGCTTGGCCGGCGCCTTGGGATATAATTTCTCCAGCCCGTGCTTGTTGGCGAGATACTGCATGATGGCGCAGCTTTCCCACAACACGCCCCTGGGCAGGCCCTTGTCCTCGATCATCGGCGTCAGATGGGCCGGGTTTCGCGCCATATACTCGGGCGAGCGCGTGTGGCCCCATACGTCGGTCTCGGAATGGTCGAGCCCGGCCGCGCGCGCAAACACCCGTACGCTCATATTGTTGACGCTCGGCTTCAGCATGCTGAGCGTCAGCGCAGGCTTCTTTCCTGATTTCGCCTTGGTCTTCCGCGCGGATTTCGCGGACGCCTTACCTGCAGCTTTTGCGGCGGCTTTCGCTGCCAGCTCGGCGGAAGCGCCTGACGCCTTGGCCGCAGGCGTTGTCGCCTTGGCCGCAGGCTTTGTCGCCTTGGCAGCTGGTTTCGTAGCGGCCTTGGCGGCCGGCTTCTTCGCACTTTTCGTGGTCGTCTTTGCCATTGTGTTCCTCCCTTTTTTGGCCTGTCGTCAGTATGGATTTTTCGGCGCGCGGTCTTCCGATAAGGTCGCACGGGAGCGCTCGACCAGCGCCTGGATCGCGTCGGCGAGATGCACTTCGGCGATTGCGTAGTCGCCGCGCGCGACGCGAAGCTTGTGCGCCTGCATCAGCACGTCGGCATGGTTGAAGCCCGCCGGCGGCTCGAAACGGTAGGAAGCGAGCTCGATCAGCAGGCCGAGCGGATCCTCGAAATAGATCGAATCCATAAAACCGCGATCCTTGACGCCGCTGTGCTTGATGGCGCGCTCGTCGAGCCGGGCGACCGCCTGCAGGAAGGTGACCCGCGACACCGCAAACGCGATGTGATGGACGCAGCCCGGATCGGTCGGCGTGCGCCGTTTGACCGGCGTGCGGCTCTCGTCGGTGAAGATGGTGATCAGCCGGCCGTCGCCCGGATCGAAATAGAGGTGGCTTTCGCTGGCCTTGTCGAGGTTGGGCTGCTCGAAGATGAAAGGCATGCCAAGCACGCCTTCCCAGAAATCGATCGAGGTCTGGCGCCCGGCGCCGACCAGCGTGATGTGATGGACGCCTTGCGATTGCAGCTTCTGCATTGGCCGTCTCCCTGGCAGCCGGATGTCGTCGTCGTGTTCACCTCGCCCCGGTGCCGCTCGCAGTTGTGCTGCTTGTGCCTGGCACGAGGATTATCAGGAGATGCTAAATCAACCGGCGACGATGCGCCAGAAGCCAGGCCATAGGGACACTTGCATTGGAAGTCCCTGGGTAGCGCAAACGGTAGCTAAGCGCTGCGAGCCTTTCGGCCGCCCTCAAGCTCGATGATTCTTTGAGCCGCCTTCGCGATAAAGCCGGACCGGGTATAACCGGGCGCCTCGGCAAAGGCGTCAATTTGGCTTGGAACATCTTCAGCGAGCGTGATGTTGACGCGGACAGCTTTCTTGGCCTCGGTCTTCACCGCAACCAAGATTGCGACGCGGTCTCGATTATCGGCGTCGGCCATGACATCTTCCAAGCTGGAGGGTTCTGGAATGGCTTCGCCATCTTCCACAAGCCCTTCGATGTGAAGGGCAAGGGCCTCCTCAGCCATAGCACTAGCGTCGTCCAGATCGGTGCCGGCGGTGACAACGCCGGGAAAATCAGGAAAGGCCACACCGAAGTCGCTGCCGGTATCCTTATGGATCAATCCGATATACTGCTTCATTGTATCTACCTCAGCTTTAGACCGGATTGACGTTCGATGCTCCGCAGGGTCCCAAAGGAATATCCCTTTTGGGAACCGTGACTCTACCGGCTTTCTTCTTGTGTTTGAATTGTGCATGGCTTGCGTCCAGCGCCTCCAGACACTCAGGTCCGCCAACATTCGCGGCCGTACATGGTCGCTTATCGACAAACATTCGATGTACAGACCGCAAGCGAGCTAAGCGTTGAAATCCTTGGTACGCCCAAGGGGAATCGAACCCCTGTTCCCGCCGTGAGAGGGCGGTGTCCTGACCGCTAGACGATGGGCGCGTTCAAGAACCGGCGATATAGGCTGACGGCCGGGAAAAAGCAACTGGGCTTCTGGCAGTCAATGATGTCGGGGAAATATCCGTTGCAGGCCTATCGTTTTGGCTCGATCAGTCCCAGAGATTTCCATGGAGATCGGCGAAAACCGCCACAGTGCCATAGGCCTCAACGCGGGGCGCCTCGCGGAATTCAACGCCCTTTTTGAGCATTGCCGCATGGTCGCGGACAAAATCGTCGGTTTCGAGAAACAAAAAGACGCGGCCGCCGGTCTGGTTGCCGATGCTATCCCTTTGCGCATCATCCGACGCTTCGGCCAGCAGCAGCTGCGCGCCTTGTCCGTTCGCCGGCGCCACCGTGACCCAGCGCTTGCCGCCGCCGAGATCGACGTCCTCTGTGAGCAAGAAGCCGAGCTTGTCGACATACCAGGCGATCGCCTCGTCGTAATTGGCGACGACAAGCGCGACGCTGGCGACGCGGCGATGTTCGGCGAAACCAGTCATTTCCTGCGGATCGAAAAGCGACCGATGATGCGGCGCTCGGTGATGTCGTAGACAAAAATGGCGCGGCTGCCGTCGGCAAGCTCCGCATCGATGGAGACGCGGTTGCCGGAAAGCGACTGGCTGATGACCTTGGCGCCGACCGGCAGCACGATGTCGCCGGTCAGCGGCTCGCCTGCCGGCACCCGGATGTCGCCGGCAAGGGATGGGGCTGCCGGTGGCGCGCTGCGCGTTTTGTAGACAAGGGCTGCAATCACCACCATAAGGGCGAGGAACAGCAGGCCGAGATTGATGGCGACGAAGCGGACGAGCTTCTTGCGCACCTTTTCGACTTCGGGGTCGAGCGGCTTTTCCTCGTCTTCATCGGCAGCAGCCATGGCAAACCATTCCGGAACGATTTTCGATGAGCGCTCATAACGAAGAGACCCCGATATTGATAGAGGATGGATTGACGGGCGGATCGCCAAACGGCGGATCGCCAGACGGGGGATCAGTCGTACTGGAAGCAGGCTCCGATGCGGCCGGCCAGCGGCTCGACCAATGGCTGGCGGGCAAGCTCGGCCCGGACATGTCGCGCAGCCGGGTGCAGATGCTGATCCGGCAGGGCGCCGTCAAGGTCGGCGGCCAGCCGGTCAACGAGACCAAACGCAAGATGGCAGCCGGTGACCGCGTAGCGGTCGACATGCCGGAGCCGGAGCCGGCGGAGCCGCAAGGCGAGAACATCCCGCTCGACGTCCTCTATGAAGACAATGAATTGATCGTCATCGACAAGCCGCCGGGGCTGGTCGTCCATCCCGGCGCCGGCAACTGGACCGGCACGCTGGTCAACGCGCTGATCCACCATTGCGGCGACAGTCTTTCCGGCATCGGCGGCGTGCGGCGGCCGGGCATCGTCCACCGCCTGGACAAGGAAACCAGCGGCGTCATGGTCGTGGCAAAAACCGACCGCGCCCATAAATCATTGTCGGAGGCCTTTGCCGACCATGGCCTGACCGGCGATCTCAAACGCGCCTATCTGGCGCTGGTCTGGGGCATTCCGATGCGACCGACAGGCACGGTCGACGAGCCGCTCGGTCGCGCCGCCGACCGCGTGCGCCGTGCCGTGGTGCCACAGGGCCGCGACGATGCCCGCCACGCTGTCACCCATTTCACGGTGGTCGGGCGCTTTGGCGAGCAGCAAAAGGAGTTTGCCACGGCGAGCCTGGTCGAATGCCGGCTCGAGACCGGTCGCACTCATCAGATCCGCGTCCACATGGCTCATATCGGCCATCCCGTCGTCGGCGATCCCGATTACGGCCAGGCCTTTCGCACCAAGGCGAACCGGCTGCCCGAGCCGCTGAAAGGCCGGGTGAAGGCCTTTCCGCGACAGGCATTGCATGCCCGCCTGCTTGAATTTCGGCATCCGACTACCCATTTACCGATGAGGTTCGAGGCGCCGCTACCGAGCGACATGGAGGAACTCGTGGACGGCTTCCGCAGACTCTGAACCGGCTTCATCCATTCAAAGCCAGGTCGGCAAAAACCTGACCCGCGTTGTTCACTTTGGCGTGACACACTGTTTCGTGTTGAACCAAATGCTGTCCTTTCTGGTTTTGTTCCTGTATACATCCGCTGTCGCGAACGAGCCTTTTGGCGTTCGTGACTTATGCCCGCCGCGTTAGGGGGCACCACTCCAAGAGAGAGGGGCGCTATCATGGCCCAGTCACTACCCAGTATCGTTTCCGGCGAAGGCGGCCTCAGCCGCTACCTGGAAGAAATCCGTCGCTTTCCGATGCTTCAGCCGCAGGAAGAGTACATGCTCGCCAAGCGTTACGCTGAGCACGAGGACACCACGGCTGCGCACAAGCTCGTCACCAGCCACCTTCGGCTCGTCGCCAAGATCGCCATGGGCTATCGCGGCTACGGCCTGCCGATCGGCGAAGTGATCTCGGAAGGCAATGTCGGCCTGATGCAGGCCGTCAAGAAATTCGAACCGGAGCGCGGCTTCCGGCTCGCCACCTACGCCATGTGGTGGATCAAGGCCTCGATCCAGGAATACATCTTGCGCTCGTGGAGCCTGGTCAAGATGGGCACCACCGCCAACCAGAAGCGCCTGTTCTTCAACCTGCGCAAGGTGAAGGGCAAGATTCAGGCGCTCGACGACGGCGACTTGAAGCCCGAGCAGATCGCCGAGATCGCCACCCGCCTCAACGTGTCGGAAGCGGAAGTGGTGTCGATGAACCGCCGCCTGTCGGGCGACGCTTCGCTCAACGCGCCGATCCGGGCGAGCGAAGGTGAATCAGGTGAATGGCAGGACTGGCTGGTCGATGACCACGAAAGCCAGGAAGAGGCGCTGATCGAGCAGGACGAACTGGAGAACCGGCGCGGCATGCTGTCCGGCGCTCTTGCCGTGCTCAACGAGCGCGAGCGGCGCATCTTCGAGGCGCGCCGCCTGGCCGAGGAGCCGCTGACGCTGGAAGAGCTGTCGGCCGAGTTCGACATCAGCCGCGAGCGCGTGCGCCAGATCGAGGTGCGCGCCTTCGAGAAGGTGCAGGACGCGGTCAAGGCCGCAGCCAAGCGCCAGATGCAGGCGCTGCGCACCATCGAGGCGCAGCCGGCGGCGTAAAACCTCCGGCGGAAACAAATAGCGGCGGCGCCAGGTAACTGGCGCCGCCTTTTTTGTGGGTCCTCGGTGTGATCAGCCTGGCCGGCTCATAGCGGCATTATAGCAATTTTCCCCAAGCCCTGGAAACCGCAACGCTGCAAATTGTGGCGGCAATGTTCCGGCGCCGACACGGCTTCCGTCGCGAAATTTCACGAGGCGGCGCTTGCGGCAAGCGGGCGCGACAACGGGCCGTCGGGGCTGCGCTGGGCAGTTGAGCTCGCCTGTTTGGAAACCAAAGGCAGTATGACGATGACGATTTCTTCGTTTCTCACCGCTCTCGGATCCGACGGTCCCCCAGCCGACCGAGCGAAAGACATGAACCTGTATGGATGGCTAATTGGAAGCTGGGAAATGGACACGGTCCACTACCGCGATGACGGCACAATCCAGAAATGGGATGGAGAATGCCATTTTGGCTGGGTGCTCGAAGGCCGCGCGATTCAGGACGTCTGGATCAGGCCCAAGCGCCCTGCGCCATCCACGATGTATGGCACGACTTTGCGCATCTTCGATCCTGGGATCGATGGCTGGCACATCATATGGAATGACCCGCTCAACCGAGATCACTCGCGCCAGATCGGGCGGGCCGAGGGTAAAGACATTGTCCAACTCGGCACTGATTCGCGCGGTCTGAAAACTCGATGGCGTTTCACCGAGATCACCGCCAGCAGCTTCCATTGGATCGGCGAGGAAAGATCTTCCGAGTGCGACCCTTGGCAAATCACGTATGAACATTTAGTCCGCCGAACAAAGCCCTGAAGCTAGGCTGGCTGGCCTCTGCGCTGCCCCTCATCCGGCTGCCGCCCCTTCTCCTCGTATAGTGACGGGGAGAAGAGGCAATGAGGGGCGGCGCTGGCTTCCGGAATGCGAAGTTCCGTCTGCCAACGACTGCTCAAAGGCAATCGAGCGGAAATTTCAAATAGCGGCGGCCGTTGGATTCCGGTTCCGGCAAGCGCCCGCCATTCATGTTGACCTGCAGCGCGTGCAGGATCAGCCTCGGCATCGGCAGCGTCCTGTCGCGCGCCTCGCGCAACGCAACGAAATCGGCCTCCGTCCTGCAAGCGGCAACATGGGTATTCCCGGATTTTTGTTCCGCGACCGTGCTCTCCCACAAGGGCTCGCGCCCCTCCGCCTGGTAGTCATGACCGACGAACAGACGTGTCTCGTCCGGCAGCGCGAGGATATTTTGGATCGAGCGCCAGAGTTGCGCGGCACTGCCGCCGGGAAAGTCCGCTCTCGCCGTGCCGCTGTCCGGCATGAACAGCGTATCGTGGATGAAAGCGGCGTCGCCGATCACATAGGTGATCGAGGCCAGCGTGTGGCCCGGCGAAAAAAGCACCTTTGCCGGAATGCCGCCGACCGAAAAGGTCTCGCCGTCGGCAAACAGCCTGTTCCACTGGGATCCGTCGGCAGGAAACCCCGGCCAGTTGTAGATTGCCTTCCACAGTTTCTGGACGTCGACGACCTTCTCGCCGATCGCCGTCGGCGCTCCTGTCTTCGTGCTGAGATAGTGTGCCGCCGAGAAATGGTCGGCATGCGGGTGGGTGTCGAGGATCCATTCGACAACCAGCCGTTGATCTCTAATGAAGTCGAGCAGGGCGTCGGCATTTTTCGTGGCAGTGGCGCCGGACTTCTCATCGAAATCCAAGACCGGATCGATGATTGCGCATCGTCGCGTCTGCGGGTCGGCAACGACATACTGGATGGACCCGCTCGGCTTGTCGTAAAAGCCTGCCACCTGCAGCCTGGCCGATGTCGCGTCCAATCCCGGCTCCCTCAACTCTCACCCGGCAGGAATGGTTTTCCCTGCCGGGGTAAAAGAAGAGCATGGTCATTCGCCAGCGCCACGCCGTCAAGCACCGCATGCTTCGCCGAGGCAAAAAAGCCGAAAATCCTTCCGTGCCGCCTTCTCAGGCGGAGGGCTGCTTGGTCTTCCGAAGATACGGCAGGATCGTCTCGAAGGCGCCGAAACGCTTGACCGCATCCTCGTTGGAAACAGCGGCGGTGATGATGACGTCCTCGCCCTGCTTCCAGTTCGCCGGCGTCGCCACCTGGTGCTTGGCGGTCAACTGTATGGAATCGATCGCACGCAGGATCTCATCGAAGTTACGGCCGGTCGTCATCGGATAGGTGAGAACCAGCTTGATCTTCTTGTCGGGGCCGATGACATAAACTGAACGCACCGTCGCGTTGTCGGCGGGCGTGCGCCCTTCCGAGGTTTCGCCGGCGCCCGCCGGCAGCATCTCGTAAAGCTTGGCGACCTTGAGGTCCTTGTCGCCGATCAGCGGGTAGTTCACCGATTGGCCGGTCGCCTTCTTGATGTCGTCCTGCCATTTGCCATGGCTCTCGACCGGATCGACGGAAATCCCGATGATCTTGACGTTGCGCTTCTTGAACTCGCCTTCCAGCCCGGCCATCGTGCCGAGCTCGGTCGTGCAGACCGGCGTGAAATTCTTCGGATGGCTGAAAAGCACCGCCCAACCATCACCGATCCATTCGTGGAAGTTGATCGTCCCTTGCGTGGTTTCGGCCGTGAAATCCGGCGCGGTGTCATTGATACGAAGGCTCATGATGCGTCCCTACCCTGTGATTGCAGCCGGTATGGACCACCCACCGGCCCTGCTTCCGCCTTTTTACCACTGCGGCGTCATCCTTCATACGCCTGTTGCACCGGTACCGGGGCCGGCGACGACAACTTTTTCGCTTTTTGTCGTAAACAGCAGCATTTCGCGCCCATTGATGCCGGCGCAATAGGGCGTTGGGCGCGACAGCAGTGGAAATCTAGGCCTTGTTCACCGACAGCGTCGTCGCCAGATCTTCCATGCGCTGGGCGAGCGCGCCAAGTGCTTGGGTCAGCACGGAATCGTTCTTGTCGGCCTTGGTCAGCGCATCGTCACGCGTCTTGCGCAGCGTCAGCACTTCGCTTTCCATGCCCTTGACGCGCTTTTGCAGTTCCGAAAGCTCGTCCATAACCATGATGCCGGCCATCACCGTCAGCCGCTGGTCGCCGATTTCGCCGAATGAGTCTTTCAGATGCGAGACATAGCGGTCGAAGCGCTCGGCAAGGTCGATCAGATGCTCTTCCTGGCCCTCGTCGCAAGCCATGCGATACTGCTTGCCATCGATGGAAACCGTGACTTGTGCCATTGGGCCAGCCCCTATCTATCCAACACGGCGCGGATGGTTTCCATGGCGGTCACCAGCCGACGCGACACTTCCTTGTTGGCGTCTTCCAGCCGTTCGGCGCGCGCTTCGGAATTGTCGAGTTCCTGCGCCAGCCGCGAGCGGTCGGCGTTCATGCGCTGCACCTCCGCCTCGGCTTCCGTATAGTCGCGCTCGTGCTCGAGCTTGGCCGCGACGGCGTTTTCCAGCCCCTCGATGGCCTTACCCAGCCTGGCGATGACTTCCTTGAGTGTCGTTTCCCCGGTCATGGCTTTCGTCCTGCGCCCTGCCCATCACCGAATCATCCACGTTCAGAACGCGTTATGTCTGAAACATTACGCGCCGTGTGAAGCCAACGTCAATAAAGCTCTCGCGACTGTCCCCTGCTAACGCTAATTTAGGCCACCAAAGCCCTCCTCGCGCCATCGCAAGACCGGCAAAAGCGCCGGTTTACTGACCAACAAGATCGGCAAAAGTGCGCCGGTTTGTTGACTAAAAAGCCGCGCCTGCTATGTGTCGCGCACCCCTTTCCAGGGCTCTTCCAAGGCCCCGACCCCCCACACTGGAGGAAGCATGACCTCGCGCGAACAACATGACCGGATGGCCAATGCGATCCGTTTTCTTTCCATGGACGCCGTCGAGAAGGCCCAGTCCGGCCACCCCGGCCTGCCCATGGGCTGCGCCGACATCGCCACGGTGCTGTTCACGCGTTTCCTGAAATACGATGCGAAGAACCCACATTGGCCCGATCGCGACCGCTTCATCCTGTCGGCCGGCCACGGTTCGATGCTGCTTTATTCGCTGCTTTATCTGACCGGCTACGAGGACATCACCCTCGACCAGATCAAGCATTTCCGCCAGGTGGGGTCGAGGACGGCAGGCCATCCCGAATATGGCCATGCCGCCGGCATCGAGACGACGACCGGCCCGCTCGGCCAGGGGCTTGCCAATTCGGTCGGTTTCGCGCTCGGCGAGCGCATCATGAATGCCGCGTTCGGCAACGACCTCGTCGACCACTACACCTATGTGCTGGCCGGTGACGGCTGCCTGATGGAGGGCGTTTCCCAGGAAGCCATCGCGCTTGCCGGACATCTCAAGCTGAACAAGCTGATCGTCATTTGGGACAACAACAACATCTCGATCGACGGCCCGGTTTCGCTGGCCGACAACACCGATCAGGTCGCCCGCTTCCAGGCGTCCGGCTGGAACGCCAGCCACATCGACGGCCAGGATCCGGAAGCGATCGCCTATGCCATCGAGGCGGCGCGCCATTCCGACAAACCGACGATGATCGCCTGCAAGACGACGATCGGCTTCGGCGCGCCGACCAAGGCCGGCACCAACAAGGCACACGGTTCGCCGCTCGGCGCCGAGGAAATCGCCGGTGCGAGAAAATTCTTCGGCTGGGATTATCCGCCTTTCGAGCTTCCTGCCGATATCCTCGATGCCTGGCGCGACGCCGGCAAGACCGGCATCAAGGCACGCACCGACTGGGAAGGCCGCCTTGCCAGCGCCGACGCCCAATTGCGCAGCGAATTCGAGCGCCGCATCAGTGGCACGCTGCCGGCGAATTTCGACGCCGTCATCACCGACTACAAGAAGAAGCTCGCCGCGGACAAACCGAAGGTCGCCACCCGAAAATCGTCGGAAATGGCGCTCGAGATCATCAACGGCGCCGTGCCGGAAACCATCGGCGGCTCGGCCGACCTGACCGGCTCCAACAACACCAAGACCAGCCAGACCAAGAACATCACCTCGGACGACTACGGCCAGCGCTACGTTCACTACGGCATCCGCGAGCACGGCATGGCCGCCGCGCTCAACGGACTGACGCTGCATGGCGGCCTCATCGCCTATGGCGGCACGTTCATGTGCTTTTCCGACTATGCCCGTCCGTCGATGCGGCTCGCCTCGCTGATGGCCATCCGCTCGATCTTCGTCATGACCCACGATTCCATCGGTCTCGGTGAAGACGGCCCGACCCATCAGCCGGTCGAGCATCTGGCCGCACTGCGCGCCATTCCGAACCACAATGTCTTCCGTCCGGCCGACGCGGTCGAGACCGCCGAATGCTGGCAGTTGGCCCTCGAGCAGGAAAAGACGCCTTCGACGCTGGCGCTGACCCGGCAGAACCTGGCGGCGGTGCGCAACGACTTCGTTGCGGAAAACCTTTGTCGCCAGGGCGCCTATGAGCTGGCCGCTGCCAGTGGCGATGCGGCGGTGACGATCTTCGCTTCGGGTTCCGAGGTCGAGATTGCGCTGGCGGCGCGCGAGGCATTGGAGAAGCACGGCCATCCGACCCGCGTCGTCTCTGTGCCCTGCTTCGAATTGTTCGACAAGCAAAGTGCTGATTACCGCAACAAGACGATCGGCAACGCGCCGATTAAGATCGCCATCGAAGCCGGCATCCGCCAGGGCTGGGATCATTTCATCGGCATCGACGGCATCTTCATCGGCATGACGGGCTTCGGCGCCTCTGGCACGATTGAACAGCTCTATCCGCATTTCGGCATCACCGCCGAAGCGACAGTGAAGGCGGCGGAAGCACGCCTGCACGGCGAGTAAATATGTTGGTCTCCAGCGAAGCCGCACATGGCGGTTTCGCCGGCAGCCGCGACGTAATGGACTTAAATCCAACCCATCGACGGCTGGATTCTTTGCCAGCCCGCCGTTATGAAGCTGCGGACTTGATCTTCGGCCCCCAACTCCCAGGGAGAGAAAAATGACCGTCAGAGTTGCCATCAACGGATTCGGCCGCATCGGCCGCAACATCCTGCGCGCCATCCACGAATCCGGTCGCAAGGACATCGATGTCGTCGCCGTCAACGACCTCGGCCCGGTCGAGACCAATGCGCATCTGCTGCGCTACGACAGCGTGCATGGCCGCTTCCCGCATGAAGTGACGGTCGACGGTGACCAGATCACCGTCGGCAGCGAAAAATTCAAGGTCACCGCGATCAAGGACCCGACGCAGCTGCCGTGGAAGGATCTCGGCATCGATATCGCGCTCGAATGCACCGGCATCTTCACCGCACGCGACAAGGCCGCCGCGCACCTCGCCGCCGGCGCCAAGCGCGTCCTCGTCTCGGCGCCGGCCGAGGGCGCCGACCTCACCGTCGTCTATGGCATCAACCATGACAAGCTGACCAAGGACCACATCGTCATCTCGAACGCCTCCTGCACCACCAACTGCCTGGCGCCGCTGGCAGCCGTGCTGCATGAGGCCGTCGGCATCGAGAAGGGCATGATGACGACGATCCACTCTTACACCGGCGACCAGCCGACATTGGACACCATGCACAAGGATCTCTACCGCGCCCGCGCCGCAGCACTGTCGCAGATCCCGACCTCGACCGGCGCGGCCAAGGCGATCGGCCTGGTGCTGCCCGATCTGAAGGGCAAGCTCGACGGCATCTCCATCCGCGTGCCGACCCCGAACGTCTCGGTCGTCGATTTCAAGTTCATCGCCAAGCGTTCGACCACGGTGCAGGAAATCAACGAGGCGGTGATCGCCGCCTCCAACGGCAAGCTGAAGGGCGTTCTCGCCGTCACCCGTCATCCGAACGTGTCGATCGACTTCAACCACGACCCGCATTCCTCGATCATGGCGCTCGACCAGACCAAGGTCATGGACGGCAACTTCGTTTCGGTGCTGTCCTGGTACGATAATGAATGGGGTTTTTCCAACCGCATGGCCGACACATCAGTCGCCTTCGGCAAGACCATCGCCTGACCGCAGAACCATCTTCTTGCGACTTGAAACGCCCGGCCTGTCCGGGCGTTTTTCATGAGAGCGCGCAGCGCCCTTTTGAATGCGCAACGACGCTCTAAGGGTTTGTTTGGCAAGACCCGCGCCTTGAGCGCCAAAACACTCGAAAATCAGCGGCATAGGGCAAAAAACCACCCTCACGCCTTGCACCGGTCATGTCTTCGCCTCACTCTCCCGTAAAGCGAGAGGGACACGAATTCGAGGGGCAATTGGCGGATGGAGCATGCGATCTATCTCGTGACGTTGGTCGGCGCCGCTCTCGTCGTTGCCGCCGCGTTTTCGAGCCTGATCGCCTTCCGCTTCGGCGCCCCTCTCTTGCTGCTGTTTCTCTGCATTGGCCTGGCCACGGGAACCGACGGCCTCGGCATCCAGTTCGACAATGCGCGGCTGGCTTATTTTGCCGGCTCACTGGCGCTGGCGGTGATCCTGTTCGATTCCGGTTTCGGCACGCCGCTCAACGCGTTGCGCCAGGCGGCCGGACCGGCGCTGTCGCTGGCGACCATCGGCGTCCTTTTGACCACTGGCCTGTTCGGCGCGGTCGCCCATTATCTGCTCGATCTCAGCTGGCTGGAATCCTTCCTGCTCGGGGCCGCTGTCGCCTCGACCGACGCGGCAGCGGTGTTCTTCCTGTTGCGCGCCGGCGAGATCAATTTGCGCGAACGCGTACGCTCGACGTTAGAGGTGGAGTCCGGCACCAATGACCCGATCGCCATCTTCCTGACCATAAGCCTGGTCGAGATCATCGCCGCCAACGCCAGCCCCGAGGCCAGGGTGCTGGTTACCGACCTTGTCCTCGGCTTCCTTCTCAACATGGGGCTTGGCGCCATCGTCGGCATTTTCGGCGGCCTCGCCATCGTTCGCCTCGTCGACCGGCTCAATCTCGACCACGGGCTGCTGCCGATCTTCGTGCTGACGCTGTCGCTGATGGTGTTCGCCGCCGCCGGCGCCATTGGCGGCTCCGGCTTTCTGGCGGTCTATCTCGCCGGCCTCATTGCCGGCAATTCCGACATCCGCGCCGTCACCATCCTCAAGCGCTTCCAGGACGGCATGTCGTGGCTGGCGCAGATCATCATGTTCCTGATCCTCGGCCTGTTCGCGACGCCCTCGCAATTTCCGGCGATCCTGCTGCCGGCGGTGCTGCTGGGCCTGTTCCTGATATTCGTGGCGCGGCCGATCGCCGTCTGGCTTTGCCTGATGCCGTTTCGTCTGCCGCGCCCGGAAGTCGCCTTCGTCTCATGGGTGGGTCTGCGTGGCGCCGTGTCGATCCTGCTCGCCATCACGCCACTGCTTGGCGGTCTTGAGAATGGCCGCCTCATCTTCAACACCGCCTTCATCGTGGTGTTGGTATCGCTGGTCATCCAGGGATGGACCGTCGGACCGCTGGCGCGCCGGCTCGGTCTGATCGTGCCCGCCCGGCTGGGTCCGTTGGACAAGGTCGAGCTCGAACTGCCTGGCTCCGCCCATCACGAACTGCTCGCCTACCGCGTGGCACCAGGCAGCCCGGTGGCGCGCGGCGAGCGCATTCCGCGCTGGGCGCGGCCGTCGCTCGTGCTGCGCGACGGCCGCTCGATGCGCTTCCAGGACATGGGCAGGCTCGCCGCCGGCGACCATGTCTACATCTTCGTGCCGGATCGCTATCCCGCCCTGCTGGACAAGCTGTTCGCCAGCCGCGCCGTGGTCGATCCCGAGGATGCCGACTTCTTCGGCGCCTTCGCCGTCGATCCGGCACGCTCCGCCGCAGAACTGGAAGCCGCTTACGCGCCGGGCCTGACCGAGGAGGAACGCAAGCTGACCGTCGGCGACCTGGTGACGGCGCGGCTCGGCGGCCATGCCGAATATGCCGACCGCGTGCTGATTGGTCCGATCGAGCTGATCGTCCGCGACGTCGACGACAAGGGCAGGATCACCGGTCTCGGTCTTTCCCTCGAGCCGACCGCGCCGGTGGCGCGGGTGCCGGTGTTCCTGAGTGCCGGCGAGATCGCCGACCGCATCGTTGGCTTTGTTCGCAATTGGCGCAAGCGGACCAAAAAGCCGGGTGCCGAGGCGCCGGACGACGCGGAACCGGCTCCACAGCCAGTGATGGAAAAAACAACCGGCGAGGGCTGACTGCTTGCGACCGAGGCGTGGATCATATTTTCCGTGAACTCCCATGCAGGTCTTGCATCGTCGTTGATGCGGGGTAAGGTCCCCGCGATTTTTCGCGAAAGGGAACAGCATGGCCGGCTTTAAGACACTGGACGACATCGGCAATATCGACGGCAAGCGCGTGCTGGTGCGCGTCGACCTCAACGTTCCCGTCGCCGACGGCAAGGTCACCGACGCCACCCGCATCGAGCGCATCGCGCCGACCATCGCCGAGCTTTCCGGCAAGGGCGCCAAGGTCATCCTGCTTGCCCATTTCGGCCGGCCCAAGGATGGACCTTCGCCCGAATTCTCGCTTGAGCCGATCGCCAGGGCGGCCGCGGAGGTGCTTGGCCGCCCTGTCGGCTTCGCGGCCGATTGCATCGGCGACAAGGCCGCGAGCGCCGTCGCCGCCATGAACAACGGCGACGTGCTGCTGCTCGAAAACACCCGCTTCTACAAGGCCGAGGAGAAGAACGACCCGGCCTTCACCGAAAAGCTCGCCGCCAATGGCGACATCTTCGTCAACGACGCCTTTTCCGCCGCCCACCGCGCCCATTCGTCGACGGAAGGGCTTGGGCACCTGCTGCCGGCCTTCGCCGGCCGTACCATGCAAGCCGAACTCGACGCGCTGGAAAAGGGCCTCGGCAATCCCGTCCGCCCTGTCGTAGCCATCGTCGGCGGCGCCAAGGTCTCGAGCAAGATCGACCTCCTGATGAATCTCGTGAAGAAGGTCGACGCGCTGGTCATCGGCGGCGGCATGGCCAACACCTTCCTCGCCGCGCGCGGCACCGCCGTCGGAAAATCGCTGTGCGAGCATGATCTCGCCAACACCGCCAAGCAGGTCATGATCGAGGCGGCCGAAGCCGGCTGCGCCGTCATCCTCCCGGTCGACGGTGTCGTCGCCAGGGAATTCAAGGCGGGCGCCGCCAGCGAAACCGTCGCCATATCAGAGGTGCCGGCCGACGCCATGATCCTCGATGTCGGCGAAAAGACCGTGAAGACCGTTGCCGACTGGATCGACCGCGCCGCGACGCTGGTCTGGAACGGTCCGCTCGGCGCCTTCGAGATCGAGCCGTTCGACCGGGCGACGGTGGCGGCGGCCAGGCACGCCGCAGCCCGCACCAAGGCCGGCAAATTGATCTCGGTGGCAGGTGGCGGCGACACGGTGGCCGCCCTCAACCATGCCGGCGTCGCCGACGACTTCACCTATGTCTCGACCGCCGGCGGCGCCTTCCTGGAATGGATGGAGGGCAAGCCGTTGCCCGGTGTCGACGTGCTGAAGCGCTGAGGCCCTAGGCACCGGGCAACAGGCGAACAGGGGCGTTTGCGCGTTTCAATCGATTCGAGCTTTCCGCCTGGAATGGTTCGACTTGAACCTGCTTTGCTCTAGTGGTCTGCTAGCCCGGATTTTCACACTGTTTGGAACAACCGGTTCAGGAGGATGCACAATGAGCGAACGTCTCGAGGACATTGCCGCTGCGATGGTGGCCGACGGCAAGGGTCTTTTGGCCGCCGACGAGAGTTCCGGCACCATCAAGAAGCGCTTCGACGTCATCGGCGTCGAATCGACCGCCGACAGCCGCCGCGACTATCGCGAGATGATGTTCCGCGCCAGGGAGGCGATGACCAGATACATCTCCGGCGTCATCCTCTATGACGAGACCATTCGCCAGAAAGCCGCCGACGGCACGCCGCTGGTCGACATCATCAAGGCGACCGGCGCCATTCCAGGCATCAAGGTCGATGCCGGCGCCAAGCCTCTGGCCGGGTACCCCGGCGACACCATCACCGAAGGCCTCGACGGCCTGCGCGAGCGGCTCGCCGACTATTACAAGCTCGGCGCCCGTTTCGCCAAATGGCGTGCAGTGATCGACATCGACGTCGCCAGGGGCGTGCCCTCCGCCACGTCGATCGGCTCGAACGCGCATGCGCTCGCCCGCTATGCGGCGCTCTGCCAGGAGGCCGGCATCGTGCCGATCGTCGAGCCGGAGGTGCTGATGGACGGCGCCCACGACATCGGCACCTGCTACGAGATCAGCAAGGCAACGCTGACGAAACTCTACACCGAGCTCTACGCCGCCCGCGTCGTCCTTGAAGGCACCATTCTGAAGCCGAACATGGTTCTCGCCGGCAAAAAGTCTGGCAACACCAGCAGCCCCGAGGAAGTCGCCGAAAAGACTATAAAACTGTTCCGCGAGACGGTGCCGGCAGCGATTGGCGGCATCGCCTTTCTCTCCGGTGGGCAATCGGATGAGGAGGCGACCGCCAACCTCAACGCCATCAACGCCATCGGCCCGCATCCATGGAAGCTGACCTTCTCCTATGGCCGCGCCTTGCAGGCGGCGCCACAGAAGGCATGGAGCGGCAAGGCGGCCAACGTCGCCGCTGCCCAGGCAGCCTTCGCCCACCGCGCCCACATGAACCACTTGGCAGCGCTTGGCAAATGGCAGCCGGAATTGGAACAGGCCGCCTGACCGGTTTTTCTATCTTCATCCGAACCCGGGCCATGTGCCCGGGTCCCATCTGCTCCAAAATGCTCCAAAAAAATGCGGCGCCGTGTCGGCTTGCGTTGAGCCCGAAAGTCGTTTGCCCCATTAACGGTTTGCGATGCAGCGCTTTCTTGCCCTTCTCACCTGGCTCGCCTTTCCGGTCTATGTCTGGCAGGGGCTCGGCGTGCGCCGTCGCACCAGCCGCATGCTGCCGGCACAAGGTCCGGTCATGCACGAGATTTCGGGCCAGGTGCCGGCGATCTCGCTGCTGATGCTTGGCGATTCCTCCGCCGCCTCGGTCGGCATCGGCAATTCCGAATACGGGCTGGCCGCGCAACTGGCCGAGCTGATCTCGAAACGCACCGGCCGCGCGGTGCGCTGGCGGGCAGCCGGCTTCAACTCGGCGACCTCAGGCCAGATCCGCGATCATGTGCTGCCCAATCTGTCGGCCGATCCCTGGACGCATATCGTGCTCGCCGTCGGCACCAACGACACCAAGAACTTTCACTCGGTGCCACGCTTCAAAAGCGATTTTGGCGGCCTGCTCTACGCGCTGCGCGCCAAATGGCCGGAGGCGCGCGTGGTGTGGTCGCCGGTGCTGGAATTCACCCGCGCACCGGCAATGCCGCCGCTGCTCGGAAAGATCCTGGAAATCCGCGCCGCCGAGATGAACCGGATGGGCGAGCGCCTTTGCCTCGAACGCGGCGCTGTGCCGGCGCCGCGCCTGCCGATCACCGATGCCGAAGCCGGTTTTGCCTCCGACGGATTTCATGCCTCGGAAGCGGGCTACCGGGCCTGGGCGGAACATCTGGTCGATTTGGTGCTGGCCAACGAACCACGCCTCGCGTAGCGGCCCGCCGGCCCTAATGCATGTCGCGCAAAAGCATGCCCTCGGGCTTGAACCGAGGGTGTGCAGCGGTTTTGCGATAACGACATGCATAAAACAACAACCTAAAGCGCGTCGCGTGAGGTCGGTCGAACGCGACGCGTTTTAGGCCCAATGGCCCAGCGCCGCTGTTATCGAGATTGCCGCCATCGCCAGCACCGCCAGCTTCCAAAAATCGCTGCGCCGCTTCAGCCCCGGCCAACCGAGCGGCTTGATCAGCTGGATGACCATCATGGCAATCATAACGAGCGCGAGGAGTTTCGACATGGCCGCTTTTGACTAGCGCATCGGCCCGCAAATCGAAATCGATTTCGGAAAGCACGATGCGTAGAAGGTGCTGTAGCGTCCTTTGCGCGTCAAAAAGGACGCGGCGCTCCGGCATCGCGCTCAGCTGTCGAAGCGCTCCTTTCGCTCCCTCACGGGAGCACTATGCCAGCGGCTTGAGATTGGCCTCGATCGCAGCCCGTTTCGGTTCGAGGAACGGTGGCAAGGCCAGCCTTTCGCCCAGCATTTCCAGCGGCTCGTCGGCCGTGAATCCCGGGCCGTCTGTCGCAATCTCGAATAGTATGCCGTTTGGCTCGCGGAAATAGAGCGAGCGGAAGTAGTATCGCTCGACCTCACCGCTTGACGGAAGGCGGAACTCGGCCAGCCGCGCCGTCCATTGATGCAAAATCTCCTGGTCCGGCGCCCTGAATGCCACGTGGTGGACCGCACCGGCGCCCTGCCGTGCCGGCGCAAGGCCCGGCTGCACGGCGACATGAAGCTCCGCCGCCGGGCCGCCTTCTCCCATCTCGAAGACGTAAACCTGGCCCTGACCATCCGGCGAGGCATAGTCCCGCGCCTTGCGCATGTTCATCACCCTGGTCAGCACGGTTTCAGTGTTGGTGATGTCGGGAACGCTGATGACGATAGGCCCGAGCCCGCGTATCTGGTGCTCGATTGGGACCGGGCTTTGCACCCAGGGGTGACTGTCGCCCTTGCCGCCATCGCTGACGAGACGCAGGCGCTGGCCTTCCGGGTCTTCGAAGTCCAGCGACGGGTAGCCGCCGATATCGCCGATCTCTCCCGTCGCGCCGATCTCTTCCGTCGCGAGGGGCTCGCCGGACAAGTGTTGCTTCCACCAGGCAAGGCTTTCAGGGCTGGCGACCCTCAGGCTGGTCCGCACGATGCTGTTGGTGCCGCGCCGCTCGCGTCCGACCGGCCAATCGAAGAAGGTAAGATCGGTGCCAGGCGTCGCCTCGGCGTCGGCATAGAAAAGGTGATAGGCCGACGTGTCGTCCTGATTGACCGTCTTCTTGACCAGTCGCAGGCCCAGGGTCCTGGTGTAGAAACGAAGGTTTCCGGGTGCATTGGCCGTGATTGCGGTCAGATGGTGAATTCCTGTCAGTTGCAGGCTCATTGTCATCTCCCTGATCTCTGGAAAATTTTTCTCCTTAGATATCAGAACCCCGGCCCTGTCGCTGCTGCGGATTCCGACGGTCCGTCGTTGGCAGATGAAAGACTTGATCCCGGCGACGAGAAAGCCTGCTTCACTCGGGCAAACGGATCAGAACCGGCAAAACCTGGCACGCTCACCAAAGACCGCTCAGCCTCCTGACAGACTGCTGTCAGGAGGGGTGTGCGATAGTGTCTCCATAGAAAGAGAGGAGACCAGCTATGAACGGTTTTACCATTCTGCGTAGCGTTCAGCACTATGTCGGCAAGATCCGGACGATGCGCAACGAGATCCGCACCCGGCGTTTCATGAACGGGTTGCCGCAGAGCATCCGCAAGGACATCGGTTGGCCGGATAATTATGAAGGCCGCCACGGCCGCGGCCATTGAGGCGATTTTTTGCGGCAGCGGTTGCATGCCAACGCCACGCGCCCAGATAAACAGGTCAGGCGGACCGAAAGACGGAGCAGCAAATGTCGGAACAGAAAACTATCGGCGTTCTTTTCATCGATCGCTTCGCCGACTGGGAATACGGGCTGCTGGCGGCTTCGGCGGTCGAATGGTTCGGCGCACGCGCGGTTTCGCTGGCGCCGAACGGCGAACCGGTGACTTCGGCCAGCGGATTTATGCTGACGCCCGACCGCTCCACCGCGGTTGATGAAAACACCGATCTTGACGCCGTCGCGGTCATCGGCTCCGACCAGTGGGTCGATGCTCCGCCTGACGTCTCCGCACTGCTGACAGCGGTCGCAGCGCGCGGCGGTGTGGTCGGCGGCATCTGCGCGGGCACGCTGGCACTGGCGCGTGCCGGCCTGTTCGGCAACGCCAAACACACCAGCAATGGTCGTGACTGGATCAACGAAAAGGAACCGGGCTATCCGGGCGCCCAGAACTATCAGGACGTGCCCTATGCCGTCGCCGACGGTCGCATCGTGTCCGCGCCGGGTTCGGCTCCCGGCACCTTCGCTCTTGCCTATTTAAAGACGCTCTATCCCCAGAGAAGCAGCGATCTCGCTGAGATGCGCACGCTGTTCGCCAAGGAGTATGCAGAAGGGGAATATGCTGAAGCCTCCTGACAGTATGGTGTCAGGAGCGGCGTGCAATAATTCGAAAGTACCAGGAGACAGACATGGCCTTCATCCCTGCAAAACCTTCGGCATGGTTCGAGATTCCCGTCACCGACATGGATCGGGCGCGCGCCTTTTACGGGTCGGTGCTTCAGAACGATCTCATTCTGGAGGAGAGCGGCCCGAACCCGATGGCCATGTTCGCCGCGCAGGACCGAACGGCCTCCGGGCACGTCTACCCCGGGAAACCCGCGGCACCGGGAACCGGCCCGACCATCCATCTGTCGGTTGCCGCACCGATCGAGGACGCGATGGAACGGGTGAGGCAGAACGGCGGGCAGGTCGTCTCGCCGGCAATCTCCATCCCGGCCGGCACATTCGCCTATTGCCTCGACCCCGACGGCAACAGCTTCGGGCTCTTCGTCTAGGTGACGCGTGGTAAAGAGCTGGAACGACAGGCTGAACACGCCGGGCGTCAATGGCATCAAGCCGACGCCGCGCACTGTTGGCGACGTCGTCGAGGGCCAGCCGATACTGGTGCCGACGGCACGGCAGGTCGATGATTTCATCCGCTCCATTCCAAAGGGCGTGGCCATGGATGTCCGCGCGTTGCGCACCGCGCTCCCCATTGAGCACGGCGCCGAAGTGACATGTCCGGTCACCATCGGCTATCATCTGCGCACTGTCGCCGAGGCCGCCAACGAGGATCTGGAACGCGGCATGACGCTGAGCGACATCGCGCCGTTCTGGCGGGTGCTGGATGCAAAGACGCCGACAACAGGGAAGTTGTCCTTCGGCGCGGCATTCGTCGCCGCGCAGCGCAAGCGCGAAGGGCTTGAGCCATAATGCATCGCCCGAAAGTTGGAACCGGTTTGGGGACAACGACAGGCTAAAAACAACATCGAGGGACCGTACGATGCGCCGCGCCGACAGGCTCTTCCAGATCGTGCAGCATCTGCGCGGTGGCCGTCTGGTCACCGCCCAGAAGCTGGGCACGTGGCTCGAGGTTTCCGAGCGAACCATCTACCGCGACATCGCCGACCTGCAGTCGACGGGCGTGCCGATCGACGGCGAGGCCGGCGTCGGCTACATGATGAGGGAGGGTTTCGACCTTCCGCCGCTGATGTTCACGCGTGACGAGATCGTCGCGCTGGTCGCCGGCGCCCGCATGGTGCGCGCATTTGGCGGCGCTGCCATGGCGCGGGCCGCCGACGAGGCGCTGGTCAAGATCGGCGCCGTGCTGCCCGATGCCGAGAAGGACCGCATCGCCCGCACCGAGATCCACACGCCGATGTGGGTGGTGAGCGACGCCGCCCGCGAAGCCATCGACCTGATCGAGCGCGCGGTGGAAAAACGCCAGGTGCTGACCATCGACTACTCCGACGAAGCAGGCCGCAGCACGGTGCGCGACATCAGGCCATTGGGCCTGTGGTTCTGGGGCAAGGTGTGGACGCTGGTCGCCTGGTGCGAGATGCGCGACGACTTTCGCGCTTTCCGCATCGACCGCATTGCTTCAGTGGTCATAGCCGGCCGCGTCTTCAAGCCGGAGCGCGGCAAGCAGCTCGCCGATTTTTACCGTGCGGTGGAGCGCAGCGAGGACTACGGCATGGCGCCGGACCGGGCCGCGCGAACCTAGCCGCGGCGCTTCTTGCCTTCTCCCCTTGTGGGAGAAGGTGGCCGCGAAGCGGCCGGGGTGTTCCAGGGAACGCCGACGCCTCATTTCTTCCAACACCCCTCTTCCGTCTCGGCGCTGCGCGCCGATCCACCTTCTCCCACAAGGGGAGAAGGAAGAGGCGCCTCACTCCTCGTCGTCCTTGTCCTCGTCCTTCGACTTCAGCGCCGAGAGCTTGGCGAAGACGGCGTTGGCGTCGAGTTCCGCATCCTCGTCCCTTGGCTTCTCCGGCGCCGGCACGAGGCGCTCGGTCAATGCCGCCGGCAGCAGCGTGTCGCCGGCCGGCTGTGCCTGTTCGCGGCCACGCGAGGCGCGGTTGACTTCCATGTCGAGGTCGATCTGCGAGGCGAGCCCCAGCGTAACCGGATCCATCGGCTGCAGGTTGGCTGAGTTCCAGTGCTTTCTGTCGCGGATCTGGTCGATCGTCGACTTGGTGGTGCCGACGAGGCGCGCGATCTGCGCGTCCTTCAACTCGGGATGGTTGCGCACCAGCCAGAGGATGGCGTTGGGCCGGTCCTGGCGCTTCGACAGCGGCGTGTAGCGCGGACCCTTGCGCTTGGATTCCGGCACCCGCACCTTGGGGTCTGACAGCTTCAGCCGATGGTTCGGATCCTTCTCGGCGCGTGCGATCTCGTCGCGGCTCAGCTGGCCGGTCATGATCGGGTCCATGCCCTTGATGCCTTGCGCCGATTCGCCGTCGGCGATCGCCTTGACCTCGAGCGGATGCAGTCCGCAGAACTGCGCGATCTGCTCGAAGGACAGCGCGGTGTTGTCGACCAGCCAGACGGCGGTCGCCTTGGGCATCAGCAGCGTATTGGCCATTGCAAATATCCTTCTCGTTCGCCCGCGTTCCCGCGCGGGCGGTGGTTTTAGAGCCACCAAAATGGGAAAATCGCGGTTTATATAGCCGCTCCGTTGCCGTTCCGCAACGTTTTTGGAAGGTAGTCGCGAGATGGGGGGAGATATCGAACCTGTCAAGGCAGCCTTATCGGCTTCAGCATCGCGCCTTCGGTGAGCCGCTCAGCGGCCGCGGCCGCTAGCCCGGCAACAAAACGTCCTTCTGTCGGCATTTGCCGACTGTTAGTGGGAACATGTTTCATCCACATTTCGCTTCGGTAGCGGCGAGCTGCTTTGGGAGGGCAAGCCGCCGCCGATGTGGGCTAATCGATGTTGGAAACCGGGCACGCTGTCGCGGCGGGGTTGTTTCCGTTCGCCATTTCCTATGCGCTTCTGGCAATGCTGCCGGGCGCCAATTTTGCTGTCGTCGCGCAGGCCGGGCTAACTGCTTCGCGTGCCACAGCACTTTCGGCCGCCGCCGGCATTGCCCTAGGCGCGAGTTCGCTGGCGATGGTCATCGCGACGGGCGCTGCAGCGCTGCCGCCGGGGGGCATTGCGCACCAGATAGCCGCCAGCCTTTACGGCGCAATGCTGGTCTTCATCGGCTGGAATTCGATGCGGCGGGCGCTGTCGATCACGATCGGCGCCGACGAGCCGAAGCCGCTTCCCATCGTTCGGTACTTCCGGCTGGGGTTTGTTACGGCGGCGGCAAATCCGGCCACCGCATTGTTTTTGCATCCTCTGCGCTGAGCTTGAATACGCGCGGGCCAATCCAGATATCCGTGATAGCGCTGGTTTTTGCCATTGCAATCGCCTGGTTTGGCCTTGTCGGCCTGGCTATTTCCCAGCCAGCCATGCGCGAATTCTACAACCGTTTCCGCAAGCACGTGGACATCGTGCTGGGAGGCGCCTTGATAGCGATTGGTTTTGCCGCGCTTGGCCATTGAAGCAATAGGCGGTCTTCCACAGATTTGGCCGATCGTCATCTGCGATTGAGCGGTTCTGTGCTCTTGAGCAAGGCGACGAGTTGGCTTTGCTGACTTGTCCCGGTCTTGGCGAAAATCCGTTCGAGATAGGTCCGGCCGGTCTTCACGGTGATCTTCAAGTCGGATGCCGCATGTTTCAAGGGTCGTCCCTGCGAAAGCACGGCGGCCAGACGAGCCTCGGAGGGCGTCAGGTCGAACAGGCCCGCGAGGAGGGTTGGTGAAGGCACGACGGAACTGGCGCTTACCGCCGTCGCCGCGACCAGGATGTCCGCGCCGGAGAAAATATCATGTGCGGCGCGGCGCAGCGGCAAAAGATGGATGACCAGAGCCGGCCGGCTTTCGTTCGCAGCAACCGGAATGGATCGGATCGCGAAATCGTTGCGGTTCTCGAGAATGGCCCGCTGGAAAAGCGCATTGGCGGAGGCATTGGCGATCGCCATGCCGCCATAGGCGGTTGGCAGAAACATCTCGGTCATTTCTTCCAGCAGGCTGTTGGCCGTCAGCACGCGTCCCGATGCAGCCATGACCGCGGCCGGCAGCCCGATGGTCTCGAGTGCCGAGACGGTCGCCCTGGCCTGTTCCAACCCCAATCGCGCCGAGACCATGCCGGCCCGCGCGAAATGCGGGCGAAGCTGGTCCAGCCGATCGACCGACGCCCGATCGTAGGTGCCATCCTTCATCCACCGTTGAAAGACGAAAGTGTCGAGCTCGCCACTCGGCATCGCGACTGCCGAACAAACATGTGCGCCGATACCGGCCGCTCTCAGCTGTATCCGTACCGGATCACGTTCGACCTCTTCGGCTGTCAGGAAATCTTCGACCTGAACGAAGCTCGCCGGCTGCATGCTGCACATACGCTGAACGGCGTCAGAGAATTTCCAGCCGTCGCTGGCGACAAATTCATCAAACACGGATCGCAGCGAGTTGCCGTGAACCGGAGAAACGTCACTCAATCTGCCGCGGACCGGAGAATCGGCACTGAACAGGAAGATGGCGCCGGTGGCCGAACCAGAAAGACTGCCGGCAGCTTCGAGCGCATCGCCCCAAAGTTCCGGCACGAAAGCCGCCTCGTAGATCTTGTCCGTCAGATCGTCGAACATGGACGCAAGCCTGTTTCAGAGTCAGCACGCTACTGGCCCGGATCAGCGCTCCCACCCTCTGACCTAGTCCCGCGCGATCAAAATGCCCACGCTAAAACTGGAGTCAACCGCAGATTGCGGTCGAGTTGTATTCGGTTCTGGATAGTGGCCATCATAGCAGCCGCTGCTGTTGCCTCGGACTTCAAAACGACAAAACCCGCCGGACTGGTCCAGCGGGCTCGGAACCGGCGGCGGGAAATCCGCCTGCCTCGGCTCTTGCTTGGCGGATCAAAGCGTCTTGCGGGCGATCCTCTCGATGTCACCACGGTTGATGCCGAGGTCGTTTAGCTCGCGGGCGTTCAGGCGGTTCAGTTCGCGCACGGTTTCATTGTACATGCGCCAGTTACGGAAAGCACGGATCGGGTTCATGGTAGTCCTCCATCGTTTCGATGCCGCTCAAATAGGCACCGTTGATGAAAAGTTGAACAGACGCTTTTGCATGGCGGCAATGCGTTTGTTGCATTGCGCAATTAAGGTTTTGTTCAGCTTGCTTGCCGACCGTCAGCCGACATCGAGCACGATCTTGCCGATGTGGTCGCCGTCCTCCATCCGCTCATGCGCCCGCCACGCTTCCCTGAGCGGAAAGATCATGTCCATGACCGGTGCTACCTTGCGGGTGCCGAGCAGCGGCCACACCTGCGCCTCCAGAGCTGCGGCGATCGCCGCCTTGAATTCGACGGTGCGCGGCCGCAGCATCGAGCCGGTGTGGGTGAGCCGCTTGGCCATCATCTTCGAGAAGTCGGTGCTTGCCACCGCCCCGCTCTGCGTGGCGATCTGGACGATGCGGCCTTCCACCGCCGCGGCCTCGTAGTTTCGCACCACATAGTCGCCGCCGACCATGTCGAGGATGACGTTGGCGCCCTTGCCGCCGGTCGCGTCCTTGACCGCCGCGACGAAGTCCTCCTCGCGGTAGTTGATCGCCCGGTCGGCGCCGAGCTTCAGACAGGCGTCACACTTCTCCTGGCTGCCGGCAGTGGTAATGACATGAGCGCCGAAGGCCGAGGCGAGCTGGATCGCCGTGGTGCCGATCCCGGACGAGCCGCCATGCACGAGCAGCGTCTCGCCGCTCTTTAGAGCGCCGCGTTCGAAGACATTATGCCAGACGGTGAAGTAGTTTTCCGGTACCGCCGCCGCTTCGGTGTGGGTAAAGCCGGCCGGCAGCGGCAGCACGCTGCCGGCATGGACCTTGACGTATTCGGCATAGCCGCCGCCGGGCGTCAGCGCGCAGACCCGGTCGCCGACGCGCCAGCGCGATATCTCGTCGCCAAGAGCGGCAACTTCGCCTGACGCTTCGAGGCCCGGCAGGTCCGACGCACCAGGCGGCGGCGGGTAGACGCCCTTGCGTTGCTGCACATCCGGCCGGTTGATACCGGCGGCGCGCACCCGGATCAGGATTTCGCCAGGTCCGGGCACGGGCACGTCGCGCGTTTCCGGTTTCAGAACCCGCGGTCCGCCGGGTTCCGAGATCGCGATGGCCGTCATCTTCGCCGGAATCTTGTCCTGTCCACTCGCCATGAATTTTTCCCGTCTCGCTTCGCCGGTTTCTTGCCGACTTGCCGGTTTTATTGCCGACTGTTTGCATCCATGCCCTTGCCCTATGTATGCTGATTGCCAAATCAGGCAAATGGCCACTGCAGCGCCGGGCGTGCGATTGGACGCGCCAAGGACGCTGTAGCCGTTTAATTTTGACGCATGAGCGAGGAGCGACGATGGCGATCTTCGACGACGAACCCAAAAAGAAAGCGCGCCCGCATGAGATTGGGCAGGATCTGTCGCTGCTTTCCGTCGATGAACTGTCCGAGCGGATCGGCATCTTGCGCGACGAGATCGCCCGGCTCGAAGCCGAACTCAAGACCAAGAGCACCACCAAATCAGCGGCCGAGGCGCTGTTTCGCCGCGGATAGTTTCCAGAGCCGAAGCGCCCGCCGCCGAAAAGCTCGAATGCGACTGTCTTCAGACCCTCCCCAAATTCCAGCCGGATCAGCTAAATGTTTGCAAGCTACCGACCGATCCTTTCGCTGCTTCGCGGCACCGCTTTCCTGCTTGCGGCAACCGGACTGCACGGGCTGTTGTTGCCGCTGCGCGGCCAGTTGGAGGGTTTCTCGACCGCATCGCTCGGCCTGATGGGCACGGCCTGGGCCGGCGGCTTCGTCACCGGCTGCTTCTTTGCGCCGCGCCTGGTGCGCCGCGCCGGTCACGTACGCGCTTTTGGCGCCTTTGCGGCATCGGGAGCCATCGTCGCACTGCTCACCGGCCTGATCATCGACGAATATATCTGGATCCTGCTGCGCGCCTTCACCGGCTTCACCATGGCCGGCGCCTTCATGATCATCGAAAGCTGGCTCAACGAGAAGTCCACCAACGAGAACCGCGGCGCCGTCTTCGGCCTTTACATGATGGTCACCTATGCCTCGATCATGGGCGGCCAGATGATCGTTGCCGGCGGTGATGTGAAGTCGGCCTCGCTGTTCATGATCACCGGTATCCTGTTCTGCCTGTCGCTCATTCCGACCGCAGTGTCGACGGCTTCGCATCCCAAGCCGCTGCAGGACGTCTCGCTCGACGTCAAGGGGCTCTATGTCAATTCGCCGGTGTCGGCGATCGCCTGCGTTCTGATCGGCGTCGCCAACGGCGCCTGGGGCACGCTTGGCGCCGTCTATGGCGCCCGCATCGGCATTTCCACGGCGGAGATCGCGCTGATGATGAGCCTGGTGGTCGTCGCCGGCGCCGCCATGCAACTTCCGGCCGGGCGTCTCTCCGACAAGACTGACCGCCGCTTTGTGCTGGCGGGCCTGGCATTCGGCGCGGCGCTGTTCGCCATCGCGCTGTTCCTGTTCGAGCCGCGCTCCGGCGTCTTCGTCATCGTCTGCACCGCTGCCTACGGGGCCTTTGCCTACACGCTTTATTCGATCGCCGTGGCCCATGCCAACGACCACGCCCGGGCGGAGGATTTTGTCAAAGTGTCCGGCGGCTTGCTGCTGCTCTATGGTTTCGGCACGATGATCGGGCCGCTGCTGGCCGCCGGCCTGATGGGCTGGATGCGTCCGGAAAGCCTGTTCCTTGCAACGGCACTCGCGCATCTTTGCCTGGCAGGCTATACGCTGCTGCGCATCAGCCGGCGCGCACCGGTGCCAATCGAAGACCGCGACGCCTTCAAGACGCAACCGGCCGAGCGCTCGATCACGCCGGAAGCCTTGCGGCTCGATCCGCGCAGAAAGCCTGAAACCAACGGTTGAGATTTGGAAAACTTTGCCTCACAAATAAGCCATGATGTTTTCCGACGCCTTCATGGCGATTGCCGATCCCAACCGGCGCTATCTCTTGGAAGAGCTTCGGCGCGGCCCGAAGACCGTCAACGAACTGGCCGCCGGGTTGCCGGTCTCGCGCCCGGCGGTTTCGCAGCATCTGAAAGTGCTGCTCGACGCCGGGCTGGTCAACGCCAAGCCGGAAGGGACAAGGCGCGTCTATACGGTCAGCAGTGCCGGCTTCCTGAAGCTCAACATCTGGCTCGACCAGTTCTGGGAAGCCGAGCAGCTTGGCTCGCCCGGAAGCTGAGGTGCGCCGTCGCATCTTTGCCAGTAGACAGGCATGGCGAAGCTCCTCTGGATCCAGGTGCTGGCGCTGAGCCTCACATCTCATTGAAACAATGTCAGACACCGGCCTAAGCGTTCCAGCTTGGACGTTTCTGAACGCGGTCGAGCCAATGATGGACATTGACGAGCGAGTCCGGGATGTCGGCTCCGAAGAAGGCGCCAAGCCACGCTGCGACGCCGGCGGTGATGTCGGCGACGGAGTACTGGTCGCCCGCGATGAACGGGCGGCCATCGGCGATCTCGCGGTCAAGCCACGCCCACTTTGCCGGAACGGCTTCGCGCTGGGTTTCGGCGAAAGCCGGGAACTGCACAAGCCGCTCCGCAAACATGGGATCGGAATGCAGCGCAATGCTGCCGATCGTTCCGAAGATCTCGATCTCGGCGCGGCGGTTCCACATCTCGACCTTGCCTTGGCTGACCGCGTCCGAGCCGAACAGTGCCGGCGTTGGATGAAGCGCCTCCAGATAGCGGCAGATGGCGATGCTTTCGGTGATCACCGTCCCGTCATCGAGCACGAGCACGGGAATCTGGCCGAGTGAGTTGAGGTCAAGGAATTGCGGGGTTTTGTGCTCGCCTTTTGTCAGATCGACATCAACCCGCGGAACGTCGATGCCTTTCTCAGCCATGAAGATGCGGACGCGGTAGGAATTCGGACCGATGCCGCAGTAGAGTTTCATCATATCCTCCCGATTCTGCTGGTCTTTGGCTCAGGCTGGGGCGCTCGCGCGCATTCCACCCGCAGGTTGTCGAGCATCTGGCTCCAGCCAGCCTGATGGTTTTTGGGCTGATCATGGCCGTCAAGAAAGGCGCCTTGTTCGGTCATCAGCAGCCGGCAGCCTGTGCCTTCTGGACTGAATTCAACCGTCAGCAGGCCGACAAACAATCGCTGGCCGCTGCTGGTCATGCCACCAGCCGAGACGATGCGCTGGTCGCGCACGATGTCGAGGTAGCGCGTCTCGTTCACATAACTCTCGCCATCCTTGGGTCCAAAACGGCTGAGCGCAATGCCGCCCACTTGGAACTCGAAGCATTCAATGCTGCTTTCCCAACCCTCGCCGGGCGAGCCCCAGCGCTGCAATGCGGCGGGATCGGACCAAGCGGCGAACACCCTCGCCGGCGAAGCGTCGTAGCTGCGTTCGAGCACTATGGTCGAATGGATGACGGAGCGTTCGCTCATGTTGGCATCCTCAATTTCCTTCGGTTTCGTCTTTGGTTTCCGCAAGAAAGCCCCCGAGCCGGTCGAGCCGCTGTTCCCAACTCAGGCGCCGTTCGTTGATCCAGTGTTCGGCGGTCCTCAGCGCCCTCGGCTCGAGCTGGCAGGTGCGCACCCGGCCGAGCTTTTCGGTGCGGACGAGACCGCTCGCCTCGAGCACGTTCAGGTGCTGGACGACCGCCGACAGCGACATCGCCAGCGGCTCGGCCAACTGGCTGACCGATGCGGGGCCGCACGACAGCCGCTCCACCATGTGCCGCCGCGCCGGGTCGGCGAGCGCCTGGAACATCAGGTCGAGCTGGGCGGTATCGTGCAGCATCGGCTTAACCGTTGTTGTAGGGGAAAGTTTCAAATAGGGCTGCGCTTCCTCGATCACTCGGGCGACCGACGGCCGCAGCAGCAGCCGGTCGTGGTAGCGCGCGACTGTTCATTGCCGACAGATGTGAACAGCGTTCCGTTTTCATAGTGCGATCAGCGGCTTCCAGCAGAAGGAGGCGAGCGGATGGAGATGCATCGTCAAGGACACTGCTTTGCTCGTTCCCTTGGTGGTTCGCCGCTGCATGGTTTACGGAGCTAAACACTGAAGTGATTCCTTAACTATTGCCGATGGTGTGTCAAGGTCCGGCTCCGCACTTACCTGGCTTGGCTATGGGCGACGATGGCATCAACGATCGCGGCCCAATCGTCGGGATGGAGTTCGTGGCCGCCGCCTTCAATGCGGACAAGCCTCGCGCCGGCAACTGCTTCGGCCAGAGCGGCGCCATGCTCGACCGGAAAGATCGGATCCGCGGTGCCGTGGATGACGAGGAGCGGAACCTTCAAGTCGTGCAGGCGACCCTTGCAATCCTCGCAGCCCCGATCCTCGCCGCCCCGATCCTCGCCGCCCCGATCTTCACCGCTCTCAAGCATGAAATGATTGGTCGCGCTTAGAAAACCGCCGGACCGGTCGTAGTCCTGTTCGACGAAGGCCCTCGTCCGCTTCCCGTCGAATGGATGCGCGGTGCCGGCGATCGCGTGCGCGTCCTTGACGATGTAGTCGATCACCTGGGCTCGGTCCGACCAATCGACCTTGGCGCCTTCGGCCGAATGCTTCATATAGGCTTCGCTCGTCCTTGGCAGGTGCGAGGTGTCGATCCCGATTGGCGAAGTGCTGATCGCCGTAAGCGAGATGATCCGCGACGGATATTTCAACGCCACGAGTTGCGCGATCATGCCGCCCATCGACATGCCGACGACATGCGCTTTCGCGATGCCATGATTGTCGAGGACGCGAATGGCGTCGTCCACCATGGCGTCGAAAGTGTAAGGCGGTTCGCCCGGCGCATATTTGGTCGAACGGCCGGTATCGCGATTGTCATAGCGGATCACGAACAGGCCCTTGCCGGCCAGTTTCCGGCAGAACGCCTCAGGCCACCAAAGCATCGAAGCCATCGCGCCCATGATCAGCAGCATCGGCGGATGCGCGGGATCGCCAAACGTCTGCGACACGATTTCGGGTTCCGCTGCCTTGGTCATGGTCGCCGTCTCCTCTCTGCAAAACCGATTGCATTTCGCAATCAGTTGCACGATGATATAACTGATATGATAATGCAACCAGTTTCTGTCGGAGATTCGCATGAGCATCGATCATCGTTCTGGGTGCCCGATCAACCTGTCGCTTGAAGTGTTCGGCGACCGGTGGAGCCTGATCATCCTCCGCGACATGATTTTCGGCGGCAAACGCCACTTTCGCGACTTGCTCAACGGCTCATTGGAACGCATCGCTTCCAACATCCTCGCCGATCGGCTGAAGCGACTGATGGAACTCGGCATGCTGACCAGGGCTGACGATCCCACCCACAAGCAGAAGGCGATCTACAGCCTGACCGAAATGGCGATAACGCTGGTGCCGATCCTGGCGCATCTCGGCGCCTGGGGTCGCGTCTGGCTGCCGGTCAGCGAGGAGCTCTCGATCCGCGCCGAGCTTCTGGAAAAGGGCGGCCCGCCGATGTGGGAAAAGTTCATGGACGAACTGCGCCACGAACATCTGGGCACGCCTTCCGACACGCCGCCGGATGCCACCGTGCGTGCGACGTTGCAGGCCGGATACGAGGCGGTTGTAGCCCGAAAGGCGCCGGGCGCCGGGTGCGATGCCGGCGCCTGACCAACTTATTTCCCCCATTGCAGGGCGGCTCTGCTATTAAAGCCATTGAAAACTATAATTTACGGGATTGGAAAAGCCCTTGGTTGAGAACTCTAAGGATACTGCCCGCGCGCGGGCCGATTTGCGTTTCAAGAAGCAGGAAGAGGCAGCCACGGTTCGTCAGAAGGCGATGGCGGAATATGTCGCTGAGAGCGATGCCCGCCAGATAAAGACCAACAAGCTGAGGGCGCTCCGCCTTGCCAAGGAAGCGGAAGACCTCGCCAATGCGCCGGCTGCTCCGGTGAAGAAGCCGACACGCGCCAAGAAAAAATAGCGGTCCGGCGTGTCGGGCGGGCCTGTCCTGCCGTCGGCAGGTGATGACAACGAGGCGGCTGCTTCACCGCCTTTTATGCATGTCGTTACAGCAAAACCGCTGCGCACCCTCGTTCAAGCCCGAGGCATGCTTTGCGCGACATGCATTAGCTCATGGTTATGTCGCGGCTGGCTGCTCGCATCGATACTGAGAAGCCGGCCAGGACATCGACCAGTGCGATGACCATCAAAATGAAGAAAACCGAGTGCGCCGCGCCCTTCACCAGCAGGAACTCGACCAGGAACGCCACGAAGACGAAGGTCGACAACAGGTGGTCCATGATCGAGGCGCTCGTCGTGCGCGTCGATTTCAAGATTTCGACGAAGAAGAGAAGCAGCCCGATCAGCACGATCAGATCGCCGAGCGTCATCGAGAACACTCCGCCCGACATCATGCGGATCGAGAACATTTGGATTGCCCAAGGATCGTCGCCGCCGCCGAATATTCCCAGAAGCCCAAGATTATAGAGGACGAAGGGTACGATCAGCAGCGGGATGGCACCGAACATCAGAAGGCTCCGGTTGGACAGCCTTCTCTAGTATGCGCTCGGCGTTCGCCGTCAAGAATTTTCGCATGCGACCGCGAACACGGACAAAGACCGTGCGAAATAACAGTACCAGCCGGTACGGCTGCATCCGGTACGGCTGCTGGCATATTTGACAACAATTCGAGGGGCGATCATCTGCGCAAAACGCAGAAAGACCGGCGCGATGGCCGGTCCTTCGATAGTCCCAAACCGTCGAAAGCGTTCTCAGCTTTCCTTCGGCTCCAGAACCTGGCGACCGCGATACATGCCGGTCTTCAGGTCGATATGGTGCGGGCGGCGCATCTCGCCGGAATTCTTGTCCTCGACATAGGTCGGGGCCTTCAGCGCATCGGCCGAGCGGCGCATGCCGCGCTTCGACGGGGAGGTTTTTCGTTTCGGTACGGCCATGGATATGCTCCACTACATGGTCAAAATGCCCCGGCTGCCCTCGTGAAAGGGCCGCGTCAGGGCCGGAATCTGAGAAAGTTGGGTGCCTATACACGCCCTGCGCCGTTTTGGCCAGCGCCGTCGCCAATTTTTTTAAGCTATCGCAGACAGCCGACATAGGCGCCGGACCGACCGGCGCGCCGCTCGATCAGCGAGGCCAGCCGTCTCAGCCCCGGCCCGGGCTTCGCCGGGTTGCGGGCGATCGGGTTCGGCAGGGTGACGGCAAGCAGCGCCGCCTGGCGACGCGACAATCGTTTTGCCGAAACCCCGAAATGATGCTGGGCGGCGGCCTCGATGCCATAGATGCCCGGCCCCCATTCGGCGATATTGAGATAGATTTCCATGATGCGCCGTTTCGACATCACCATGTCAACATAGACAGCCAGCGGCAGCTCGACGACTTTCCGGACCGAGCCCAGCGGCCGCGACCACAGATAGAGGTTCTTGACGCTCTGCATGGTGATGGTCGAGGCGCCGCGCGTCATCTCGCCGGCCAGCGCGTCGTCGACGACGCCCCTCAACTCGCCAAGGTCGATGCCGCGATGGAAACAGAACTGCCCGTCCTCCGACATGATGACCGAATGCGCCAACGCCGGCGCCACATCGTCGATCGAGACCCAGCGCCGGTCATAGCCGGAAAACGTCGCCAGATCCTTCAGCATCAGTGTCGATACCGGATGCACGAACGGCGGCAGGTACAGAAAGGTCAACACCAGCGGCATCAGCGCCAGCACCACGGCGATGGTGATACAGCGCCGGACCCAGTGCCGAGGCCAGCGTTTGAGACCGATGCGATTGCCGCGTTTCGGCCTCACCATGTCCAGCCCTTGGGTTTCGTGATCGACGATCGGTTCCGACAAGCCGCTCAATCCATGCTGCTCCCTGCCCCCGGCATAATGGCGCTTGGCTTCTTGCGCAACGTCTGAGTGTCGGCTACCCGTCCCCGGCATGGCGAAAGACGATCAAATACCGTTCGAGGCAGCGCTTCTCGCACGCACAGGGCCGATCGAGGCGCTGCTCAGGCGGTTGCTCGACGACCGCCCGCTTTCAGGCGAGATCGCGCGGCCGCAGCGTCTGATGGAGGCGATGCGCCACGGCGTGCTGAATGGCGGCAAGCGCCTGCGCCCTTTCCTGGTCATGGAAAGCGCCGCGCTGTTTTCCGCCGACGGCGAGGCGGCGCTGCGCGTGGCGGCGGCGCTCGAATGCGTGCATTGCTATTCGCTGATCCATGACGATCTGCCGGCCATGGACGACGACGATCTGCGCCGAGGCCAGCCGACCGTTCACAAGGCCTTCGACGAGGCGACCGCCATCCTCGCCGGCGACGCCTTGCTAGCGCTCGCCTTCGACATCATTGCCGACGAAGCGACAATGCTGCCGGCCGAACGGCGGGCGGCGCTGGTGCTGGCGCTGGCCCGCGCCGCCGGAGCCGGAGGCATGGTCGGCGGCCAGATGCTCGATCTCGAAGCCGAGCGTAACCGGCCGGAGGAAGCCGGCATCATCCGGCTTCAGGCGATGAAGACCGGCGCGTTGATCCGCTTCGCCTGCGAAGCGGGCGCAATTGTTGCCGGCGCGCCGGCGGCCGACCGTGAAAGACTGGCGGAATTCGGCTCGGCGATCGGGCTTGCCTTTCAGCTTGCCGACGACCTGCTCGATCTGACGGCGGATGCGCGCCAGATGGGCAAGGCGACCGGCAAGGACGCAGCCGCCGGCAAGGCGACGCTGGTGGCGCTGCACGGCGCCAACTGGGCGCGGGACCAGCTTCAAGGCCTCGTCGACCAGGCCCACGCCTTGCTTTGTCCCTATGGCGAAGACGCCGTGCTTCTGAAGCAAGCAGCGGAATTCGTGGCGGCCCGCAACAGCTGACGCTGTTCCAAGCTGTACTCCCGCCCTATGGCGCGCCGTGCAGCCAAGGAGGGTTGGCGAACTGTTCGGCCAGGAAATCCACGAACACGCGCACGCGCGGCGACAGAATTCGGCCAGGCGGATAGACAGCGCAGATTGGCGCTCCGTCAGGATGATTGTATCCGGTGAGCAGCGCGGTCAGTCTGCCTGCCTCGATATCCGGCCCGACCAAGATCTCGGACATGCGGATGATGCCTATACCGGCGAGCGCCAGCCGGCGTAGCGCTTCGGTGCTGTTGGCCTCTATCGGGCTGCGGATACGCATGCTTTGCAGACCGTCCGGGCCATCGAACTCCCAGATATTGAGACCGCCGCGCGCTGTGACGCCAAGACAGATATGACCTTGAAGGTCGTCTGGCGTTGTCGGCATGCCATGTCTTTCGAGATATCGAGGTGATGCGCAAATGACACGGCGATTGGGCGCCAGCCGCCGCACCACCAGCCTGGAATCGCTGTGTGCGGCAACGCGCACGGCGACGTCCGTCGCCTCAGCCAACAGGTCGACAATCGCATCTGTGAACATCAGCTCGAGCTCGACGGCCGGGTAGCGATCGATGAAGGCCGGCAACATCGGCACGATCAAGCGATGGCCGAAGGCGCTCGGAAGACTGACGCGCAGCCGGCCGCGCGGTTCTGCTCCGGGTTGAACCGCGATTTCAGCCTCTTTGATGTCGTTCAGGATGCGGCGAGCGCTCTCGGCATAGGTGCTGCCTTCCGCCGTCAAGCTGATGCGCCGCGTCGAGCGCTGCAGCAAGCGCACGCCAAGGCGGGACTCAAGCCGACCGATGATTTTGCTGACGGCCGAAGGTGTCATCCGCAGCCGGCGTGCCGCTGCCGAGAAGTCGCCTTCCTCGACAACTGCCAGGAACACACCCATCGTCTCTTGCCGGTCGATGATATCTATTCCAATTCGTCACAGATGAACGGAAACTATCACCGATTATCGGCAGATGCGAACCATAATATGTTTTCCTCTTCAGCATGCAAAATGCTGGAGAGGAGGTGCCATGGGTGCAGAACACGTAAACCTGCGAGATGCTCACGACGTGCATCGGTGGGCACGTCGTCAGCGCAGCGCCGCAATTGGGCGGTGGTGTCTTTGGCTTATCCGTACGCTCAATCGGTCACGTCAAGGAATGGGAAAACGCTCAAGGCGAAGCAACGTCCGGGCTGGCGCAGCCGGCCGATCGGAATGATTTCTGGCGATGTTGGAGCGTATGGCTCGCCACGCCAGTTGCCGAGCCATTCTTCGACGACCAGCCCGGTCTGGTCCAGCATCGGCGCAAGGTTTTCTTTGTCGGCACGGCGGTTTTCGATTCGGCGCTGAGCACGCGTCCGCTGCCGGGCATTTCGTAACGGGTGGAGTAAGTGACGACACCGGTAGCGGGATTGTGGCGGAAATCGTTCGAAGTCCACGCCGCCTTGGTTCTCCCATATCATAGAACTGGACGAGGCCGGATCGATGTAGAGACGGTCGGTCATGGTAAGCCTATAGCTGAAGCCGTGGACCAGCAGAATTCGTGGAATAAAAGCGCAGCTTCGATGGTTTGTCGGGAAAATCAGTCGGCACCCATCACCGATTCCGCACCACAATGCATGCACCGCCGACGCTTTGCAGTTTCCGGCAGATGTTGTCGGCCTTGGCTTTGGAGTCGGCGCCGATGCGGACAGCATAGATCCCGCGCCTGCCGATCGGCGAGCGCACCCGGCTGACCACCGGATCATGGCCCTTAAGCAAGGCCGGAAACCGGCGCTTCACACCAGTCCATTGATTGAGCGCCGCGGCGCGGCGGAAATTGCCGGCCACCTGCACGCCCCACGGCTTGATGTTGATCGACGCCATGGCCACGGTTTGGGACTTGATGACCGGCAGTTTTCGGCAGGCGACCGCGAAGCTCGCTTTCTTGTCGAGCGGCTGGATGCTGCCGGCATAGGCGGTGTCGGTGAACCTGTCGGCCGGCTCGCCCATGATGTCCAGGACGTAATTTTCGGTCTCCATCGGCAGGAAGCCGCCGGAACTCAGCCAGCGCGACACCCGGCTTTCGCCGGCATTGTAGGCGGCGGCGGCCAGGCCCAGATTGCCAAAGCCGGTTTTCATCTCGGCGAGATATTTTGCCGAGGCCGGAATGGCCTGCTCGATATCGAAGGAATTGGCGAGGCCGCGTATCTTGGCGGTGCCCGGCATGAACTGGGCAATGCCTTCGGCGCCGACCGGACTGACCGCATTGGGGTCGAAGCGGCTTTCCTTCCAGATCAGCCGGGCAAAGAAATCCTTGGGCAGGCCGTTTTGATCGGCATGCGCCTCGATCAGGTTGCAAACCCGGTCGAGCAGCCGCTGCTTGGCAGGGCGCGGCGGATCGGCGTGGACGGCTGTCGCCCAGCCCAGCCCACCAAGTAAAACACCAAGCAAAATCGGCGTCGCCCAAGGGAAGCGCCGCATCGACCTACTCCGCCGCAGCCTTGCCAGGTTGCCCAAACCGCTGCTCGATATAGTCGGCGATCATTTTCTCGAAGTCGGCGGCGATCGAAGGGCCGCGCAGCGTCGCCGCCTTCCTGCCGTCGACGAATACCGGCGCCGTCGGCGTCTCGCCGGTGCCGGGCAGCGAAATGCCGATATCGGCATGCTTGGATTCACCCGGACCGTTGACGATGCAGCCCATCACCGCGACTTTGAGGTTTTCGACGCCGGGGTATTTTTCACGCCACACCGGCATGTTCTTGCGCAGATCCGCCTGGATATCCTGCGCGAGTTCCTGGAACACGGTAGAGGTGGTGCGGCCGCAACCGGGGCAGGCGGCGACGATCGGTACGAACTGCCGAAACCCCATGGTCTGCAGGAGTTCCTGGGACACTTGCACCTCGCGGGTGCGGTCGCCGTTCGGCTCCGGCGTCAGCGAGATGCGGATCGTGTCGCCAATGCCTTGCTGGAGAATAATGCCCATCGCCGCGGATGAGGCGACGATGCCTTTCGAACCCATGCCGGCCTCTGTGAGGCCGAGATGCAGCGCGTGGTTGGAGCGGGTGGCAAGCTCGGTGTAGACCGCGATCAGATCCTGCACGCCGCTGACCTTGGCCGACAGGATGATCTTCTCACGGCCAAGGCCGATCTCCTCGGCCATTTCGGCCGACAGAATCGCCGACTGCACGATCGCCTCGCGCGTTACCTCCTGCGCGGTCAGCGGAAAGCCCTGGCGCTGGTTGTCGTCCATCAGCCTGGTCAAAAGCTCTTGGTCGAGCGACCCCCAGTTGACGCCGATTCGCACCGGCTTGTCGTACCGGATCGCCATCTCGACGATCGCCGCGAACTGCCGGTCCTTCTTGTCCTTGAAGCCGACATTGCCGGGATTGATGCGGTATTTGGCCAGCGCCTCGGCGCAAGCCGGGTGGTCGGCGAGCAGCTTGTGGCCGATATAATGAAAATCGCCGACCAGCGGCACATTTATGCCGAGCCGTTCGAGCCGCTCGCGGATGGCGGGCACGGCGGCGGCACTCTCGTCGCGGTCGACGGTGATGCGCACGATCTCGGAGCCGGCGCGATGCAGCGCGGCAACTTGAGCGACTGTCTGGTCGACATCGGCGGTGTCGGTGTTGGTCATCGACTGAACGACGACAGGGGCGCCCCCGCCGACCATCACGCCGCCGACGTCGACACCGACAGACGTGCGGCGCGAGAAGGGTGAAGAAAAATATCCGGTCATGGCCGGCTGCCCTTTGTTAGCGCCGATTCCGGAATCGGTTTCCGGAAACAATCTGCGCAAAAATCAAAAATACAGCGTCCATTGCGCGTCCGAAAGGAGGCGCGGCGCTATAGAAGGTCCCGGCATGAGGTGGAGGAGCAAAGATGGCTTGTCAATGGCGATAGGCAGGCAAACCTGTCAAATCGAACCGCCGGACAAACAGGGAAACGCTCCGGCGGCATTGGTTGCCACCGGAGAAGATGGTCGGGCAAAGCGCGCATTGTTCCCTGCATGACCCCGAAACCGAAAGGATTTTCGGAAAGGACCATGCGCCGAAATCAGAAGCACGACAGCGCCCTTTGCGCGTCCAAAGGACGCGCAGCGCCGTAGATGAGCGTCAGTGCGTGGTGGGTTTCGGCTTCGCCTTCAATTTCTCAATCTCGTCCTTGAGCGCCAGCTTGCGCCGCTTGAGATTCACGATTTCGAGGTCGTCGACCGATGGATGGTTCATCGCATCATCGATTTCGCGTTCGATGTCGCCGTGTTTCCGCTGCAGCTCATCAAGATGGGATGCAAGAGACATGATTGGTTCTCCCTTTCATGGTTTCCTCGATTGCAGCCGTCAAGGCGCGTCCCACCGCAATTTCGCTTCTGTGACGGCATAATGACAGTGTGCCACTATCGGGCACCGATGTCGAATGCTGCGTGGTAGCATTCCACGACAATACGAAATGTGGTATTGGCTGCGCGCCGGTGCAAGATACCTCCGGCCTCGCCCAATCAGGCCCATTTTTGGGCGCCGCAGACGTGCAGACGGTAAATAATGTCCGAACAGGAACAGGCCGATATCCGCCTCGAATATTCTCGGCTGAAGCAGGAACACGCCGATTTCGACGCGGCGATCAACGCGATGATCGCCATGGGCTGCGACCCTCTGCAGATCCAGCGCATGAAGAAGAAAAAGCTCTTCCTGAAAGACCGGCTGATGGCGCTGGAAGACCGGATCATCCCCGACATCATCGCGTGAGCGAATCCCACTTACGGTCGCGACAAATCCTGCTCATCCCGTGATCGAAAGCCTCGCGGCGCGTTCGCGCAGCAGGGCGATGAGATCGCCGGTCTTTTCCTCGGAAGTGTCGATGGGAACCACCAGGCATATCGTCGCCTCGACCTTGCCGGCAGCTGAAAAGACCGGCGCGGCAAGGCACTTTGTATAGGCGTCGACAAGACCGGAAGTCACACAGTAGCCGGCAGCCCCGGCCGTAGCGATATCTTCTATGAAGTCGTACAGCAGCAATCTGCGGCCATCCGGCAGGACGAGATCGTCTTCGGACACCATGTCTTCGATCACAGCCCGTTCGAAACCGGCGAGAAGCAACCGCCCGGAAGCGGTCCAGGGAAGCGGTATCTGCAGACCCGTGGCCGAACTGATCCGGAACGGCCTGGTGCCCGGGCTTGAATGGACAATCGTGTAGCGGCCGCTTTGCAGCATGCACAATTCGGAGGTCTCGCCTGTCTCGCGCGAAAGATCGTCGACTTCCTGACGCCCTCTCCTGAGCAGGTCGTTGCCGCGCACATAGTCCATTCCGTAGAGATAAAGCTTCTTCCCGAAATAGACGCGATTGCCGTCGCCGGCCATTTCCAGCAGGCCCGCATCCACGAGCGAGCGCACAAGCGTGTAGATCGTCGAGCGCGGCGCATTCACTCCCTTGGCGAGATCGCCAATCCCGATCGCTCGCTGGTTCGCATGAAGAAACTCCAGGATATGGAGCACGCGGTTGAGACCCTTCTCGCGGGAGCCCGCAATCCTGTCTTCGTCCGGACCAGCGTCCGGCCGAACTGCCAAGCCATTGCCATCTTGCATTGCTGATTCCTGGTGTTAGTATCTGTCTCGTACAGGATACATGTGTCTTTTGTAAGAGACAATCCAGCAGATTACCGATGCATGTATCGGCAAAGGGGAACACAACACGAAAAGGAGGTCGCCGTGAACGACACATCCAAAAGACGTGATTTTCTGAAACTGGCCGGGCTTGCAACGGCCGGAGTGGTGGGCGCAGCGACAACAGTCGATGTTCAGAAGGCGGCGGCGCAGGCGGCACCGGACAGCCTGCTGCGCACCGTTCTCGATCGCGGCAAGGTGATCGTCGGCACCGGCAGCACCAACGCGCCCTGGCACTTTGAAAACGATGCCGGCGAACTGGTCGGCATGGACATCACCATGGGGCGCATTCTTGCCAAGGGACTTTTCGACGATACGACCAAGGTCGAGTTCGTCATGCAGGATCCGGCCCAGCGCATTCCGAACGTGACCACCAACAAGGTCGACATTTCGATCCAGTTCATGACCATGACCGCCCAGCGCTCGCAGTTGATCCACTTCTCCCGGCCCTATTACGTCGAAGGAATCGCCTTGCTGACCCTTCCGAACGCCGAAAACAAGACCTTCGACAAGCTGCTTGCCGGCGGTTCGGCGACGCGGGTTTCCATCCTGCAGAATGTCGATGCCGAGGCAAATGTGCACATCGTCCTGCCGGAGTCGCAGGTGATGCAGATAGACACGCAGGCCAACGTGCTGCAGGCACTGGAATCGAAACGCGTCGACGCCGCCGCCGTCGATCTGTCGACGGTTCGCTGGCTCGCCTCGCGTAATCCGGACAAATACTTCGATGCCGGCAAGAGCTGGTTCTCGATGCTTTACGGCGCCGCACTTCGGCAAGGCGACCTCGACTGGCTGACCTTCGTCAACACGACCTTCACCACGGCCATGTTCGGCCATGAGACGGCGCTCTACGACGCTGCATTCAAGGACTATTTTGGACAGGAGCCGCCGGCGCGCCATCCCGGCTTCCCGGTCATCTGATGCAAGCAAGCGGAAGGGCTTGCGCCCTTCCGCGGCTTATCGTCGACAGCCCTCGATAATGACAGGGACACATGGGCTATACCCTGAACTTCAACCTGATCTGGCGGCATTTCGACAAGCTTTGGGGCGGGCTGCTGCTCAGCCTCGAGCTGGCCGTGATCTCCATCGCGATCGGCATCCTCATCGGACTGCTTCTGGCGGTCTGGTACGTGTCGGCCGGGCGTGCGGTGCGGACCGTCATCGCCGCCTATGTCGAGTTCATCCGCAACGTGCCGCTGATCCTGCTCGTCTATCTCGTCTTCTACGGCCTGCCGACGGTGGTCGACATCGCCTACAGCGCGCAGACCTCGTTCATCGCCACGCTGTCGCTCTATAGCGGCGCTTATCTGGTCGAGGTGTTCCGCTCGGGGCTCGAAGCGGTTCCGCGCGGACAGGTCGACGCCGGCAAGGCGATCGGCCTGACGCCATGGCAAAGGCTGGTCCATGTGCGCCTGCCGACGATGCTGCGCATAACGCTGCCCGCGCTTTCCAACACGTTCCTGTCGCTGTTCAAGGACACGTCCGTTGCGTCGGTCATTTCGGTGCCCGAACTCACCTACGGCGCCCAGTGGATCAACTTCAACACCTTCCGCATCGTCGAGGTCTACCTTGTGGTGACGGCGATGTATCTCTTGACCGGCTACGCGCTTCTTTTTGCACTTCGGCTTGTCGAGCGCCGGTTCAGGGCGGCGCACTAGGATGCTTGGCCAGATCGCCTATGCCTTGCCCTTCCTGGCCCAGGGTTTTGCCGTGACGCTATGGGTGTCGCTGCTGGTCGTGGTGTTGTCGCTCGTCGCCGGCGTGATGATGGGCGTCGGTCTTGTCTATGGCCCGGCTCCGCTGCGCTGGGCAGTGCGCATTTTCAGCGACACCATTCGCGGCATTCCGATCCTGGTGCTCATCTTCTTCGTCTATTACGGCCTGCCTGCCGTCGGCCTCCATCTGGAATCCTTCTGGGCAGCCGTGCTGGCGCTCACCCTGTTCAAGACGGCGCAGGTCATCGAGTATCTGCGCGGCGCGGTCGGTTCCATACCGAAGGGGCAGTCCGAAGCGGCGATGGCGATCGGGCTGACCTTTCGCCAGCGACTGGCCTATGTCATCTTCCCGCAGGCGTTCAGGCGTTTCCTGCCGCCATGGATCAATGGCGTCACCGATGCGGTGAAGGGCAGCGCGCTGGTCTCGCTGCTCGGCATCACCGACCTGATGCACGCCATCAACCAGGTCATCGGCCGCACCTACGAAGCGATGCCGCTCTACATCCTCGGCGCGGTCATCTACTTCGCCGTCAATTACGCGCTCTCCCTGGCCAGCCGACGGTTGGAGCGGCGTTTCTCCTTCATCCGGGAATAGCAAGATGCCCATCGCCACGCCCGCCAATCCGGCGCTTCTCGATGTCTCCGAGGTTTCCAAGTCCTTTGGATCCGTCGCGGTCCTGCGCTCCGTCAGCCTGCAGGTGACGCGCGGCGAGGTGGTGACTGTCATCGGGCCTTCCGGCAGCGGCAAGACCACGCTGCTGCGCTGCGTCAACTTCCTAGAGAGCTACGACAGCGGCTCCATCCGCATCGACGGCAAGGAGGTCGGCTTTCGCGACACGGGAACACGCCAGCGCCGCAGCGAGCGCGACCTGGCGAAGATGCGGGCCGAAACCGGGATGGTGTTCCAAAGCTTCAATCTGTTTCCGCATCTGACGGCGGCCGGCAACATCATGCTTGGCCTGCGCAAGGTGCGCGGCAAGAGCAGTACCGAGGCCCGCGCCATTGCCGAGCACTGGCTCGGCCGGGTCGGCCTTGCCCACAAGGCCGACAGCCTGCCGGCCGAGCTTTCCGGCGGCCAGCAGCAGCGAGTCGGCATTGCCCGCGCGGTGGCGATGGAGCCGAAAATCCTGCTTCTCGACGAGATAACCTCCGCGCTCGACCCGGAACTCGTCGGCGAGGTGCTCGAGGTCGTGCGCAGCCTGGCCGAGGACGGCATGACGATGGTGATGGTCACGCACGAGATGGCCTTTGCCCGCGATGCCTCGAGCCGCATCATCTTCATGGCAGATGGCGGCGTCAGCGCCGCGGGCCCGCCCGCCGAGATTCTGGGCGCGGAGATCGACAATGAGCGTCTCCGCAGTTTCCTGGCGCGGTTTCGTGCCTCGCATTTCTGACATCGGACGGCGAAAGCTGTCGCAAGGAGCCTTTTCATGACGCCTTACATCCGGCTCGCCGAATTGGGCCTGACGCTGCCCGAGCCGCCGACGCCGATCGCCAACTTCGTCACCCACGCCGAAAGCGGACGGCTGATCTTCCTCTCCGGCCAAGGCCCATTGCGCGCCGACGGCACGCTTTGCACCGGCAAGGTCGGCGAGGATGTCACGGTTGAAGAGGCCTATAAGCATGCCCGTCTCACCGGTCTGAACCTGCTCGCCGTCATGCACGCTGCGGCAGGCGACCTCAGCCGCATCGTGCGCGTCGTCAAGCTGCTTGGCTTCGTCAACGCGATCCCGACCTTCAGCGACCATCCGAAGGTGGTGAATGGCTGTTCCGATCTTTTCGCCGCTGTCTTTGATAGTATCGGCGGGCACGCCCGTTCGGCGATCGGTGTCGGCTCCCTGCCGGGCAACATCACCGTGGAAATCGAGGCGGTCGTCGAGATCGCCGCCTGAAGTCTACCAATGGGACCTCCAGAGATGAAAACCTTTCCCGCAAACGGCTCCAACACGACAATCCGCGAACGGCTCGGCCTTCGCCCGATCATCAATGTCTCCGGCACGATGACGGCGCTCGGCGCCTCGATCATCGTCCCGGAAGCGATCGCCGCTATGTCGGAAATTGCCTCGCAGTGGGTGGAGATGGACGATCTGCAGCGCGCCGCAAGCACGGTCGTCGCGCGCCTCACCGGCGGCGAGGCCGGCTTCATCACGGCGTGCTGCGCCAGCGGCATCACCATGGCGATTGCCGGCACGATGACCGGCACCAACCTTCTGGCGATCGAGCGGCTGCCGGACGACACCGAGGCCCTCAAGTCCGAGGTCATCGTCCAAATCGGCCACATCGTCAATTACGGCGCGCCGATCGACCAGTCGATCCGGCTCGCCGGGGCAAGGACCGTACCGGCCGGTACGGTCAGCGTGACTCAGGATTATCATGTGCGCGAGGCGATCCGCGACCGCACCGCAGCAGGCCTCTATGTCGTTGCCCATCACACGGTGCAATACGGCATGCTCTCGCTCGAGGAGTTCTGCGAGATCTGCCACGCCAAAGGCGTCCCGGTGATCGTCGACGCCGCCTCCGAATACGATTTGCGCGGCTTTCTCGCGCGCGGCGCCGACATCGTCGTCTATAGCGGACACAAATTCCTCTCGGGACCGACAAGCGGCATCGTCACCGGGCGCAAGGATCTGGTGCGCGCCGCCTATCTGCAGGTCCGTGGCGTTGCGCGGGCGATGAAGGTCGGCAAGGAAAGCATCGCCGGCACCATGGCCGCACTGGAGGCTTGGGAGCGGCGCGATCATGCTGGCATCCGCAAGCGGGAAGAAGCGGCGCTCGATCTGTGGAAGGACGCATTGCAGGGCCTGCCGGGCATCGCCGCGCATGTCATTCCCGATCCGACCGGTAATCCGCTCGACCGCCTGCAGGTGTTTGTTACGGCTGAGAGCAGGTTCACCGCCGCCGGCCTTGCGTCGGCGCTGGCGGCCGGTTCGCCTCCCATTATAGTGCGCAACCACGAAGTCGAGCGCGGGCATTTCTTCCTCGATCCATGCAATCTTCATCCCGGCGAGGCGGAAATCGTCGCCGAACGCCTGCGGGCCGTGTTGAGCGCGGCCGAGCGTCCGGCGGATGCGATGAAGGCAGCCCGCAAGGATAGCGCCGGCGCCTTGCGCTGGCCGGATTAGGTAATGATGGCGCCTCGCGCCAGAACGCTTGCGCAGAGGCAGCGCATCCTTGCCGTCGAACCCGAATTCCGCTAAGGCGCGCCTTTGCCGCCGGGAGCACAAGCTTGGACGATCACCGCGCCGACGTCGCCATCATCATGGGCAGCCAGTCCGACTGGGCGACGATGCGCCACTCCGCCGAAACGCTGGAGGCGCTGGGCATCCCGCACAAGCGGCTGATCGTCTCGGCTCATCGCACCCCCGACCGGCTCTATGACTTCGCCAAGGGCGCCAAGGCGGCCGGCTTTCGGGTGATCATCGCCGGCGCCGGCGGCGCGGCACACCTGCCCGGCATGACGGCGGCGATGACGCCGCTCCCGGTTTTTGGCGTGCCGGTGGAATCGAAGGCGCTTTCCGGACAGGACTCGCTGCTCTCCATCGTGCAGATGCCGGCCGGCATTCCGGTCGGCACGCTGGCCATCGGCAAGGCGGGCGCCACCAATGCCGCCCTTCTGGCTGCGGCCGTGCTGGCGCTGACCGACGAAAAGCTCGCCGCCCGGCTCGATGCCTGGCGCGCCGCCCAGACCGCCAAGGTCGCCGCCGAGCCCACGGACACGCCATGAGCCTGGCCGCCGGATCGACCATCGGCATCATCGGTGGCGGCCAGCTCGGCCGCATGCTGGCGATGGCCGCGGCGCGCCTCGGCTACCGCACGGTCGTGCTGGAGCCGCAGCCGGATTGTCCGGCGGCACAGGTCGCCAACCGCCAGATCACTGCCGCTTATGACGACACGGCCGCGCTCGCCGAACTGGCTGCAGTCAGCGCCGTCGTCACCTACGAGTTCGAGAACGTTCCAGTCATGGCCGCCAGCGCGCTTGCCGTCACGGTGCCCGTCTACCCGCCGGCGCGCGCGCTGGAAGTAGCGCAGGACCGGGTGGCGGAGAAGAAATTCCTCAACGGCATCGGCATTCCCACCGCTGATTTCTGCCCCGTCGACAATGACGACCAATTGACGGCGGCGCTGAAAAAGTTCGACGGCAGCGGCATATTGAAGACGCGACGCATGGGCTATGACGGCAAGGGCCAGCGCGTGTTCCGCAATATGGAAACAGGGGGCTTTGCCGGCACCTGCGAGGCAATGGGCAACGTGCCGCTGGTCCTCGAATCCTTCGTCGCCTTCGAACGCGAGATTTCGGTGATCGCGGCGCGCGGCATGGACGGTTCGCTCGCCGCCTACGATCCGGCAGAAAACATCCACCGCAGCGGCATCCTGCACAGCTCGACCCTGCCGGCCAGGATAGGGTCCGAAACCGCCGCTGCAGCGCAGGCGGCGGCAGCAGAAATACTCGCCGCGCTCGACTATGTCGGCGTCATCGGCATCGAGTTCTTTGTCCTTGCCGACGGCGCGCTGCTGGCCAATGAGATCGCGCCGCGTGTTCACAATTCCGGCCACTGGACGGAAGCCGCCTGCCTCGTCTCGCAGTTCGAGCAGCACATTCGCGCCGTCGCCGGCCTGCCGTTGGGAAACCCCGGCCGCCATTTTGACTGCGTCATGGAAAACCTGATCGGCGACGATATCCTGCGCGTCCCGGCCCTGCTCGTGGAGCCCGATCTGATGCTGCATCTCTATGGCAAGGCCGAGGCACGTCCCGGCCGCAAGATGGGCCATTTTACGCGAATGAGCCGCCACCGTTGAGGCTATTGGACGGCGCCGCTCCAATGCCGTCGATAGGGCAGAAACTCAAACTCCGCCACATGCTTGGTTGACACGGGCAAGGCTCCTCGTTTATGAGCCACGCACAAGTTGAGAGGCGCGCTTTCCGAGCGCGCCTTAATAATTCGGCCCAAGCGGGCCCAGACCGACGGGCAAGACCATGAAGATCAAGAATTCGCTCAAGGCGCTCAAGGCGCGTCACCGCGACAACCAGCTGGTTCGCCGCAAGGGCCGCGTGTACATCATCAACAAGACCGCTCCGCGCTACAAGGCGCGCCAGGGCTGAGCCTTTTCGCGTTGGGGGCGCCTGCCTCCGCGCCTGCATGATGTACCGCATCGATCCAAAAATCGGAATCGATTTTCGGAAAGCACGATGCCAGGAATTCAAAATGCTGGAACGGCCTTTACGCGTCCAAAAGGACGCGTGGCGCTCTAATACCGGCCTGCCGGCCCTTTCACGCTAAATTCAGTTTGACGATCCGCTGTCCGGGGTTAGATTCCGGTCATGCGGATTCATTTTGCATTCTTCGCGGCGCTTTTTCTTTTCGGTGTCGCCCCGCTTCCGGCTCAAGCGGAAGACCCGGTCACCCCTCCGGTTGCCACGACCAGGGAGGAAAGGCTCGACCAGCTGTTTGTCGACCTGAAGCGCGAGCTCAATGAAAAAGCCGCCGAGCGCATCGCGGCGCGCATCTCGCACGAGTGGTCGCAATCCGGCAGCGCCTCGATCGACCTGATGATGCAATGGTCGCAAAAGGCGGCCGAAGACAAGAAGTTCGACGTGGCGCTCGACTTCCTCGACCAGGTGGTGACGTTGCAACCGGCCTATGCCGAAGGCTGGAACCGGCGCGCCACCGTGCATTTCATGATGAATAACTTTGGGAAATCGATGGCGGACATCGACCGCACGCTGCAGCTCGAGCCGCGCCATTTCGGCGCGCTGTCCGGCCTGGCGCAGATCATGGCGGTAACCGGCCACAAGCAGTCGGCGCTGGAAGCCTGGCAGCGCGTGCTCAGCATCTATCCGATGATGCGCAGCGCCCAGGATCAGGTCGGCACGCTTTCGGAAGAACTTGCCGGCGAAGGGATCTGAATTCCCAGTTGGCGGACAATTCCACTTAAGTGAAAGTCTTTTTAGCTAGACTGTGAACTAATTTCGCTCCGGTCCGTACCTCTCTCCATGAACCCGATCTACCCCGCGCTCGCCTTCCTCCTGGCGCTTGTGTTCACCCTTGCAGGTGTCACCCGCGCCGGTTCATGGCTGATCGAGCGCCGCAATCCGCCGAGCGGCGACTTCGCGGATATAAACGGTGCCCGCATCCACTACGTTTACGTTCCGGCGCGGGAAAACGCCGAACTGCCGCCGATTGTCTTTATCCACGGCGCCAGTGCCAATCTCAGGGATCAGATGCTGCCGTTGAGGCCCTTGCTGGAAGGCCGTGCCGAGATGCTGTTCTTCGACCGCCCGGGTGCAGGCTGGTCGGCGCGCGGCCCCGGCAACAACGAGACCCCATCGGCGCAGGCCAGCACCATCGCAGCGCTGATGGACCATCTCGGCATCAGGAAAGCCATCATCGCCGGCCATTCCTTCGGCGGCTCGGTGACCACCGCCTTCGGCCGCGAGCATCCCGACAAGACGCTCGGCCTGGTGTTCATGGCGCCTGCCACCCATCCCTGGCCGGGCGGCGCGACCGCCTGGTACTACAATTTGACGACCATTCCGATCGTCGGCCGGCTTTTTTCCGAAACGCTGACCTATCCGTCGGGAACGCTGCAGATGAATGCCGCCACCGCCTGCGTCTTTGCCCCCAACAAGGTGCCGGACTTCTATGTCGCCGAGGTCGCGATCCCGCTGGTGCTTCGGCCGAACGCCTTTCGTGCCAACGCCACCGATGTCGCCGGGCTTTATCGCTACACGCTCGATGCCGCACCGCACTACCGCGATATCAAGGCGCCGACTGTGGTCATCTCGGGCGACCGCGACAAGGTGGTCTATGCAACGATCCATTCGGCCGGCCTCGTCCGCGATATCGCCGGGGCCGAACTGGTCTGGGTCCGCAATCTCGGCCACAAGCCAGACTGGATAGCACCCGATCTCGTTGTCGGCGCGATCGAAAAGGTCGCCGGCAGGGACGTGGACCTCCAGGCAATGGCGAAGGCCGTGGAAATCAGGATTGCCGGCGACACCTACGGTGCCGGCAAATGCGCCGACATCAAAGCCCCGGAAGCCGAACTCGCGCCAATTTAGAGCAACCGAAATCACTCGAAGCGACGGCCAAGCCTAGCGGCGGGCCTGCACGTCCGATCCGACATAGGCGATGCGCAGCATGTTGGTGGAGCCGGGCGTTCTCAACGGCACGCCGGCGGTGATGATGACCCGGTCGCCGGGCTTGCCGAACCCCTCGTCCAAAGCGATGCGGCAGGCGCGGTCGACCATGTCGTCGAGGTCGATGGCGTCGGGCGAGACGACGCAATGCGTGCCCCACAAAAGCGATAGCCGCCGCGCCGTGTTGACGATCGGCGACAGGGCGACGATCGGCACCTGTGGCCGCTCGCGCGCGGCGCGCAGGCCGGTCGTGCCGGACGCCGTATAGCTGATGATCGCCGACAGTTTCAGCGTCTCGGCGATTTCGCGGGCGGCAAGCGAAATGGCGTCGGCGCCGGTCGCTTCCGGCTCCGAGCGCTGCGCATTGATGATGCCGGCATAGGTCGGGTCGGTTTCGACCTTGCTGGCGATGCGGTTCATCATCGCCACCGCCTCGACCGGGTAGGCGCCGGCCGCGGATTCGGCCGAGAGCATGATGGCGTCGGCGCCTTCGAACACGGCGATCGAGACGTCCGACACCTCGGCGCGGGTCGGCACCGGCGCGGTGATCATCGATTCCAGCATCTGCGTGGCGATCACCACCGGCTTGCCGGCGCGGCGCGCGGCGCGGGTGATCTGCTTCTGGATGCCGGGCACGGCTTCGAGCGGCATTTCGACGCCGAGATCGCCGCGGGCAACCATCAGTGCGTCCGAAAGTTCGATGATCTCGGCCAGCCTGGCGACGGCTTGCGGCTTTTCGATCTTGGCCATGATCAGCGCCCGGCCGCGCGCGATCTTGCGCGCTTCCGCCAGATCCTCCGGCCGCTGCACGAACGACAGCGCCACCCAGTCGACGCCGGTGGCCAGCACAGCATCGAGATCGCTGCGGTCCTTTTCGGTCAGCGCGCCGACCGGCAGGTCGGTGTCGGGCAGGCTGACGCCCTTCTTGTCGGAGATACTGGTGCCGGCGACGACGGTGCAGACGATCGCCTGTCCGTCGCTCTCCACCGCCTTCAGCTCGAGCTTGCCGTCGTCGATCAAAAGACGGTGACCGGCCTCGACCGATCTCAGGATTTCCGGATGGGGCAGATAGACCCTGGTCGAGTTGCCGGGCTCGGGATTGTCGTCGAGCGTGAAGGTCTGGCCGAGTGTCAGCGTCTCCTTGCCGTTGGCAAACTTGCCGACCCGAAGCTTGGGTCCCTGCAGGTCGGCGAGAATGCCGATCGGCCGGCCGACCGCTTTCTCGACGGTGCGGATGCGACCGACAAGTGTGCGCATCAATTCATGATCGGTGTGGCTCATATTGATGCGAAACACGTCGGCGCCGGCTTCGAAAAGCTTCTTCAGCATGTCCTCGGAGGAGGAGGCCGGACCGATGGTGGCGAGTATCTTGACCTTGCGGCTGCGTCTCATTGACTGTTTGTTCCCGGGGCGGCTGGAACGCCCCCCGTTGCGGGGTCATCGGTCAGCTGGACCATCCAGCTTGCCTGCTCGCCCGTGTCATATTCCTGGAATCCCGCGCGCTGGAAGCCCCGGGCGACGCAATCGCTAACGCCGGCGATCTTGAACTCTTTTTCGGCCACGCACATGTTGATCGGGCCATCCCAGCGCCCGCCGCGCTCGGCGTCTTCTGCATAAAGATAGTAAAATCTTGATGACAGCGGCCCTTCGATCAACGTCTTGCAGCTCGATCCCTCGATGTGCCACCAGCCTTCGGTGATCCAGCCGGCCTTGGCGCGATAGCCGATGCCGACGCCGACCAGGTTCTGCGTGGCGTTGCAGACACGGAAATCGGCGCGCGCCGGCGAGGCAGCAACCATCGCGGCGAGGCCCACAGCGAAGGTCAGGAACGGCATGGCGAAGGCATAGCGCACACGCGGCCTGCCGGCGGAACCCATCCTGAAACCTCTCAAGAACCACATTTGCATCTCTCAACGCCCCTTTTCGGAAAAGTCCGGGCGCATGTCAACGCGCCCTTCCGCTCAATTCCAATCGATTTAGAAAGGCTTCGGCGCACGGTTGGTCGCCTTCTGCCAGATTTCCGCAGAAACCGTGGCCAAACGACGGCATTGCGTAATCGTCCCCTTCGTGGAATGAGGATACCATCCTCCCTGGAAGCCAGCGAACATACCATTTCCCGCCGATGACCCGATCCACAGTTTTCGCGCCTTTCGACGTCGTCGAAGGCGATCGCAAGCGAGGCATCGTGCTCCTGGCCGATCACGCCCGTCGCGACCTGCCGGAAGAGTATGGCAGCCTCGGCCTGCCGGCGGCGGAATTCGACCGCCATATCGCTTACGACATCGGTGTCGAGACGGTGACGCGCGAACTGGCCGCTTTGCTCGGCGTGCCGGCGGTACTCGCCAATTTTTCGCGGCTTCTGATCGATCCCAATCGCGGCGAAGACGATCCGACATTGATCCGCCAACTCTATGACGGCACCGTCATTTCGGGGAATTATCCACTTACCTTGAAAGAACGTGAAAGGCGGCTCGACCGCTTCTATCGACCCTATCACGATGCGGTCGGCGCCATGATCGCCTCGGTGGCGCAGGCTTGCGCAAACGCCCCCTTTATCCTTTCGGTGCATTCCTTCACCCCCTTCATGCAGGGGTTCGTGCGCCCTTGGCATGTTGGCATCTTGTGGGATCGCGACGACCGGGTGGCGCGACCGCTGATCGACATGCTCGCCGAGGACAAAAGCCTTGTCGTCGGCGACAATGAGCCCTACGACGGCGCGCTGCGCGGCGACACCATGTTCAGACATGCCATCGTCAACGGATTTGCCCATGCGCTGATCGAAATCCGTCAGGACCTGATCGCCGATCGGCAGGATGCGGTCGCCTGGGCCGAACGGCTGGCGCCGATCGTTGACGCGATCAATCGCCGTCCCGATATACATCGGGTCAAACGATTCGGCTCGCGCACCGGGCCGCTCTAAGGAGGCCCAAGGAGGCCCAGAACACATGACCGAACTCAGCGACGAGCAGAAACGCGATTTCGAAGCCGCCGCCTTCCGCCGACTGGTCGCGCATCTGCGCGAACGCACGGACGTACAGAACATCGACCTGATGAACCTCGCCGGCTTCTGCCGCAATTGCCTCTCCAACTGGTATCGCGATGCCGCCGAGGCCGAGGGTGTCGATCTCAGCAAGGACCAGTCGCGCGAGATCATCTACGGCATGCCCTATGCCGAATGGCAGGCGCTCAACCAGACCGACGCCTCCAATGCCAAGAAGGCCGAGTTCGAGGCAAGACGCCCCAGGGATCACTGAGACCACGATCCCGAAAGTGGAAACCGGTTTTCGGATAAGATCGTGGTCGAACAAAGCCCGACCAGATCGGCTTCATCAACCTGGGTGCAAGCGAGCCGTTTGGCCCAAGCACTTTTCAAGAACGAGCGCTTGACTGAGGATTGAATCGATCTAATTTGCGGCGCGAAACTATTTTTCGCATCGGATTCTACGATGGACACGCTAAACCGCATGCAGGCCGCCATTCGTGGACGATGGGCGGTGGCGGCCATCTTCCTGGCCAATGGCTTTCTGACCGGCGCCTGGGCGCCGCAGATCCCGGTGGTGCTGACCCGGCTGGATATCAGCAAGTTCACGCTTGGCCTGCTGATCCTGCTGTTCGGCGCCGGCGCGGTCACAGCGATGACCTGGTGCGGCCACCTGATCTCCAGGCATGGGTCGCGCACCGTGCTGAGTTGGTTCGGCCTCATCGGGAGCTTCGGGCTGCTGGTTGTGGCGCTGGCTCCAAACGTGCCGCTAGCGGCCATCGCCATGTTCATCTTTGGCGGTTCGATCGGCGGCATGGATGTCGCCATGAACGCCAATGCGGTCACGGTGGAACGGCGCTTGTCCCGGGCCATCATGTCGTCCTCGCACGGCTTCTGGAGCCTTGGCGGTTTCGCCGGCGGCGCTCTCGGTGGCCTCGCCATCCAGAATTACGGTCATCTCGCCCATGCGACGGTGGTGACGGCGCTCGCTTTCGCCGTGATTGCAGTGGCAGTCCGCTACCTGATCGCGGAGGACAAGCCAGTCCAAGCATCCTCGGGGGTAATCGGGCATCGCAAGTTCGCGCTGCCTGGAAATCCGCTGGTCTATCTGGTCGGGCTGATGGCGCTGATGACGATGATCTCCGAGGGTGCGGTGCTCGACTGGGCAGCGCTTTACCTGCAACAGGAACTCGGCACCGACCTCGCCGTAGCTGGTTTGGCCTACGCCGCTTTTTCCGGCGTCATGGCAGTCATGCGCTTCGTTGGCGACGGCGTCCGCAACCGTTTCGGCGCCGTGACGACATTGCGCGTTTCGGCGCTTGTCGCCGCTGCCGGCATGCTGGTGGCGGGTCTGGCGCCCTCGCCCTGGCTCGCCATCTCAGCTTTTGCCTTTTGCGGCTTCGGCATCGCCAATATGGTGCCGATCCTGTTTTCGGCCGGCGGCAACCAGGAAGGCATGTCGTCCGGCACCGGCATGAGCGTCGTCACCACAATGGGCTATTCCGGCATTCTGGTGGCGCCGTCGGCAATCGGCTTCATCGCCGAGCATTCAAGCTTCGGTCCGATCTTTGTCGCTTTGTCGGGACTGCTGGTCGTCGTATTCTTGATGGCCGGGCTCGCTCACCGCGCCGAATTCGCGCCTGACGCGGCCCCGGCCGAATAGCGCTTCAACTCCTCATAGAGGAAATCCGCGACACGGCGGATGCGCATGCTGGTGCGTACGTCGCGGTGCATGGCCAGCCATACCGGCAGCGTCGGCAGCCCGAGGCCCGGCAGCACTGTCTCCACCAGCGGATCGCGGTCGGCCAGCGGCTCCTGGCCAAAGCCGATGCCGTTTCCCGCCCGCACCGCCTCCCACAGCACGATTTGGTTGTCGGTCCTGAAGCGGAAGGCATTGCGGGTGAGCAGGACACCGAATTGGGCAAAGCCGCGAATGATCTCATCGCTGCGGTCGAAGCCGATCAGGTCGTGGCCGGCAAGATCGCCGGGTTCGCGCGGACGGCCACGCCGGTCGAGATAGGATTTTGCCGCGCAGGCGCGGAGCGGAATGTCTGCCACCTTGCGCGCCACCACCTCGTTCTGGGCCGGCTTGACCATGCGGATAGCGATGTCGGCATCGCGGCGCAAAAGATTCTCGACCTGGTTCGACGCGACGATCTCGACCTCGATGCCGGGCTCCTCGGCACCCAGCCGCGCCGTCATCTCTGGCAGGACATAGGCCGCCACCACCTCGCTGGCGGCAATGCGCACCGTGCCCTCGATCGCCTCGACCGATCCCAGCGCCAATAGCGAAAAGGCGCTTGCCTGCTCGCTCACCGCCCGGCCGCGTTCGTAGAGCGTGCTGCCGGCTTCCGTCAGCGCGTAGCCGCGCCGCCCGCGCCGGAACAGGGTGACGCCGAGCGCCTGCTCCAGCTCGGCGATATGGCGGCCGAGCGTCGGCTGGCTTGCAGCCAGCTTGCGCGCGGCAGCGGACAGGCTGCCGGTTTCCGCCACGGTGACGAAACTCTTGATCAGATTCCAGTCGATTTCCATTCAAAACTGAATATCATGTTGCCAGATTCAGTCAATTTCCATTCGTTTGCGGGCGGATCATATTGTGACCGTAACGCAAACACGGAAACCAAACATGACCAAGATCGCAATTCTGGGAACCAATGGCCGGCTCGGCCGCGTGGTTGCCAAGGCCTTCATCGACGCCGGCTATGATGTCCGCGCCATCACCCGCAGCGGCAAGATAACGGCAGAACTCATCGGCTCGGCGGCCGTCACCGGCGACGGGCTCGATCGCGAAGCGCTTATCCGCGCCACCGAAGGCGTCGACATCATCTTCAACGGCCTCAACCCGATCTATACCGACTGGGGCAAGTGCCTGCCGATGGCCGAGAACGTCATGGCCGCGTGCCGGGCGAACCACGCATTGCACCTCGCTCCCGGCAGCGTTTACAACTACGGCTCGCCGATGCCGACGGTCATCACCGAAGACACGCCATTCCACCCGACGACGGAAAAGGGCCGCATCCGCGTCGCCATGGAAGACCTCTTCCGCCGCGAGGCCGAAGCAGGCCGAGTGCGCACCATTCTGCTGCGAGCCGGCGATTTCTTCGGCGGCACCGGCACCGGATCGTGGTTCGATCTGATGGTGGCCGCCAAGATGGACAAGGGCGTCTATACCGCCCCCGGGCCGGCCGATCTCCTGCATGAATGGGCCTATCTGCCTGATATGGCCAAGGCTTTCGTCGGACTGACTAAGAATCTCGACAAGCTCGGCACCTACGAGGCGCTGAACTTTCCCGGCCACGCCGTTACCGATCTGGAGATCAAGGCCGCCGCGGAGCAGGCGCTCGGGCGCACGTTGAAACTGACGTCGATGCCGTGGTGGGTGTTGCGCGCCGGCAGTCCGTTCGTGGCGATGTGGCGCGAGCTCGTCTCGATGTCCTATCTCCGCTTCGAGCCACACCAGTTGGTCTCGGCAAGACTGGAAAGCATCCTCGGCACGATCCCGCATACGCCGCTAGATAGGGCGGTGGCAGAAGCCCTCGATGATATCGGTGTGGCCACGATTGATGGCGTTTCGAAAGCTGCCTGAAAACGTGCGTTTCGAACCGAAGGCTCGGAAAGGACCATGCGCAAAATCAAATGCTACAGCGCTGTGAGTCCAAAAGGACGCGCAGCGCTGTAGCATTCGTGCACCAACTCCGGGTCAAATCCTGCCCATCAGCAGCAGCACCAGCAGCACGATCAGGATGACGCCGACGATGCCGGAGGGACCATAACCCCAGGAACGCGAATGAGGCCATGCCGGCACCGCGCCGATCAGAATGAGGATCAGAATGATGATGAGAATGGTGCTGAGCGTCATGAGAAACTCCCCGCTTTGAGGCATTCCATGACAGGACAATGCAAAAGGCCGCTGGGTTGTTCCCGGCGGCCTTTTCTACCTGGGCTGAAGGGAGCGACCTATTCGGCGGCCTTCGAGAAGTCAATCGCCGGCTCGTCGAGCAAGCCCGGCCCTGCGGAGGTCTCCATAGTCGCATTGGCTGGCGTTCCGCGCCGGAACACCCGACGGAAGAATGCATAGAAGCGGCTGTTCTTGCTACGCGTGAACACCATCAGCATCGACGGTGTCACCACCAGAGTCAGCAAGGTGGCGAAGGACAGGCCGAAGACGATCGCCGAGGACAGTGAAATCCACCATTGCGTCGACGGCGCGTTGATCGTCGTCTCGTGATGGAAGATTTCGAGACCGAGGCCGAAAGCGATCGGCAGCACGCCGAGGATCGCCGACACCGCCGTCAGCACCACCGGGCGGGCACGTTCGCGGCAAGTCTGCAGCACGGCGTCCATCTTGTCCCAGCCCTCTTCGCGCAGCCGGTCGTAGGTGTCGATCAGCACGATGTTGTTGTTCACCACCACGCCGGCCAGCGCGATGACGCCGATGCCCGACATGACGATGCCGAACGCCTCTCCAGTCAACAGCAATCCCAGGAACACGCCGACGGTCGCCATGACCACGCAGGACAGCACCAGCCAGACGCTGGTGAACTTGTTGAACTGCATCAGAAGCACCAGGAAGATCAGGAAGATCGCCGCGCCAAAGGCCTTGCTGAGGAAAGCGCTGGCCTCGGCGCTGTCCTCGTTCGAGCCGGCAAGCTTCCAGCGTATGCCGCTGCCGAGATCCACTTCGGCGACAGCCTGGCTGACCTGCTGCTGGACAGAAGCGACCTGCTCGCCGGCGGCGACATTGGCCTGGACGACCACGGTGCGCGCGCCGTCGATGCGGTTGAGGATGCCGACGGTCGGCTCGGGCTTGCGCACGACGAAATTCGAGATCGGCACCGACCCTTGCGACGTCTGCACCCTGAGGTCGTCGAGGGTCGACAGCGTGCGCCGGTCCTCGGGCAGGCGCAGCCTGATGTCGACGGCGTCGTCCGCACCGGCCGGCCGGTATTCGCTGAGCTTCAGCCCGTTCGTCACCAGTTGCACCACCGTGCCGACTGACGTCGGGCTGATGCCGTATTGCGCCGCCTTGGCGCGATCCACGTCGAGCGCCCAGTCGACGCCAGGCGGCGGCAGGCCGTCGGAAATGTCGATGACGCCGGGCACCTTGGCAATGCGTGCGGCGACGGCGCGCGCCTTGTCGTCGAGACCTTTCGGGTCGACGGCTGACAGCCTGATCTGGATCGGCTTGCCTGTGGGCGGGCCGGCCTCGGGCACGCGAACCTCGACGTCGACGCCGGGAATGCCGGCCATGACGCCGCGCAGTTCGTCCAGGATGGCGTTCGCCGATTTGCGCTCGCGCCAGTCGACGAACTCGTACTGGATCACGCCGACCACGTCTTCAGGAATGTCCTGGCCGCCGCCTTGCGTCTTGCCGACACGGGTATAGACCGATTTCACGCCTGGCCAGCCGAGAAGCCGGTTTTCCGCGGTCGTTGTGGCGGCATCCATTTCGGCGAGCGAAAGGTTGCCGCGGGCGTGCACATAGAGCAGGCCGTAGTCAGGCTCGACATTCGGGAAGAACTCGACGCCGGCGCCGTATTTCGAATAGGCAAAGCCGACACCGAACAAGAGGCCGACGGTGAGCAGAAGCACGGTGATGGGAAAGCGAACCGCCTGCTTGACCACCGCCATGTACCAGCCGTCGCGGTTGTCGTTCTCGTGATGCGGCGGCGCCTTGGCGAACAAGGCGCCCAGCGCCGGTGCAAAAACCAGTGCATAAAGCATCGAGGCCGAGAGCGTGACGATCAGCGTGATCGGCATGTATTTCATGAAGTCGCCGATGATGCCCGGCCAGAACAGCAGCGGCGAAAAGGCGGCGATGCGCGTCATCGTCGCGGCGATGACCGGACCGGCCATGCGCTTGGCGGCAAGCGCGAAGGCCTCTGCCTTAGGCATGCCTTCGCTCATCCGCCGCTCGGCGAATTCGGTGACGATGATGGCGTCGTCGACCAGCATGCCGACCGCCAGGATGAGGCTGAACAGCACGATCATGTTGATCGTGTAGCCCATCATAGCCAACAGCAGGATGCCGATCAGGAAGGACGATGGAATGGCCAGGCCGATCAGCAGCGAGGCACGGCCCGACAGCGCGTAGAGAATGACGATGAACACCAGGATCACGGCGATCATGACGTGGTTCTGCAGATCGCCGAGCAACTGGTTGACGAAGACCGATTTGTCCTGCGTGTAGGTGACGTGCATGCCTTCCGGCATGGTCTTTATGAAGGCATCGGACACGGCCCTCACTTGGGCGATCGTGTCGATCAGGTTGGAGCCGATGCGCTTCTTCACCTCGATGGCGATCGCCGGCTTGCCGTCGAGACGGGTCACCGTCTCGGCGTCCTTGAAGGTGGAGCGGACGGTGGCGATATCCTGGGCCTGCACCACGGCATTGGGGCCGGCGACGATCGGAAGCGCCGCCACGTCCTGTGGCGTTTCGATCAGCGACGGCACCTTGACCGCGTATTTGCCCTCGGACCCTTCGATGTTGCCGGCGGCGACAAGACTGTTGGAATCGCCCACCGCACCGATCAGCTGCTCTAGCTGCAGCCCGTAGGAAGACAGTTTCATCGGATCGATGACGACTTCGACGAGATCGTCGCGGGCGCCCTGCAGCGAACCCTCCAGCACGCCAGGCACTTCCTCGATGCGGTCGCGCAACTCGCGCGCCGCCGTCGTCAGAACGCGCTCGGGCACCTCGCCCGACAGCGTCACGACAAGGACGGGGAATTCGGAGACGTTGACTTCGGAGACTACAGGCTCCTCGGCTGCCTGCGGCAGGTCGGCCTTGCCGTCCTGGACCTTGCTGCGCGTGTCCTGCAGCGCCGTCGCCAGATCCGTCTGCGGGTGGAATTCGACCAGCACGTAACCGCCGCCCTGGAAGGCGGCCGAACGCATCTCCTTGAGCCCCTTGAGGCTCTTCAGCTTGGCTTCCATCGGCCGCAGCAGAAGGCGTTCCGAATCCTCGGGCGAGATGCCCTGATAGATCAGGCTGACATACATCATCGGAATCGGAACGTCGGGTTCCGCTTCCTTCGGTGTCGACTGATAGGCGACCGCACCGGCAAGGATGAGGAACACCAGCACCGAGATGGTCAGCCTGGCATTGCTGATTGCGAGTTTGACGATATCCATGATTACTGCGTCCCGGCCGTCGCTTCGCCCAGCAGCTTCTGGATGGTCGCCTGGTCGGCCTCGACCGGCTTGACCACTTCGCCTTCCTTCACGAGTTCCTGGCCGGCGACGATGATGCGCGCATCGGCAGGGATGCCGCCGAGCACCAGGCCGGTTGGCGTATCGTCGACCAGATCGATCGGGAAGAACACGACCTTGTTGTCCTTGTCGACGGCGCGGATGCCGAGATCGCCCTTGTCGCCGAGCGTGACCACGGAGCGCGGCAGCATGACTGCGTCGGTCGGCTGCGCGCTCAGCCCGATTTCGGCCGTCATCCCGGCAGGAATGGTGCCCTCAGGATTAGGGATTGCGATCTCGACCCGGAAGGTGCGGGTGGCGGACGACGCGTCGCGGCTGATGTAGCGCACGGTGCCCTCGACGATCTGGCCGCTGACCAGCCGTACATTCGCCTTGTCGCCGATCTTCAGATAGCCGAGATCACGCTCGCTGACCTCGCCGCGGGCGATCACAGGGTCGAGGCTCAGAATGGTTGCCACCTCGCCACCCTGCATCACGGAACTGCCAAGCTCCACCGGCACCCGGTCGATGACGCCGTCGAACGGAGCCCTCACCTCATTGCGATCAAGCTGGGCTTGCATCGCTTCCAGCATCGACTGCGCTAAGGTCAGGGTGGAGCGGGCGTTGTCGAGCTGCAGCTTGGGCAGATTGCCGGTTTTCGCAAGCCGCGAGGCCGCATCGAGTTCGGCCTGACGCTGCGCGACAAGCTGCTTGGCGTTGCTGAGCGCCGAAAGCTTTTCCTCGGTGGCAAGCATCAGCACGAGGTCGCCCGTCTTGACGTGCTGTCCTTGCTTGACCGGCAGCTTGTCGATGATGCCGTCGACCCGGGTCGCCAGCACCGCGCGCTTGTCGGCTTCGGTCAGTCCGGAAATGCGGATGGCGCGCGCATAGGTACGCCTGGGCGGGGTTAAGATCGCGACGGTGCGCAACGGCGCCTTGGGCTGCTCTGCCTCAGCGGGCTTGGCCTTGCCGGCGTCAGGCGCCTTTGGCTGCTCGACCTCCCCCGCTTTGGGTTTGTCGGCGGCCGCGCTGCCGACGGACGAGAACTCGCCCGTCGCCATCCACGCAGCGAATCCGACAAGCACAACAATGGCTGCAAGCTTGTGAAACCTGTACTTCGGCATCGTCATTTTTCCAGTGCGCGGGATTCGGCCAGGCCGCGTCTTGTAACTCGGGCGCGTCGCCGATATGGGTGCGCGCAAGGCCGTGTTCAACTTGCCGTGATCGGCGAACGAGCTTCTACATCAAAGTTGCACCGCAATATAGTCAGAAATGTTGATGGGTAATACTTCGCTGGGCAGGATGCGGCCGCCGCCATGAGGCGCGCCGGACCAGCGCAGCCGTTCGTCTGCGAACATCCATTCGGCGCAGTGCGCATGCGAAAGCAACCGCAAGACCGCGTCCCTCGGACAAACCCTTGGCTGCATGGACCGTCATCGGTGCCGTGCCTTGGCTTTCCTCTGCCGCTGGGAGGTGCCAGCGAAACAGCATGGCAGCAGCTGTCAGCATGATGGGAATATTTCATGCAAAGGTCACCTCCTTCGACAAGGGCAGTGTCCGGATGCGCTCGCCTGTCAGTGCGAAGATGGCGTTGGCCAGTGCCGGTGCCGCCGGCGGCGTGCCGACTTCGCCGACGCCGCCCATCTTGTGAAAATTCTCCAGGATGGCGACTTCGAACGCCGGACACTGGGAGATGCGCATGGCGTCGTAGTCATGAAAATTCGACTGATCGACCATGCCGTCGGCGAAAGTAATCTCCTGACCCATCGCTGCCGACAGGCCGTAGATGGCGGCGGAGATGAGTTGCGCCTCGATGATATCAGGATCGAGCGCGGTGCCGACATCGGCGGCGATCCACATCTTCTCGATGCGGATTCCGGACGGCGTGTCGGCGACCTGGACGATCTCGCCGACCCAACTGCCGAAGGACAGCGCGAACGCCATGCCCTTGGCCTTGCCGGCGGGCAGCGCCTCGCCCCACTTCGCCATTTCGGCGACCTTCTCGACCACCTTCACCGCTGCCGGATAGGCAGCCATCAGCATCTTGCGCAGTTCGACCGCATCGGTTTTCCCGGCGGTGGCGATCTCGTCCATGAAGCCCTCATGAAAGAAGCCGTTGATCGAGCAGCCGACCGATCGCCAGAAGCCGACCGGGATGGAGGCGGGCGCAGCGATGCCGCTGACCCGGTAATGCGGGATGGTGTAGGGCTGGTCGTAGGCCCCATCGACAATGGACTTGTCAGGGCCAAGCGGCGGGATCGAGGGAAACAGCCGGCGCAAGGTGCTGGCTATCACCGATGGCGAGGCGATTGTCATGTCGACGGCGACCGGTATGCCGTCGTTGCCAAGCCGCGCCTGGAATCTGCCGACCGAAGCCGGCCGGTAGGCGTCGTGGCGCATGTCCTCCTCGCGCGTCCAAATCACCTTGATTGGCCGGCCTGCCGTTTCTTTCGCCATCAGCGCGGCACAGAGCGCATAATCCACCTCGATACGTCGGCCGAAGCCGCCGCCCATGAAGGCGGTGTGGACGCTGACCTTGTCCTGCTCAATGCCGACAGCATTGGCGCAAAGCTGCCGCACCAAGGTCGGCGCCTGGTTGCCGCACCAGATGTCGAGGACGCCGTCCTTAAGCCGCGCCGTGGCGTTCATCGGCTCCATCGTCGCATGTGCCAGATAAGGCACGGCATAGTCGGCCTCGACGATCCTTTCGCGCGGCGCGTCGGCGAAGGCGGTATCGACATCGCCATCGTCGCGCATCACCGACCCTTTTGTGCCGAGCGCCTGCTTCAGCACCTCGGAAATGCCGGCGCTGTCCAGCGGATATTCGGGATCGGCCCATTCGGCGTCGATCGCCTCCGCCGCCTTGAACGCCGCCCAGGTGTTTTCGGCGATGATGCCGAAGCCGTGGCCGTAATTCGTGTCGATCGGCACGATCTTGATCACCCCAGGCATTTTCTCGGCGTTCGAAAAATCCGCCTTGACCGGCTTGGCCCAGAAGCGCGGGCTCATCTTGACCGTGCCGTACAGCATCTCCGGCAGCGTCACGTCGATGCCGAAGATCGGCGCCCCGGTGACCTTGGCCAGCATGTCGATGCGTTTTTGCGGTTTGCCGAGCAGTTTCCAGCCGGCTTTGTCTTTGAGCCTGATTTCCGCGGGCGGCGCCATCGTCGCAGCGGTCGCAGCGACCGCGCCATAGGTCAGCGACTTGCCCGATGCCTTGTGCAGGATCGAGCCGTTGGCCGTTTCCAGATCGGCGGCAGCTATACCGAGCTTTTGCGCGGCCGCTGCAATCAGCATCTGCCGCGCGGCGGCGCCTGCCTCCCGCATCTTGCCGAAACCATCGAGCGTCGATGTCGAACCGCCGGTGCCTTGCAGGGCGAGGAATTTTCCGGCCACGCCCATGCCGGCGCGCACTATTTCCGCGGTTATGCTTTCATCGAAGAAGGCGAACGGACCGCCCTCTTCCAGGATCGCCGCATTGAAATAGGCGTAGGAGGCCGGGCCGTGCTCGACCTTGATCTGGTCGAGCCCGACATCGAGCTCTTCGGCAACCATGGCAGCAAGCGTCGTCGAGATGCCTTGGCCCATCTCGGCGCGCGGCGCGACGATGGTGATGGTGTTGTCGGCGCCGATTTTCACATAGGGGTTGAAGGTCGCTTCATCAGCCGCGAGGTCGCCTTCCAGCGGATTCGGAAAAGGCTTGCGATAATAGTAATAGCCGACGGCGATGCCGCCCGCGATGGCAGCGGTGCCGATGAGAAACGTGCGGCGGGCGATCTTTCCGACACTGGCCACGGTCAGATCCCCGCCGTCTTGAGCACGACCGCTCGTTTGATCGCCGCACGGATCTTCGGGTAGGTGCCGCAGCGGCAGAGATTGCCGCCCATGGCATCGTCGATATCGGCATCGGTCGGCTCGGCAACCTGGTCGAGCAGCGCCACCGCGCTCATGATCTGGCCGGCCTGGCAGTAGCCGCACTGGGCGACCTGCTCTTCCAGCCATGCCTGCTGTACCGGATGCAGTCCGCCTTCGGTGCCGATGCCTTCGATCGTGGTGACCGCGCCGGTGACCTCACCGACCGGCAATGAACAGGAGCGCACCGGCTGGCCGTCGACATGCACCGTGCAGGCGCCGCAGGCGGCGATGCCGCAGCCGAACTTCGGCCCGGTCTTGCCCATGAGATCGCGCAGCGCCCACAGCAGCGGCATTTCGGGATCGGCATTGACGTCGAATGCCTGCCCGTCGATGGTGAGGCGCATGGGGATACCCTTTGTTGTCGTCCACAGCCCGGGCAGGCCGGTCGGCCATTCGCCCTTATACATCTTGACAAATTACGTCATTTTGTCAATAGAGCTTTAGCAGGATAAAGTCGCGCCATGATCGAGATCGAGGACATCGCCACCGACCCCAAGCGCGCCCGCATTCTGGACAGCGCGATGAAGGTGTTTCTGGCCTATGGTTTCGCCCGCACCACCATGGACGACATCGCGCGTGCCGCCGACATGTCGCGGCCGGCGCTTTATCTGCAGTTCAAGAACAAGACTGATATTTATCGCGCCATTGCGTTGATGCTGCTCTCCCGCTCGCTCGAGCAGGCGAAAACGGCACTCGCCGGCGAAGAACCATTTGCCGGGCGCACGATGCGGGCCATCGACGAAGCGCTGATCTCGATGACGCGCACCGTCCACGGCTCGCCGCATGGCGCGGAACTGCTTGACATGAAGTCGAGTCTCGCCGACCTGATCGGCTGCTGGCGCAGCCGGTTTGCCGAGCATATCGCCGCAGCGATCCAGAGCGAAGCCGGACGCAATGGCGTCGATCTCACCGCCAACGGCTTGTCGGCAAAATTGCTGGCCGACATGCTGCTCGACGGGCTGGAAGGCATGAAGATGCGCATCAGCGATCCGGACGAGCAGCGGCAGGCTGCGGCCGCGCTGATCAAGGTGATCGATCTAGCCTTGCAAAAAAACTGACAACTAAACGCCTCAGGCTCGGCGACGCGCTGCCTCGGGTTTCTTGCGTGCTGCGAGGAACTCCTTGACCCGCCGCCCCGGTGCCGGTCCACGCATCGGCTTGAAGCCGTCGTCGAGCTCGCCTGAGAGATCAAGCGTCGGCCGCTTGCCGACGGCGTCGTAATTCTCTTCCAGCCAGTCGCTGGCGGCGGTGCGGCCAAGGTCGCGCAGATAGGTCAGGAAGGCCCATTCGGCATTGACCTTGGACGATGCCGACAGGTCCTTGAATGCCTCGTCGGCATCGATGCGGTGCATGCGGATGTCGCGGTATTCGCCATGCGGCAGCCGGCCGGCGGCAATCAGCTCCTTGATGAAGGCGATCGAGCGGAATTCGCGCAAGAGTCCGGCGTTGAAGGTGATCTCGTCGATGCGATTCTGGATTTCGTTGGCGCTCTTCGGCGTCCCCTCGCGGACCACCGGATTGATCTGCACCAAAAGCACGTCCTCGGTGGCAGTCGTCTTGAAGAACGGGAACAGCGCCGGATTGCCGCCATAGCCGCCATCCCAGTAGGGCACGCCCTTGATCTCGACGGCGCGGAACAGCTGCGGCAGGCAAGCCGACGCCATCACCGTGTCAAGATCGATCTCGCCATCGGAAAAGACGCGTAACTGCCCGGTCTCGACATTGGTCGCGGAGATGAACAGCTCCATCGATTTGCAGGCGCGCACATTGCCGAAATCGATCTCCTGTTCGATCACGTCGCGCAGCGGGTTGAGGCCGAGCGGGTTGGCGACATAGGGCGAAAACACCCGCGACATCGTGTCGAAAAACAGATAGCCCGGCGTGTTCTCGATCGACCAGTTGCCCCAGGCGACGTCCCACGGCATGCGCTGCACCGGGCTGAACCGGCCCTTCCGCGCCACCGCGCGCCAGAAATCGTCGAGCTTCTGCCGCGCGCCCTCGACGCCGCCGCGGACGAAGCCGTCGGCCAGCGCCACCGCGTTCATGGCGCCGGCGCTGGTGCCCGAAACCGCCGCGATGTCGAGCCGTCCGTCCTCCAGCAGCTGGTCGAGCACGCCCCAGGAAAAGGCGCCGTGCGAGCCGCCGCCCTGCAGCGCGACGTTGATCTTCTTGGGCTCCTCCGCCTTGCCGTTTGTCGTCATGGCGTTGTCCTTGATCTGTAGAGAGCCATTGGATGGATCACTGCGCGGTCCAGCCGCCGTCGACCGAGATTTGCGTGCCGTTGATCTGCGCTGCCGCATCCGAGCACAGGAATACCGCGGCAGCGGCAACTTGCTCGACCGTGACGAATTCCTTGGTCGGCTGCCTGTCGAGCATGACCTCGCGGACCACCGTGTCGCGGTCCATCTTGTTCGCCTTCATCTGGTCGGGGATCTGCGCCTCGACCAGCGGCGTCAGCACATAGCCGGGACAGATGGCGTTGCAGGTGATCTTGTCGCGCGCCAGTTCCAAAGCGACCGTCTTGGTCAGTCCCATGATGCCGTGCTTGGCCGCGACATAGGCCGATTTGAACGGCGAGGCGACCAGCCCATGGGCCGAGGCGATGTTGACGATCCTGCCGCCGCCGGCTTCTCTCATCAGCGGGATGGCGGCGGCGATGGTGTGAAAGGCCGACGACAAATTGATGGCGATGATGGCGTCCCACTTCTCGACGGGAAATTCTTCCACCGGCGCGACATGCTGGATGCCGGCATTGTTGACCAGGATGTCGACCGAGCCGAAGCTCTCGGCTGCCTTTGCGACCAGCGCCCGGCATTCGGCCGGCTTCGACATATCTGCCTTGATGTAGACAGTCTTCACGCCGTGATGCTTGGCGATCGCATCGGTGACGGCCTGGTCGTCGGCCGTGTCTGAAAAGGAATTGACGACGATGTTGCAGCCATCGGCCGCGAGGGCATGGGCGATTGCCAGGCCGATGCCCGAGGTGGAACCGGTGACGATGGCGGTTTTTCTGCTGGGCAAGGCGAAATCCTTCGTTACGGCGCTAACGGACCATATTGCAGTGCAGCATATATGCCTCGTGTGGCGCAAAAACAGCGGCACTCAGTGGCGATGATATGAAATTTTCGTTATGAAAGAGGACACCCTCACTCAAAGCTGTACGCCTGACACCAGTGCGAAGACAGGTTTTGCAGTGCGAAGATAGTTTTGTCAGCGATCCCCGGAAGCCACTTCAGGGCGCTCGTAAGATTGCGTTTCGGGATTTGTCATCTGGCTGATGAAAAGACGCAGAGCTTTCCGTACGGCGAGCGATGGCGGCTCGGACGGATGCCACTCCGGGAAATGACCATCGATCGCCATGCGTGCCAGGCCATAGACAAATGCGCGGGCGGCAAGCACCAGATGATCGAAGTCGGTGTCCGGGGCAAGCCGACCTTGTTGTTGCGCTTGGGTCAGCAGGTCGATCATTTTCCGGCGAACGGCTTCATTCTGATCACGAAGACTGTCCGACGCGTCGAAATCGATCAGCGTCCGAGAACTGATGATCTGGAAATGCGTGGGATTGCTGATCGCCCACTCCAGATAGCCTTGCCCGATCGCTTCGAAGGCCACAATGGGATCTGCGCTGCCGACTTTGGACTGTGCATCGGCAACGGCCTCGGTCAGCCGGTTCATCGCCTGTTCGGCGACGGCGGTCAGCAGTGCTGATTTCGAGCGGAAATGCCGGAATGGCGCGCCGGGCGAAACGCCGGCACGTTTTGCCGCCTCGCGCACCGAGACATGCTCTGCTCCGCGCTCTTCGATGATCTCTACGGTGGCAGCGATCAAGGCCTCGACCAGATTGCCGTGATGATAGCGCTTGGGGTGGGCGGCTTCGCCGGTATCCGTGGGGCTGGTCATGCCTGCGAAATAGCACAACGCCGACATGTAATCACTGATTATTTTCTTGTGTCCAGGCGTTTCATATGTAATCAGTGCTTACAACATCAATGGAGGTTACCATGCTTCGCATCATCGCAACGACTGCCCTTGCTTTCTCTTTACTGTCGCTCGGGTCTGCCCAGGCCGAAGATCGGCCAACCCTGCAAATCGTCTGGCCGGCGGCCGGCTCGTTCATCGAACTCGGCAATGACCCAGAGAAGGCGATAGGCGTCGTCGTCAGCAGCAACTTCGCGCTTCTGCCAGCGGGTGAATGCGACGGCGTCAGCCAATGCGGCCATTTGCATATGAAGATCGATCCCGCCGGAGACACCTGCAACATCCCCGGCAAGCCGTACAACAGCATGAACAGCGACTTTGGCGGCGATCTTGTCAAGGCTCGTTTCGGCCATTGCCCGGATGCCGCCGGCAAGCATGTGATCGGCGTCCTACTTGCCGATGATCATCACAAGCCCATTCTCGTCGACGGCAAACCCGTTACGGCTCTGGTGACGGTGACGACGAAATAGCGCGGATCGGGCGGGACCCAGCCTCATTCGAGGCGGAGATTTTCTGACACGGCCTGCTGATGAGAGATTTCGGCCGGGCTTGGTCCGGCCGGCGATCACGACATCGTGTCGAGCTTGCGCTGCATGGCGGCGATCTGTTCCTTCAGTTCCTGAAGGTCGTCGGGCTTTTCCGACGTCTCTTTCCTGGTCGGCTCCGCCGGCGCTGCGGAAGTGCCATTCGAGCCTGCCGGTGGGAAGGGCGTGAACAGGCGCATGGCGTTCTGGAACATCTCCATGTTGCGGCGCGTCTGCTCTTCCAGCGCCTTGATCGGCGTGGCGATCTTCATCATGTCCAGCGGCGACTTGCCCAACGCACCCTTCATCTGCTCGCGGAAGCGTTCCTGTTCCTTCGAGAAGGCGATCATCGACTGTTCGAGGAAGCTCGGCACGATCATCTGCATCTGGTCGCCGTAAAAAGCGATCAACTGGCGCAGGAACGGAATCGGCAGCATGTTCTGCCCTTCCTTGTTCTCCAGTTCGAAGATGATCTGGGTCAGCACCGGATGGGTGATGTCGTCGCCGGTCTTGGCGTCCTGGACGGTGAACTCCACGCCCTTCTTGACCATTTCGGCAAGGTCCTCGAGCGTCACATAGGTGCTGGTGCCGGTGTTGTAGAGGCGGCGATTGGCATATTTCTTGATGATAATCGGTTCGTCTTTCGCGGCCATCAGCATCCTCCCGGGACACCGGCGCACTTGAGGTAAGCTGCCGGTAACGATTGCGCCTTTTCAAGGATATGCGCAAAAGCGTCACAATTCCAAGCGGTTTGTGCAGTGCGGCATCAATTAATGCTGCACGGCGGGCTAGAAATGCTGCGCAGCAATGGGCCGGCTGTATCCACCACGATGCGCAACCTGCTTGCGACGCATGGCCGGTATGCCCATTTCCGGTTTGACTTGGATCATTGAAAGGGCAAGAAAAGCCCTGACGATACAAAACTGCGATACCAAAACCTCGATACCTCGAAGTGTGGAGAAGAACATGTCCGCTGCCATCGTTGTCGCCAGTGCGGCGCGCACGCCCGTCGGTTCCTTCAACGGCGCCTTCGCCGCCACGCCCGCGCATGAGCTTGGTGCCGTCGTCATCAAGGAGTTGCTGTCCCGTACCGGTGTCGAGCCGGCGGAGGTCGACGAGGTCATCCTCGGCCAGGTGCTGACCGCGGCTCAGGGCCAGAACCCCGCCCGCCAGGCATCTATCGAAGCCGGCCTGCCGAAGGAAACCACCGCCTGGGGCCTCAACCAGGTTTGCGGCTCAGGTCTGCGCGCTATTGCTCTCGGTATGCAGCAGATCGCGACAGGCGATGCCAAGGTGATCGTCGCCGGCGGGCAGGAATCGATGTCGCTGGCCCCGCACGCTCAACACCTGCGTGCCGGCGTCAAGATGGGCGACTACAAGATGATCGACATCATGATCAAGGATGGGCTGTGGGATGCCTTCAATGGCTACCACATGGGCAACACGGCCGAAAACGTCGCTCGCCAGTTCCAGATTACCCGCGAAAACCAGGACCAGCTCGCATTGGCCTCCCAGAACAAGGCAGAGGCCGCGCAGAAGGCCGGCAAATTCAAGGACGAGATCGTGGCCTTCACCGTCAAGGGCAAGAAGGGCGACACCATTGTCGACCAGGACGAATATATCCGCCACGGCGCCACGATCGAGGCCATAACCAAGCTGAGACCGGCCTTCGACAAGGACGGCACGGTGACCGCCGCCAATGCCTCCGGCATCAATGACGGCGCCGCCGCCGTGCTGCTGATGACCGAAGCGGAAGCCGCAAAGCGCGGCATCACGCCGCTGGCGCGCATCGTGTCCTGGGCGACCGCGGGTGTCGATCCGCAGATCATGGGCACCGGGCCTATTCCCGCCTCGCGCAAGGCGCTGGCCAAGGCCGGCTGGTCGGTCGGCGATCTCGACCTGATCGAGGCCAACGAAGCCTTCGCCGCCCAGGCCTGCGCCGTCAACAAGGACATGGGCTGGGATCCGTCGATCGTCAATGTCAATGGCGGTGCCATCGCCATCGGCCATCCGATCGGCGCCTCCGGGGCCCGCATCTTCAACACGCTGGTTTACGAGATGCGCCGCAGAAGTGCCAGGAAAGGCCTTGCCACGCTGTGCATCGGCGGCGGCATGGGGGTCGCCATGTGCGTGGAAGCGCTGTGAAGTCATCTTCAAAGCGCCGTGAGGACGGAGCGAGCAAGCCGTGAAACAGTCGGTGGCGAACAGGCTCCGCCGTTAGAGCGTTTCCGTTCGCCGCCCGCCGATCGAGAAAAAGGGAGGATATTATGACAAAGGTAGCACTCGTCACCGGTGGGTCGCGCGGCATTGGCGCCGCGATCTCGATCGGCCTGAAAACCGCCGGCTATCAGGTCGCCGCGAACTACGCCGGCAATGACGAAGCGGCGCAGAAATTCAAGGCAGAGACCGGCATCCCCGTCTACAAATGGTCGGTCGCCGACTACGATGCCTGCGCCGCCGGCATCAAGCAGATCGAGACCGATCTCGGCCCGGTTTCCGTTCTGGTCAACAATGCCGGCATCACCCGCGACGCCATGTTCCACAAGATGACGCGCGAGCAGTGGAAAGAGGTCGTCGACACCAATCTTTCCGGCGTCTTCAACATGACGCACCCACTGTGGGTCGGCATGCGCGACCGCAAGTTCGGCCGCGTCATCACCATCTCCTCGATCAATGGCCAGAAAGGCCAAACCGGCCAGGTCAATTATTCGGCGTCGAAGGCCGGCGATATCGGCTTTACCAAGGCGCTCGCCCAGGAAGGGGCGCGGGTCGGCATCACCGTCAATGTCATCTGCCCCGGCTACATCGCCACCGAGATGGTCAGGGCGATGGACGAGAAGGTGCTCAATGAGCGCGTCATCCCGCAGATCCCGGTCGGCCGACTCGGCGAGCCGGAAGAGATCGCACGCTGCGTCGTCTTCCTCGCGTCAGACGATGCCGGTTTCATCACCGGCTCGACCATATCAGCCAATGGCGGCCAGTATATCACGTGAGGCGTTATGTCACCTGAGGCGTCGGCCTGTTGCCGGCGACTGTTGCACGGGTCTAACCGCCCACACGGCCGAGTTCGAGGCCGGGATCCGGATTACTCCGGCCGTCAGGCGACACGCTTCAGCCCTGGTTCGGCTGCCGGCTTGGTCTGGGCGGCTGGACCCGGCTGGCGCGAAGGTGCCGGCAGGCGGGCAAGCGACGCCCGGCTGAGGCCCGACAGTTTCAAGGCGATGCGACGCTTCAGAAATGGAGTGAGATTCAGCGCCGAAAGCACGAGATTGCGGACGAACCGCTTCACCGAATTGCGGGAAAGCGCCATCTCGGTCATCATGCCCGCCAGTTCAAGCACCTCCTGGGCCGCCGGGCGGCGCAGCGTTTCGTAGAGGTCGAGCGCGGTTTCCGGGCGCACGCCGTTCACCACGTCGCCAAGCAACTGGCCAAGCACGACCGCGTCGATGATGCCGGTGTTCATGCCTTGCCCTCCCGCCGGGCTGTGCACGTGCGCGGCATCGCCGATGAGGAACAACCGGTCCTTGCGATACGAGCGGACCAGGCGGTGATGCACGCGAAAACGCGAGCTCCACACCAGTTCGAGCACCCGGGTTCTTTTCTTGGTCGGACCACGGCTGTCGAGCAGCGCCTGGATGTCGGTGACCGCGGGGTTTTCCGGTGCGTCATCCATTGTCGCGACGACCCGGTACGAACCGTCCGGGAGCGGTGCCACCACCACCAGCCCGGCCGGTGCAAAGAACAGCGACACTTCCGTCGGGCCAACCGGCCAGTCGAGACGAACATCGGCGAGCACGAACGACGCGTCATAGGCGGCGCCGTCGAACTCGATGCCGGTCGAGCTGCGCACCAGGCTGTGCATGCCGTCGGCACCAACGACGTAGCGTGCCGATATCAGTTTCTGGCGGCCGTTCTCGATCACCGTCACGTGTGCGCCGTCAGCGTCCTGAACGACTGCCTTGGCCTCGATCGAGCGATGAATCACGCCGCCCAGGGCAGCGCTCCGTTCGGCGAACACCTGCTCGGTCAGGTTCTGAGGCAGCATCATCAGATAGGGATGCCTCGAAGGAAGCTTGCTGAAATCGAGATTGAGCAGCGCCCGGTTGCGGTCGCGGATGGTGAAATTCTGCAGCTTCAGGGCAAGTTCGCTCAGCCGCTGCGTAACGCCGAGAGGCTCCAGCGTTTCCAGCGTCTGCGCGTGGATGACGCCAGCCCGCGAGGTCTGAAGGCCCTCCTCCAGCCTGTCGATCAGGACGTGATCGACACCGGCCTGGTGTAGCACGATGGACAGCGCCATGCCGGTCGGGCCGGCGCCAACGATCAGGACTTCCGTGGTTTCGGGCAACATCTCTCTCTCCATTTATCAACGATCGTTGACTTTCTAGGCGAAGCCATTGCATTTGTCAACGGCTGTTGTCATAAGCATTTCATGACCGAGAATCAGCCGAAAAAACCCGGCAAGTCGGACCGCACGCGCGCCAAAATCCTGGAGGCCGCGAAGCTCCTGTTCGCCGAGCACGGCTATGAGGGCGCCTCGATCCGTGACGTCGCGGCGCATGCCTCGATCGATCCGGCCATGGTGATCCGCTATTTCCGCAGCAAGGACGAGCTGTTCGCCAGGGCGGCGGTCGTCGACCTGCAATTGCCGGCACTGCGGGTGATCGACCGAAATGCCATCGGCGAAACGCTGATCAGGCGTTTTCTTGAAGTCTGGGAGGGCCCGACCAGCGGCCCTGGCATGGCAATTCTGCTGCGTTCGGCGACGTCGAACGAATTCGCCGCGGAAAAATTGCGCGACGTATTTGGCAACCAGGTGAGGCCGGTGATTGCGGCGGTCGCTGACCCCGCCGATGCGGGTCGACGGGCCGGGCTCGTTTCGAGCCAGTTGCTGGGTCTGGCGATGTGCCGGTACCTGTTGCGGCTTCCGCCCGTCGTCGCCCTGTCGCACGACGAAATTATCCAGAACGTCGGCCCTACTTTGCAGCGCTATGCCGTGGGAGAGGATGCGCCTTGAACAAGCCGGGCTGGCAGTCTGGTCCTCGTGCAGCGACTGCGCCGACCGACGGGCGTGACGCCGATTTGTGCCGAAGCGGCACGCAAAGGGTTAACGGCGGCCGTGCGGCCTGTGCAAAACCCTGTTGCCCGCCTGTGGATAACAGGTGGAATACCTGTTCACGATACTACATATGGGGGTGAACATACCGGGAAACATGCTCCGGCGCCGATTCGTCGCCGTTTCGTTCCGGCTTTGAGCGCAGTGTTAAACGACAAAGACTGAAAAACATCCCCAAATGGTTAAGGCGCGTTAGGAAAGACTAATTATTTCAAAATGTTGGATGACGCCGGCCGACCTGCGTCGATCGTTCAGCGGCAAAAGTTAACGGCGACGTCAGCCCTGCATGAAACGGGCCAGTTCGGCGATTCAGCATGTGGTGAGACTCGCAGGCGAGAAATCCAGATGTAGCCGTGAACAAACCATGAATATGCGCGAGTCAGCGATTCGTAGCCGATTCGTTCCAGACTCGTTCCAACTGTTAAATCGGAACGGCGGAACGGATTGTCGACGGCGACGGAAGGCTTCGAGCTGCCATCGGAATATTCTGCTTTCGCTTCACGCCCAAAATCCCTATGTGTCGGCTGTCACCCGCGCCACCACGGGGCGCGCTCCCGACAACGCGAGGCAGAGAGCCTTAATTTCCAGGTCGATGAACATCCAGCCGAAACACACTGAGCCACTGATCCTGTCAGGCCGCGACGTGACCGCTGTGCTCGGGCCAACCAACACCGGCAAGACCCATCTCGCCATCGAGCGCATGGTGGCGCATGAAAGCGGCATTATCGGCCTGCCGCTCAGGCTGCTCGCCCGCGAGGTCTACTCGCGCGTCTGCGAAAAAGTCGGCGCTCACAAGGTGGCCCTCATCACCGGTGAGGAGAAGATCCAGCCCGACGGCGCCAGATATTCGGTCTGCACCGTGGAAGCCATGCCGCGCGAGACCGACGCCGCCTTCGTTGCCGTCGACGAGGTCCAGCTGGCCGGCGACCTCGAGCGCGGCCACATCTTCACCGACCGCATCCTGCATCTGCGCGGCCGCCAGGAGACGCTGCTGCTCGGCGCAGCGACCATGCACGGCATCCTCCAGCGTCTGCTGAAGGGGGTGTCGGTGGTGACGCGGCCGCGGCTGTCGCATCTCGCCTATGCCGGTTCGAAGAAGCTGACCCGCCTGCCGCGACGTACGGCGATCGTCGCCTTCTCCGCCGACGAGGTCTATGCCATCGCCGAACTGATCCGCCGCCAGCAGGGCGGTGCGGCAGTCGTGCTCGGCGCGCTATCGCCGCGCACCCGCAACGCGCAGGTGGAGCTGTTCCAGTCGGGTGACGTCGATTATCTGATTGCCACCGATGCGATCGGCATGGGCCTCAACCTCGATCTCGATCACGTCGCCTTCGCCCAGAACCGCAAGTTCGACGGCTACCAGTATCGCAACCTGACGGCGGCCGAGCTCGGCCAGATCGCCGGCCGCGCCGGCCGCCACTTGCGCGACGGAACTTTTGGCGTCACCGGCCAGGTCGATCCACTGGACGAGGAACTGGTCAAGAAGATCGAAGCGCATGATTTCGACCCGGTGAAGGTGCTGCAATGGCGCACCGCGCGTTTCGATTTCGCCAACCTCGACGCGCTGAAGCGCTCGATCGAAACCAACGCGCCGGTTGAAGGCCTGACGCGCGCGCTGCCGGCGGTCGATGCGCAGGCGCTCGAACATCTGTCCCGCGACGAGGACATCCGGGCGCTTGCCACCGACGCCAGGCGCGTGGCGCTGTTGTGGGAGGCCTGCGCCCTTCCCGATTACAGGAAGATCGCCCCGGCTCAGCATGCCGACCTGATCGCCTCGATCTACATGGACCTTGCCAGGCATGGCCATGTCGACGAGAATTACATGGCCGAGCAGGTGCGCCGCGCCGACACCACCGAGGGCGACATCGACACGCTGTCGCACCGGATCGCCCAGATCCGCACCTGGACTTTCGTTTCCAACCGGCCCGGCTGGCTGGCCGATCAGGCACACTGGCAGGAAAAGACGCGCGAAATCGAAGACAGATTGTCGGATGCGCTGCATGAGCGGTTGACGAAACGCTTCGTAGACCGCAGGACTTCCGTCCTCATGCGGCGCCTTAGAGAAAATACCATGCCTGAAGCCGAAATCAGCCCAACCGGAACCGTCCTCGTCGAAGGCCACCATGTCGGCGAGTTGCAGGGGTTCCGCTTCACCGCCGACCAGAGCGCCGGCGGCGAGGACGCCAAGGCGGTGCGCACAGCGGCCCAGAAGGCGCTTGCAGCCGAATTCGAGGCGCGGGCCGAACGCTTCGGCGCCTCGGCCAATGGCGACATCGCGCTCGGCTCCGACGGCACGCTGCGCTGGATCGGCGCGCCGATCGGCACGCTGGTCGCAGGCGACGAGCCGTTGAAGCCACGCCTGGTGCTGCTGGCCGACGAGCAGCTCACCGGTCCCGCCCGCGACAAGGTCGCGGCGCGCGCCGAGCGCTTCGTCAATTTCCAGATCGAGTCGCTTCTGAAGCCGCTGGTCGACCTCAAGAACGCCGAGCAGATCACCGGCATCGGCCGCGGCATCGCCTTCCAGCTCGTCGAGAATTTCGGCCTCATCAACCGCCGCGACATCGCCGAGGAGATGAAGTCGCTCGACCAGGAAGGCCGCGCCGCCCTGCGCCGGCTCGGCGTGCGCTTCGGCGCCTACCACGTCTTCGTGCCCGCGCTGATCAAGCCGGCCCCGGCCGGACTGGTGACGCTGTTGTGGGCGCTGCAGAACGACGGCAAGGACAAGCCCGGCTTTGGCGACGTGGTTCACGCGCTGGCCTCCGGCCGCACCTCGGTGGTCATCGATCCCACCTTCGACAAGACCTTCTACAAGCTGGCCGGCTACCGCAATCTCGGCCGTCGTGCGGTGCGCGTCGACATCCTCGAACGGCTGGCCGACCTGATCCGGCCCGCAACCAACTGGAAGCCGGGCCTCGGCCAGCGCCCCGACGGCGCCTATGACGGTCAGTCCTTCATGGTGACGCCGCCGATGATGTCGATTCTCGGCGCCACGGCCGACGACATGGAAGAGATTCTGAAAGGCCTCGGCTACCGGGCCGAGCCGAAGCCGGCTGTCGAGGTGAAGGCACGGCTCGAGGCACAGGACAATGCCGCGCGCGAAGCCGCCGCGGCCAAGCAGGCGGCGGAGGCACAAGCCGAGCAGGCCAAGGCAGCGGAAACCGCGATTGCCGACGCAGCCGCCGAGGCGCCGGCCGACAGTCCAGAGCCGGATGCAGTGGCAGAAGCCACGGCGGAGGCTCTCGCGGAACCCGCTGCCGAAGCGGAACCTGTCGCAGAAGCTCAGCTGCAAAGTCCGCCTGAGGTCACGGTAGAGGGACTGCCTGCAGCTGAAGCCGCAGCTCGAGAGGCAGCACCCGAAACCGCCGTGCTTGAGGTCGCACCGGCGGAGCCGGCTTCCGAAGCCTCGCCCGCAACGGCAGCAGTCTCGGCCGAACCTGCCGCGGCGGCGGAAGCCGCCACCGGCGAGGCTGCTCCAGAGGCCGAGAAAGAGGCAGAGGAACCAAAACCCATCCTGTTGTGGCGGCAGGGCCGCTTCGACCAGCGCCCACGCCACCGCCACCACGACAACCGGCCCCGTGACAGGGACAATCGCCCGCGCAGCGGACAAGCAGCGCGCGATGGCCGCAGCAACGCGCCGGCAGAGGCCGGGCAGCAGGCCGGCGCTCCAGGCGACCGGCCCGCCCGTGAAGGACGCCGCGACGGCGCCGGCAAGCCGCGCTTCGACCGCAGCAAGTTCAAGCCCAAGCCCCAGGGCGAGCCAGGCGAACGGCGCGACGGCAAGCCGCAGGGCGAGCGCCCCGATCGTCGCGAAAGCCGGCCCGACTGGAAAGGCGGCAGGCCGGACGGCAAGGGCGGCGCGCCTGGTGGAAAGCCCGCGTTCCAGCCGAAGCCTCGCGAGGAGCGTCCGGTGCGCTTCGACCCGGATTCCCCCTTCGCCAAGCTCGCCGCGTTGCGCGACCAGCTGAAGAAGTAAGTTCGTTCGCTCCGATGGTCACTGGTGCCCGCCAGCGCATCGACAAATGGCTGTTCTTTTCGCGTGCGGTGAAATCGCGCTCGCTGGCGGCGAAGCTGGTGGTGGCCGGACGCGTTCGCATCAATCGCGACAAAGCAGCGCAGGCCTCCGATCTGGTCCGCCTCGGCGACGTCCTGACCATCACTCTCGAGCGGCGCATCTTCGTCTGGAAGGTGCTCGGCACCGGCAGCCGGCGCGGTCCCGCCGAGGAAGCGCGCTTGCTCTACGAGGATATCTCGCCGCCGCCGGCACCAAAGGGCGAGGCCGTTCGCGATGCGATCCCCGCACTGCGTGATGCCGGCAGCGGCCGCCCGACCAAGAAGGAACGCCGGGAAACCGACCGGTTGTTCGGCGACGACTGACGCATAACCGGCTTTCGTCGCATCACCGGCAGGAAATCCATTCCGGAAACACCGGCATCACGCGCAATGGCTGCCCTTGCAAGCGGCAGGCAAAGACGTTACCTCACCAAGAAAGCCTACCGCATCGGCCCACAAATCGATATCGATTTTCCAAGAGCACGATGCGTGGATTCAAAGTGTTAGAGCGTACCTTATGCGTCCGATTGGACGCCACGTCGCCCTGATAAAACGGGACGTCCCGGAGCCGACCGATGACCTATGTCGTGACCGATAATTGCATAAAATGCAAATACATGGACTGCATCGAGGTCTGTCCGGTCGACTGTTTTTATGAGGGCGAGAACATGCTCGTCATTCATCCCGACGAGTGCATCGACTGTGGCGTCTGTGAACCGGAATGCCCGGCCGACGCGATCAAGCCGGACACCGAGCCAGGGCTCGACAAATGGCTGCAGATCAACACCGAATACGCCGATAAATGGCCCAATATCACCGCCAAGAAGGAGCCTCCGGCCGACGCCAAGTCCTTCGATGGCGAGGCCGGCAAGTTCGAAAAATATTTTTCTCCCGAGCCCGGCCAGGGTGACTAGCGCTCGACCGCGAAAATCGAAATCGATTTTCGGAAGGACTATGCGCCAGATCAAAGTGTCACAGCGTCCTTGCGCGTCCAAAACGAGCGCGTGGCACCGTAATGGCGACGCCGGTTTGATCGGCGTCACGCGTGCTGACAGGCACCGCACGTTAACTGCCTTGACAGGCGGAGATCGCGCTTGACCTTCGCGCGTGCAGCAAAACCTTGATTCTTCCGACTTTTTGTGCTACACGAACCAAACATGCCGGTGACACAACGTCGATTTATGGCGCAAACGCCCCAAATCACTGAAAGGTGAATTTTTCAATCCGGACCAGAGTGATCTGGGGCAGGCAGTCGCGACTATGCGATTTGCCGCCCTCGGCTTTTCCGGTGGGTTCGTAGTTGTGCGGCTAACGATCGGTACCCGATCGCGCGAGTTCGACCGGCAGAATGCCGGTTCCACACCAAGGAGTTCATGGCGTAATGGCAACAATCACCCCGCAGAAGAAGTCCAGCGCAGCGCGTCACGGTTTTAAGACGGGCGAGTACATCGTCTATCCGGCGCATGGCGTCGGCCAGATCGTCTCGATCGACGAGCAGGAAGTTGCGGGCCACAAGCTGGAACTGTTCGTCATCGACTTCCAGAAGGACAAGATGCGTCTGAAGGTTCCGGTCGCCAAGGCGACCTCCATCGGCATGCGCAAGCTGTCGGAAGAGGATTACGTCGATCGCGCGCTGAAGGTCGTGCAGGGCCGCGCCCGCGTCAAGCGCACCATGTGGTCGCGCCGCGCCCAGGAATATGATGCGAAGATCAATTCCGGCGACCTGATCTCGATCTCGGAAGTTGTGCGCGACCTCTACCGCGCCGACAATCAGCCGGAGCAGTCCTATTCCGAACGCCAGCTTTATGAGGCGGCACTCGACCGCATGGCGCGCGAGATCGCGGCCGTCAACCGCATGTCGGAAACCGAAGCGGTGCGCCTCATCGAGGTGAACCTCAACAAGGGACCGAAGCGCGGCGCCAAGGCCGACAACGAAGAAGCCGAGCAGGAAGAAGCAGCCTGAGCGCTTCTCGCCTTAATTTGGAAAAACCCGGCCTCGCGCCGGGTTTTTTTATTCCTAAGCTCGTCGCGTTTGACTGGATTCATGCGACGCGCTTTAGGTTGTTGTTGTTGTTATGCATGTCGTGATCGCAAAACCACCGCGCGCCCTGCATTAGTGATCGTCACCCCAAAACCGCTACGCACTTTTTGGGCGACATGCCTTAAATTTCGCCACCGGTTTCCTTCTCTGCCTCCTGCTTCAGCGTCGCGATAAACCGCTTGGTTCGCTGGCGCTCCGGATTGCTGAACAGAACCGCGGCGGGGCCTTTCTCGACGACGCTGCCGGCGTCGAGGAACACCACCTCCTGCGCGATTTTGGAGGCGAGGCGCAAATCATGCGTCGCCATCACCATGGTGGTGCCCTCGCTGGCGAGCTGGCCGAGCACGTCGACCACCTCCTGCGCCAGTTCCGGATCGAGCGCCGAAGTCGGCTCGTCGCACAGCAGCACTTTCGGCGATGGCGCCAGCGCCCGGGCGATCGCCACGCGTTGCTGCTGGCCGCCTGACAACGTCGCCGGCCAGGCGTCGGCCTTGTGCGCCATACCAACCTTTTCGAGCAGGGCGAGCGCCCGCTCGCGCGCTCGCCCGGCCGGCCATTTCAACACCGTCACCAGCCCCTCCATGACGTTTTCGATCGCCGTGCGGTGCGGAAACAGCTGGAAATTCTGGAACACCATGCCGGTCTGAAGCCGCAGGCGCTGGATGGCCCTGCCGGGAACCTTGCCGCCGGGATGGAATTCGAGCGCGTCGTCGCCGATGCGCACCGTGCCCGAGGTCGGGATCTCGAGCAGGTTGATGCAGCGCAGAAGCGTGCTTTTCCCACCGCCCGAGGGGCCGACAAGGGCGGTGACGCTGCCTTCCTCGATGGTGACGGTCACGCCCTTCAGCACGAGATTGTCACCAAAGCGCTTCTCGATGTCGGTGAGGCCGATCATGGGCGCGCCTCGAGGAAGCCGCCATAGCGGTTGAGCCGCTTTTCCAGGCGCGTCTGCAACGCCGACAGCACCGAGCTCAGCGCCAGGTAGAGAGCCGCCGCCTCGACATAGAGGATTAGCGGCTCGTAGGTGGTGGCGACGATGCGCTGCGCCGCCTGGAACATCTCCGGCACCGTGATGGCGGCGGCCAGCGATGTATCCTTGACCAGCGAGATGAAGGTGTTGGACAGCGGCGGCACCGCGACGCGGCCCGCTTGTGGAAGGATAGTGCGTCGCATCGCCTGGCCCCAGGTCATGCCGATCGAATAGGCCGCCTCCCACTGCCCCTTCGGCACCGAGCCTATGACGGCGCGGATGATCTCCGACGTATAGGCGCCGATATTGAGTGTGAAGCCGATCAACGCGGCTGAAAAGGCGTCGAGCAGGATGCCGACCGAGGGCAGGCCGTAGAAGATCAGGAAGAGCTGCACCAGAAGCGGCGTGCCACGGAAGATCCAGACATAGAAGCGGACCACGGCGACCAGCGGCTTCGGGCCGAACAGCCGGACGAGCGCTGCGACCAGTCCTACGAAGAGACCGAATGCGAACGACAGCAGCGTTAGCGGCACGGTGAAGATCAGCGCGGCCCATAGCAGCGTGGGCAACGAATCCAGCATCAATTGCAGCCAGTGCGGCACGAAAACTCTCCTTGCGAGATTGCCGCCCAAAAATCGGCCCGGCAGCATCGAGGCGCGACCATAGTGTCGTCATATCACGCCAAAAGCGGCGGCCGTCAAAGACGGCTCGCCGCGATCCTTTGCCATGCGGGCCGGCAACCGGCCCGCTCCGTGAAATGCGCCTACTTCGAAACGTCCTGGCCGAAGTAAGTGTCGGCGATCTTCTGGTAGGTGCCGTCGGCCTTGATATCGGCCAGCGCCCGATTGATGGCGGCGACCAGTTCCGGATCGCCCTTGCGCACGAGCACGCCGGAATAGTCGGCATTTTCTTCCTGCGCGGCGATCTTCACGTTGGCGTCGGGCTTGTGCTTCTTGAAATCGAGGAAGGACAGGCTGTCGTTGATGGTGGCATCGGCGCGGCCGGTAAGAAGCAGCTGGATCGATTGGTCGAAACCATCGGTACCGACGAGTTCGGCGCCGTTCGCTTCGGCGAGCTTGCCGAAATTCGAGGTCAGCGACTGCGCCGCCTTCTTGCCCTTCAGGTCGGCAAAGCTCTTGATGTCGGTATTGTCGCCGCGCACGATCAGCACCGCCTTGGAAGCAATATAGGGATCGGAGAAATCATACTTGGCCTTGCGCTCCTCGGTGATGCCGACCTGGTTGATAACAGCGTCATAGCGCTCGGCGTCGAGGCCGGCGATCAGCCCATCCCATTTGCCTTCGAGGAATTCGGCCTTGACGCCGAGTCGCTCGGCGATCGCCTTGGCAATCTCGACGTCGAAGCCGACCAGCGCGCCCGAGGCATCATGATAGGTGAAGGGGGCATAGGTACCTTCCGTGCCGACCTTGAAGACACCGGCCTGCTTGATCTGATCGAGATTGGCGCCGGCATGGCCTGATGTGCCTGCCAGTACCTGCAGTGTTGCGGCGACGATAAGCGATTTGAGCCATTTCATTTTTCTGTGATCCCGTCATTGGCCGGCGTCCGGGGCCGGCGTCCGGCGCATTTGTGAGCGCCGGAAACTGACAGATGCAGCCTGGCGAAATAAGGAACCAGATTTCAAAAATGAGACACTTTCGAAATCCAATTCTCAAAACTACATCGACTCACGCCAACCGGCCGAGGAGCGACCGCCGTATCGAGCGTTCGAACAGTGCAATCCACGCGACATCAGCGGCGGAACCATTCGCGCGGGTGGCACGTTTGTTGGCTGTTGTAGGGCGCGGCGTCGCCAATTCAACCACGATGCCAGCTCAGGGGCGAGCGAACGCACCGCAACGCCCGGAACAGGGAGCGTGGCATGATGGAAGATACGGCAGGGCGAACCATGGTCCGCGCGGCGATGAAAGCCCCCTATCTCGAGCGCGACGAGGAGCATGTTCTCGCGCTGCGCTGGAAGGAAAACAACGACCAGCAGGCACTGCACCAAATCGCCATGGCGCATATGCGGCTGGTTATTTCCATGGCCTCGAAGTTCCGCCACTATGGCCTGCCCCTCGGCGACCTGGTGCAGGAGGGCCATGTCGGCCTGCTGGAGGCAGCGGCCCGTTTCGAACCGGAGCGCGAGGTGCGGTTTTCGACCTATGCGACATGGTGGATCCGTGCCTCGATGCAGGACTATATCCTGCGCAACTGGTCGATCGTGCGCGGCGGCACCAGTTCGGCGCAAAAGGCGCTGTTCTTCAATTTGCGGCGCCTGCGCGCCCGCTTGGCGAACGGTGCCGAGCCGATCTCGAACACCTCGCTCTACCGCGAGGTGTCGGTGGCGCTCGGCGTCTCCGAGGCGGATGTGGCGATGATGGACTCGCGCCTTTCGGCCCCGGACAGTTCGCTCAACCAGCCGCTCGCCGACGATGCGGGCGCCACCGAGCGAATGGATTTCCTGGTTTCGGACGATCCTTTGCCGGACGAAGTGGTGGGCGACACGATCGATGTCGAACGCCGCTCTATCTGGCTGAAAACCGCGCTCGGCGCGCTCAATGCCCGCGAGCTCAGGATCATCGAGGAACGCCGGCTGAGCGACGAGGGCGCGACGCTCGAAGCCCTCGGCGAGGCGCTTGGCATCTCCAAGGAACGCGTCCGCCAGATCGAGGCACGCGCCATGGAAAAGCTCAAGATAGCGCTGGTGAAGCAAAACCCCGAGTTTCTGGCGACCGCCGCCTAGGGTGTGTTGCGATTCAGGTTAGGACGAGTCGGAGTCGAACACGGGCGCGAAGCGACCAAACCAGGTGGTTTCCGAGAACCGGAGCGGAGCGTACATAAAGTACGTGAGCACCGGCCTACGCCGGCCGTAGCCTTACTGCCGCGACCGCTCATGAGTGCTCCGGCCGGCGAAGGTCGGAAGCGCAGGAAATTGCCGTTTGCGGGCCGGCATCACCTGAATATCGACACACCCTATCTGTCGGTGATGATCTTGACCTTGTCGCCCGCCGAAACGGCTGCGCCGGGCGACATTGCATTGAGCACCCTGAACAGGTCGAGCTTGCGGTCGACGCCGACCATCTGCGCCGCGAGCGAACCCATGGTCTGTCCGGGCCGGACCGTGACGACGCGGATATGCAGCGGCTTCAGCGCTGCTTTTTCGGCCGCGCTCAAGATCCGGAACGAGCCGCTGACCGAGCGCGCCACCGCGTCCAGCGAGGTGCTGGCGGAGGGGGCTGCCGTCAGCAGCCGGTAGACCTGGCCGCCGGCGCGGATCACCGCGATGCCGAACTGCCAGCCCTCGGCGCTGGCATGCGCCGTCGCCGCCTCGTTGCCGTTGATTGTTTCCTGGCGCACGCTGCTTTGGTCGAGACCGGCCACCCAGCCGCTGCGGAGGTAGTCGGTCAGCGATCGGTTCCTGTCGATCGAGACGCCGTCGAAGCGGATCGCTATGTCGCCCGGCCCGGTTGCCGTCACCGCCGCGGCCGAGTTGTCGATGATGAAGCCGTCGGGCACCGAGAACGACACGCCGAGCCCCGGATGCAGGAAGGTTTCGCCACGCACATAGCCTTCCTCCGGCGTGTCGCCATAGAGCAGCCCGTCTATGCCGGCGAGGAAGGCGTCGCGGTCGCGCGTGCCGACGCCGGGCGCGCCGAACTGGCGGGCGTGGCGCTGCGCCAGATCGATGCGTTGCGGCGTGTTCGGGTGCGTTGCCAGGAAGTCGAGGCTGGCGTCGGTGGCGCCGCTGATCGAGCGGAAATCGGTGTAGGCCGACATGGACTGCAGGAAGCGGCCGGCGGCAAACGGATCGAAGCCCGCCTCGCCGATCGACTTGATGCCGATGCCGTCGGCCTCCAGCTCCTGATTGCGCGAGAACTGGGCAAGCCGCAACTTGCCGCGGATCAGTGCCGCCTTGGCGGTCGGGCTGTCGCCGAGCACATCCGAGACGACTTTTGTCGCAAAGCCTTCCTCGGCCTCGAGCTGCTGGCGCTGCAAGCCGTGGTTTGCAGTAACATGGCCCATCTCATGCGCGATGACCGCGGCGAGCTCGGCCGAATCGTTGGCCAGCGCCAACAGGCCGCGCGTGATGTAGAGATAGCCGCCAGGCAATGCGAAAGCGTTGACGTTGGGCGAATTGAGGATCGTGATGCGGTAGGTCTGGCTCGGGTTGGCCGAAACCACCGTCAGGCTGCCGACGACTTTGGCGACCATGCGCTCGAGCTTGGGATCGGAATATTCGCCGCCATAGGTCGCGAGGATGCGCGGATGCTGCGCCTTGGCCATTTCGGCGACCTTGCTGTTGGCGGCAACATTGTCGACGGTGACCGGTTTGCTGGAAGGCTGGAAGCCGGATTCCTGAACGTCCGGAGGCGTGAACATCTGGCAGCTTGCCAACGCCATGGCAAAGCCGGCCAGCGCCAGGAAGCGCGCCAGCGGTTTCCTTCTCACTCTGTCTGTGCCGGTCGGCAGAACAGCTTCCTTTCGGCTCTCAGCACATGGCCCGAAAATCGGGCATCGATTTTCAGATCATGCGCAAAATCAACTGCCACAGCGTCGTTCGAGCCCACGAGCGCGGATGGCACCGTAGTGGCAAATCACAACCTATGCCGGACCAGTATCGGAGGACCTAGCCACACTACTTTGACCATGGCAAGCAAACGCCACATCGCCTGAAGCCGGTTTGGCCGTAAATTATGTCCGCTTCCGGGCAACATCTCGTGATCCTGCGCCAAACGGACCTGCACCGATATAGCGCCGAAAGGCTTCCGGTCCAGCCTTGGTAAAAAAATCGGCGACAGTCCCGGTTGCGGCAACCGTGCCATTGTCCAGGAACACCATGTCCTGGCCGATACGGTGGGCGTCCTCCGGCTGATGGGTGACGAACAGCACCGTCATGCGCCGCTCCGCTTGGAGGTCGGCTACCAGATCGAGCATGTCGTCGCGCAAGGCCGGTCCGAGCGAGGCGAACGGTTCGTCGAGCAAGAGCACCGGCCGGTCGCGCACCAGGACGCGGGCGAGCGCGACGCGCTGCCGCTCGCCGCCGGAGAGTTCGCGCGGCAGGCGCCGTTGCTTGCCGGCAAGGCCGACGCGCTTGAGCGCCCCGGCGATTGCAGCGTGGTCGGCCTCGGTCAGCCTGAGCGATGGCGAGCGGCCAAGGCCGACATTTCGTTCGACCGAAAGATGGGCGAAGAGATTGTTTTCCTGGAACACCATCGACACTGGCCGCGCCGAAGGCGGTTTGCCGCCGACATCGCCGCCACCGATCAGCACGCGGCCCGATCGCGGCGTCTCGAAGCCGGCCACCAGGTTGAGCAGTGTCGATTTTCCCGAGCCGCTCGGCCCCATGATGGCGGTGATCTTCGAGGCGGCGAACTCGACATCGAATAAAAACGGCGCTTCGCCATAGCTGAACGAGACCTTTTCCAGCCGCACAGCCGTACCGTTTTCGCTGTTGAGCATCATGATTTTTCTCCCCGTCCCAGCCAGTCCGCGGCCAGGACAAGCGCGAGACAGACCAGGCCGAGCAGCAATGCCAGGCCGGCCGCGTCCATCGTGCGGTAGCTACCCATGCGGGCCAGCAAGAGATAAGGCAGCGTCTGCAGGGAGTCGCTGCCAAACAGGGCAATGACGCCGAGATCGCCGAGCGACAAAGCCATCGCGAACGCGAAACCGGTGGCGAGCGGCCGCCGCAGCGACGGCCAGTCGACCAGCCGGAAACGATTCCAGCCCGAAATGCCAAGCAGCAAACAGAGCCGCTCGTGGCGTTCGCTCGCCGCATCATAGCCGGGGCGAATGGCGCGGATGGCAAACGGCATCGCCATCACCGCATTGACGGCGACGACCATGACAGGGGCGATGGCAAAGACGTCGCTGACGGTCCGCAGGAGCAGGAACCAGCCGGCGCCGATGACGACGGGCGGCACGACGAGGACGAAGCCGGCGCCGGTATCGGTGGCGTATTCGAGCAGCGTCCTGGCGCCGACGCGACGCCTCAAGGCCAGCGCCCGGCGTGCCATGACCAGCGACAGCGACAGCGCCACTGCAAGCAGCGCCGCCAGCAAGGCGAGCACGGCGCTGGTCAGCGCCGCTTGCCGCACCGCGCTCTCGCCGGCCAGCCGGCCGAGATCGGCGCCAAAGCCTGACGTCACCGTGGCCGCCATCGGCCCGGCGACGAACAGCAAAGCGAGGATGATCAATGCTGCGTTCAGCACGGTCTCGGCGGCGCCGGCCGAAAGATAGCGGCGCGAAGCCGCCGGCAGGTTGGCGTCGCCGACGGTATTGGCGCCGAGCCGCATCAATGCCAGCACGACGACGAAGGTCAGCGCGATCTGCAGCACTGTCAGCGTCACCGCGCGGGCAGGATCGAAATCGAAACGCAGCGCCTGGTAGATGGCGACCTCCAGCGTCGTCGCACGCGGCCCGCCGCCCAGCGTGAGCACGATGGTAAAGGATGTGATGCAGAGCATGAAGACAAGCCCGGCGACGCCCGGCAGCGCCGCGCGCAGCGTCGGCCATTCAATCAGCCGGAAGGCGGGCCTGGCGCCCATGCCGAGTTGGCTCGCCAGCCGCCACTGGTCGGCCGGCACTGTCGCAAGCGCTTCGAGGAACAGCCGCGTCGCCAGCGGCAGATTGAAAAAGACATGGGCGACGAGGATGCCGGACAGGCCGTATATGCCCGGCCAGCCCTGACCGCCGATCGCGCTGAGCACGCCGGCAAAATAGCCTGCACGGCCATAGAGTGCCAGAATCCCGAGTGCTGCGACGATGGCCGGCAGCGCGAGCGGCACGGCGAAGAGCTGCAGGATCAGGCCGCGACCAAAGAAGCGCGGATGCCGCGACAGCGCCCGCGCCACGAACAGCGCTGGCACGACGGAGAGCAGTGTCGACAGCAATGCCTGCCACAACGTGAATCGGGCGACGCGGAAGAGGTAGGAATCGAAGGCCGACGCGGCGCCGGACGGATCGCGGGCGCCTTCGACGATGAGCCCGGCGAACGCGCCGCCGATCAGCAGCGCAACAGCGGCAAGCGCAATTGTGCCGGCGGTGACGCGGGGGTCGGCAGGATATCCGGTACGCATGCCGCCCTGCCTAGTTCAACGATCGTCGAAGCAGAAAATATGGCTGAGGCCGAGTTCCCGGCGCCGTAGAGTGATCATCTCTCAATCACAAGCTACTTGCTCATCACCGACAGCCATTCGTCGACCCAGGCCTTGCGATTGGCGGCGACCTCTTCGGGGCTGAAAAGCAACGTCTTGGTCGGCTTGACGAGCTTGTCGAAAGCCGGATTGAGCGGCTTCTCGGTCTTGCCGGCAGGGAACATCCAGTTGGTCTCGGGAATGACATCCTGGAATTTCGGCCCGGTCATGAAAGTCAGGAACTGTTTCGCCAACGGGTTCTTCGCACCTGATTTGGTGATGCCGGCAACCTCGATCTGCAGATACGCGCCCTCGTCGAAGGACGCTGCCTGATAGCGTTGGGTGTTTTCGGCGACCATGTGATAGGCCGGCGACGTGGTATAGGACAGCACCATCGGTGCCTCGCCCTTGGTGAACAGGCCGTAGGCCTCGCTCCAGCCCGGCGTCACGGTGAGCACCTTTGCCTTAAGCTTGGCCCAGGCTTCGGGCGCCTTGTCGCCATAAACCGACTTCACCCACAACAGCAGGCCGAGACCGGGCGTCGAGGTGCGCGGATCCTGAATGACGATCTTTTCATCGGCATTGCCCTCGACCAATTCCTTCAGGCTCTTCGGCGGCGTCTTCAGCTTTTCGGTGTCGTAGACGACGGCGAAATAACCATAGTCGAACGGCACGAAAATATCGTCGCTCCAGCCGCCCGGCACCTTGACGTCGATGACGGCACCATGCGGCGAAAACAGGCCGGTGGCCTTGGCTTCCGCCGTCAGATTGGTGTCGAGGCCGAGCACGATGTCGGCCTTGGTCGCGGCCCGTTCGAGCCCGACGCGGTTGAGCAGGGCGACGCCGTCGGCGACCGCGACGAATTCGAGAATACAGCCGCATTCGGCCTCGAACGCCTTCTTGACCGCCGGGCCTGGACCCCATTCGGCGGTGAAGCTCTCATAGGTATAGACGGTGAGTTTTTCCTGCGCGGATGCCGGCCCGGTGCCGGCGAGAACGGTCGCCGCGAGCAGCACTGCCGAAACAAGTGTGTATAAAAACGTGCGCATCGGCGCCTCCTTCGTTGGCGTTGAAGGGAATTGAGGCGTCGGGTTGTCCGAAACGTCTAATCCCTCCGCCGGTACAAACCGGATCAGGTTCAGCGGGTTGGCAGGTTGCCTCTCAGCCGGCCCGCGAAGATCGCGTCCAGCACCCCGTTAGAGCGCTTCGACACATAGGCCCGGCCCATCTGCGGCGCAAGCGGAAGTTTGCCGGGCATCCAGACCGCGGCCTTCCGTTTCGCAAGCAGGGCTGGTAAGGGCCACGCATATGAGCAAATTCACCATCCTGCTTGGCGGCGACCTTATCGGCACGCCGCTGCTCGACCGCCAGGTCGAAGGCACGCGTGTCATCGCCGCCGACGCCGGCATCAGCCATGCCCGGACTCTGCGCCTGACGCCGGAACTCTGGGTCGGCGACTTCGATTCGGTGCCGGCGGATTTGCCGGACGAGCTCGCCGCCGTGCCGCGCCAGGTGTTTCCGGCAGAAAAGGACAAGACCGACGGCGAACTGGCTATCGCCGCCGCGCTCGAACGCGGCGCGACCAGCCTCGTGCTCGCCGGCGCGTTCGGCGGCAAGCGCACCGACCACGCCTTCCTGCACCTGGCGCTCGGGGTCCGGCTGGCCGAGGCAGGGACAGAGGTGCTTTTGACCAGTGGCGCACAGGAAGGCGTGCCCTTGCTTCCCGGAAAGGCCGGCTTCGACTACGCCGACGGCACGCTGTTTTCGATTCTCGGCTTCTCCGACCTTGCCGGTCTGACCGTGACCGGCGCCAAATGGCCGCTGAACCATGTCGAGGTGGCGTTCGGCTCGTCGCTGACCATTTCCAACGAGGTCAAGGGCCGGCTCGAAGTCGCGCTGGGCAGCGGCCGCGCGCTGTTGCTCGCCCATCCATTCCCCCTACCTGAAAGCTGACATGGCGCCGCCGCTTCTCAATCTCGACGGGATAAAACTGACCTTCGGTGGCACGCCGCTGCTCGACGGGACGGAACTGACGGCGTCGGCGGGCGACAAGATCGCTCTGGTCGGCCGCAACGGCTCGGGCAAGTCGACGTTGCTGAAGATCGCTGCGGGATTGATCGAGCCGCAGGATGGCGAGGTGTTCCGCCAGCCTTCGGCAACAGTGCGCTACCTGCCGCAAATGCCCGACATGGATGGTTTCGCCAGCGTCCGCGCCTATGTCGAGGCGGGGCTCGGACCCGCCGACGATCCCTACCGCGCCACCTATCTGATGGAGCATCTCGGCCTGTCAGGCGAGGAACGGCCGAACGATCTCTCCGGCGGCGAAGCCCGCCGTGCTGCCCTGGCCCGCGTCATGGCGCCGGAGCCCGACATTCTCCTCCTCGATGAGCCGACCAACCATCTCGACCTGTCGGTCATCGAATGGCTGGAGGAGGAGCTCGCCCGCACCTCTTCGGCGCTGATCGTCATCTCGCACGACCGCCGCTTCCTCGAGCGCGTGTCGCGCGCCACCGTCTGGCTCGATCGTGGCCAGACCCGCAGGCTGGACAAGGGCTTTGGCCATTTCGAGGAATGGCGCGACACCGTTCTGGAAGAAGAAGAGCGCGAGCAGCACAAGCTTGGCCGCCAGATCGTGCGCGAGGAGCACTGGCTGCGCTATGGCGTGACGGCAAGGCGCAAGCGCAACATGCGCCGGCTCGGCGAATTGCAGACCATGCGCCAGCGCTTTCGCGGCCATCGTGGCGCCGAGGGTGCGGCGACGATGGTGGCCAGCGACGCCGCCGAATCGGGCAAGCTGGTGATCGAGGCCAGGAACATCGAGAAGAGCTTTGGCGACCTCACCGTGGTCAGGGGTTTCTCGACCCGCATCCAGCGCGGTGACCGCGTCGGCCTGGTCGGCCCGAACGGCGCCGGAAAGACGACGCTGCTGAAGATGCTGACCGGCGAATTGAAGCCGGACTCAGGCACGGTGCGACTCGGCACCAATCTGGAGATCGCCACGCTCGACCAGAAACGCGAGGCGGTCGACCCGCAAGAGACGCTGGCGCAATATCTCACCGACGGCCGCGGCGAGAACCTTGTCATCAACGGCGAGCAGCGCCACGTCGTCTCCTACATGAAGGACTTCCTGTTCAAGCCGGAACAGGCGCGCACGCCGGTGCGCGAGCTTTCGGGCGGCGAGCGGGCGCGGTTGCTGCTCGCCCGCGTGCTGGCGCGGCCGGCAAATCTTTTGGTGCTCGACGAGCCGACCAACGATCTCGACATGGAGACGCTGGAACTGCTGCAGGAACTGGTCGCCGGTTTTGCCGGCACCGTCATCCTGGTCAGCCACGACCGCGATTTCCTCGACCGCACGGTGACCAGCCTGATCGCGCCGGAAGGCGGCGGCCGCTGGATCGAATATGCCGGCGGCTATTCCGACATGCTGGCGCAGCGCGGCGGCACCAGGCTGGACGACCGCAAGGCACGGCCGAAGGCCGAGACGAGTGAAGTGGCGGCGGCAGCCAGGACCGAGGCAACTGCGCCGAAGGGCCCGGCGAAAAAACTGTCGTTCAAGCAGAAATTCGCGCTGGAATCGCTGCCCAAGAAGATCGACGCGGTGACCGCCTCGATATCACGGCTGGAGGACAATATCGCCGACCCGGCCTATTACGAGCGCGACCCGGCCTCATTCCAGAAGACCATCGCCGCGCTCGACAAGGAGCGCGCCACGCTGGCAGCGCTCGAGGAGGAATGGCTGGAACTTGAAATGCTGCGCGAGGAGATGGAGGGGTAGACGCTTCGCCGTTGCTCCACCACGACAATGCGCATACATTATGCGCATTCTGCGGAGGTTATCATGCGAAAGATAGCTATGAATGCGGTTCGTCAGCCGGCAAATCTGTCGATCGACTCAAAGCTCATGAAGGAAGCCAAGGGACTCGATGTGAATGTCTCGCGCGCCGCCGAAGCCGGTATCGCAGAGGCGGTGGCTGCCGAAAAAGCCCGACTATGGAAACTTGAGAATCGCGCCACAATAGAAGCGTGGAACGAATACGTCGAAAAGCACGGTATTCCGTTGGAAGAACATCGGCAGTTCTGATGGCACGCTATGATGTCTTCGCGGGTCGGGTGGAAGGCAGCTATTTGCTGGACGTCCAATCCGACCTGCTCGACGATTTTAAAACACGGGTGGTGATCCCGCTGCTTCCGACAACAATGACGCCGCCGCCGATGCGAAAGCTCCATCCCCTCGTCGAGATCAATGGGCGAAAATTGGTTGTGGCCACCCATCTGATCGCCACGGTTCCGGCCAAGGAATTGGGCGAAAGTCGACTGAATATCTCCAGGCATCACGACGACATCGTGGCCGCGCTCGACATGCTGTTCCAGGGCTTCTGAGCCGAAGGGAGGCTGGTGAGCCGGCCTCAGCCCGCCTCTTTTGTTTGCCAGGCCTTCAGCGCCTCGTCGAACACCTTCTCGCCGGGAATGCCCTTTTCCATGGTGAGCAGCGCCCGCCGTCCGGTCTTGTAGACGACCGGCACGTCGATCCATTTCTGGCCCCGCAGCAGGGTCAGATTGGCGTCTTCGTCCGGCTTTGTGTCGTTGAGAGCGACCAGGAAGAAGCCGTCGGCGATCTTGGCCGGGATGCCGATCAGTGGACTGCCGGCATCCTGTTCAGAGCCCTTCATGGCGACGCGCAGGATGTTGTCGACACCGCCGCCGTCGAAACCATCGGGCGTCAGGAAAATCATCTCGATGATGTGGCTGGCCGGCAGCGTCTGGTCGGTGTTGCGGCGGATGGTCATGCGCAACTGCACGTCCTTGCCCGGAATGCTCGCCTCGGCGCGGATTGCCGGCTCGGGCGGCAGATTGCCGCCGGGCGATTCCTGCACCAGCGACCAGACGATGCTGCCGGGCTCGGCCGAGCCTTGCGCGGTGCTGGTGCGCTCCTCGTAGAAGATCGCCTTCTGGCCGACAGCCAGTGCGGTTTCCGCAGGCGCGGCTGTCGGTGCAGCACCCGGCGCGGCACCCGGGGCCGGCGCTGCCGGCGCGGCTGCGCTATCGGTCGGCGCCGCAGGCGCCAGCGTGGCGGCATCGGCAGGCGGTGTTGCGGGGGCCGCGCCCGGTGCGGGCACATTCGTGGCTGGCGTGCCGGCAGGCGCTGCAGGCGCAGGTGCGGCCGGCGGGGGCGTGGTCAGTGCTGCGACGGATTCGCCCTCTCCGATGCCACTTTGTCCTGAAGCTGGGCCGGGATCGACCTCACCGCCCTCAGGTGTCAGCCGCTGGGTGAACTTTGTGCCCTCGGCATCGGCTGGAGCCGCTGCGGCCGGGGCCCTTGCCGCAGCATCGGCAGCCGGCCGCTCGGCCGGGCTCGGCTTCACCAGCGGTTCTACGGTTGCGACCGTCGTGCTGTTGAGACCCAGCATGTTGCTGAACGCGTCCTTGTTCAGCCAGATGCCGTAGCCGCCGCCCGCGATGACGAGCAAGGCGACGACAGCGGCGATCAGCCCGCCATAGCTGCGCCTGCGCTCGGCAGGATGCTGAAAAGTGTCCGGCGCCGGCTCCTCGTCGTTGGGGAAGACATCGTCTCTAAAGCTATCGCTGTTCTCGTACGCCGCTGGAAGATCCGCGTCCGAAGGCTCCGCATCGGTGCCCTCTGGAGGCGGTTTTTGCCAATTCAGCGAGGCTTTGGCGGCAGGTGCCGGCTGCCATTCCGGCTCGGTCTTGGCCGGCTGCCATGCCGGCTCGGCCTTTGCCGGCTGTCGGACATGGCTGGGTTGGTTCTTGTTGCGGTCGATGGAGGAGAAGATGTCCTCCAACTCCGACAGCGGATCGGATACCGGCGCAGGCTTGGCGTAGCTCCGCTCGACGATGGCGATGGCATCTTCCAGAGTGCGCTTATGCTGGGCAACGACCGACGGCGCCAGCGGCGGTATGTTCTTCGCAAGCTTGTCCGCGATTGTCGAACGGGCCTTGTCATAGACCCTGGCGCGTATCTCCGGCGTCGGATTTCCAAGGCCGTCGAGCGTCTTTTTCAGAGCACCAACAAAATCTGCCATGCTTCAGTCGACCTGCATTTCGTTTCTGGGCCGGCCCCCGCAAATCGGCCGCGATGCCCGGAACAGCTTGGAATCTAGTCTTGAAACGGATCGGTCACAAGTATTGTGTCGTCCCGTTCAGGGCTGGTGGAAAGGAGTGCGACCGGCGCGCCGATCAGTTCCTCGATGTGACGGACATATTTGACTGCCTGGGCCGGCAGATCGTTCCAGCTTCTGGCGCCGGCGCTGGTGCCTTTCCAGCCCTCCAGCGTCTCGTAGACCGGTTCGACGCGCGCCTGCGCACCCTGGCTGGCCGGCAGATAGTCGATCGCCTCGCCATCGAGGCGGTAGCCGGTGCAGACCTTGATCTCGTCCAGCCCGTCGAGCACGTCGAGCTTGGTCAGGGCGATGCCCTTGATGCCGTTTACGGCGACGGCTTGGCGAACCAGCACGGCATCGAACCAGCCGCAGCGGCGCTTGCGGCCGGTGACGACGCCGAACTCGTGGCCGCGCGTGCCCAGGAACTCGCCGATCTCGTTCTTCTGTTCGGTCGGGAACGGACCTTCGCCGACACGCGTCGTATAGGCCTTGGTGATGCCGAGCACATAACCGATGGCACCCGGGCCGACGCCGGATCCGGCGGCCGCTTGGCCAGCCACCGTGTTGGACGAGGTGACGAACGGATAGGTGCCGTGGTCGATGTCAAGCAGCGTGCCCTGCGCACCCTCGAACAGGATGCGTTCGCCGGCGCGGCGCTTGTCGTCGAGGATCTTCCAGACGCGGTCCATATAGGGCAGGATCTCGTCGGTGACCGAAATCAGCTCACTCATGATTGCGTCATGCGTGACTTCGGCGTGGCCGAGCCCGCGGCGCAGCGCATTGTGATGCGTCAGCAGCCTGTCGACCTTCAAGGGCAGCGTTTCCAAATCCGCCAAATCCATCACCCTGACTGCGCGCCGGCCCACCTTATCCTCATAAGCGGGGCCGATGCCGCGACGGGTCGTGCCGATTTTCGTTCCCGAATTGGAGGCGGCGTCTTCGCGGAATCCGTCCAGCTCCCGGTGCAAGGACAGGATAAGCGCGGTGTTTTCGGCTATTTTCAGGCGCTCCGGCGTCACCTCGACGCCTTGCGCCTTCAATTTCGCAACTTCCGCGACGAAGGCATGCGGGTCGAAGACGACGCCATTGCCGATGATGGACAGCTTGCCTTGCCGCACCACGCCGGACGGCAGCAGCGACAGCTTGTAGACCTTGCCGTCGACGACCAGCGTATGGCCGGCATTGTGGCCGCCCTGGAAGCGCACGACGACGTCGGCGCGTTCCGACAGCCAGTCGACGATCTTGCCTTTGCCCTCGTCGCCCCATTGCGAGCCGACGACCACCACATTGGCCATGTTTCTTTTCCCTTGAGGCGCCGCTCCGAGCGGCTTGAATGGTTCGAAACGACAGGCTTCTATCGCATCGGCCAGAAAATCGGAATCGATTTTCGGATAGCACGACGCGAACGTTCAAAGCCTTGAGACGCGTACTTTGTGCGTCCAGGTGGACGTACGTCGTTCTATAACGTCAACACCCGGCGAGCGCGACCATTCTTTGCCGCCGAAAGCGCCCTCAGGCACAACAATTTTCACGTTTGACATCATTTACTTGGGCGAACCACCACAATAGGTCGGCAATGACCCTGCCCACCCCGGCTGGAATTTCGCGATGCATCGAACCGCCTATCTGTTCCTGCTGTTCACCACCTTGCTGTGGGGCGGCAACTCCGTGGCCGGCAAGCTGGCAGTCGACCATATTTCGCCGATGACGCTGGTCTTCCTGCGCTGGGTCCTGGCCGTTCTGATCATGCTGCCGATCGGCTGGCGAACGCTGCGCGAGGACTGGCCGGTGGTGCGCAGGCATTGGTTGCTGCTTGGCGGGCTCGGCGCTTGCGGCTTCACCTTTTTCAACGCGATCTTCTACACGGCGCTCAACTACACGACGGCGATCAACGTCTCGATCGAGCAGGCGGCAATCCCGGTCGTCATCATCCTCGCCAATTTCGTGCTGTTTCGCCTGCGTGTGAACCGGGTGCAGATCGCCGGTGTCGTGCTGACGATCATCGGCGTCGCCCTGACCGCCAGCCACGGCGATCTGCGCCAGCTTCTCAAGCTGGACCTCAACTTCGGCGACGCCATCATGCTGATCGCGGTGCTTTGCTACAGCTTCTACTCGGTCGGGTTGCGGCTGAAGCCGGCCATACGCTGGCAAAGCCTGATGCTGGCGCTGTCGATTGCCGCACTGGTGACCTCGCTGCCTTTCTTCCTCTGGGAGGTGGCTGCCGGCAAGGTCATCATCCCCGATGCGCGCGGCTGGGCGATAGCGTTCTACACTGCGATCGGCGCTTCGGTCGTCTCGCAAATTTTTTATATCAGGGGCATCGAACTGATCGGCGCCAACCGGGCCGGCCTGTTCATCAACCTGGTGCCGATCTTCGGCACGCTGCTTTCGGTGCTGATCGTCGGTGAGACATTCCAGCTCTATCAGGGCGTGGCCCTCGTGCTGGTGCTCGGCGGCATCAGCCTGGCTGAATACAGCGGACGTAAAATGGCGATTTGACAGCCGGAAAGCTGTGACGGGCCGTGAAAGAACTCTGTCGATATTTCGACGCCATTGTCGAACGCCCCGTGGGCTTACAAAGCTCGCGGGGCGCTCGCGCATGACTCAGGCGACGCCGACGTCGAAATGCAGCCGCTTGGCGGAGTCGATCGACTTGTGCGCCCGCACCTGTTCCAGCACCTTCTCCGGGAACGGCGCATCGAGATAGAGCAGCGCGATGGCATCGCCGCCAGGCCGGTTGCGGCCGAGCTGGAAGTTGGCGATGTTTACGCCGTTCTCGCCGCAGACCGTGCCGAGCAGGCCGATGATGCCGGGCGCGTCGGCATTCGTCGTGTACAGCATGTGCTGGCCGACCTCGGCGTCGAGGTTGATGCCCTTGATCTGGATGAAGCGCGGCTTGCCGTCCGAGAAGCAGGTGCCGGCGATCGCACGCGTCTTGTGCTCGGTCTTGACCGTCAGCTTGATATAGCCGTCGAACACGCCCGATTTGTCGCGCTTGACCTCGGCGACGATGATGCCGCGCTCCTTGACCATGATCGGCGCCGAAACCATGTTGACGTCGGAGACCTGCGGCCGGATCAGCCCGGCAAGTGTGGCGCTGATCAGCGCGCGCGTGTTCATCGTCGCGGTCGAGCCGTCGAACAGGATCTCGACCTCCTTGATCGGATCCTCGGTGACCTGGCCGACAAAGGCGCCGAGCACTTCGGCCAGCTTGACGAAGGGTTTTAGGCGCGGCGCTTCCTCGGCGGTGATCGACGGCATGTTGATGGCGTTGGAAACGGCGCCCTTGATCAGGTAGTCGGCCATCTGCTCGGCGACCTGCAGAGCGACATTCTCCTGCGCCTCCATCGTCGATGCGCCGAGGTGCGGCGTCGCCACCACATTCTCCATGCCGAACAGCTCGCTTTTCTCCGCCGGCTCGACCTCGAACACGTCGATGCCGGCGCCTGCCACCTTGCCGCTTTTCAACGCCGCGATCAGGTCGGCCTCGACGATCAGCCCGCCACGGGCGCAGTTGATGATGCGCACGCCGGTCTTCATTTTGGCGATCGCCGAAGCGTCGATGATGTTGCGCGTCTTGTCGGTCAAGGGCGTGTGCAGGGTGATGAAATCGGCGCGGGCGAACAGCTCGTCGAGTTCCACCTTCTCGACGCCGAGTTCCTCGGCGCGACTGTCCGACAGGAACGGATCGAAGGCGATGACGTGCATCTTCAGGCCAACGCCGCGCGTAGCGACGATCGAGCCGATATTGCCGCAGCCGATGATGCCCAGCGTCTTGCCGGTGATCTCGGTGCCCATGAAGCGGTTCTTTTCCCACTTGCCGGCATGGGTCGAGGCATTGGCTTCCGGTATCTGGCGGGCCAGCGCGAAGATCATGGCGACGGCATGCTCGGCGGTGGTGATCGAATTGCCGAAGGGCGTGTTCATCACGATGATGCCCTTGCGGCTCGCCGCCGGGATGTCGACATTGTCGACGCCGATGCCGGCGCGGCCGACCACCTTGAGCCTTGTGGCGGCGTCGATCAGCTTTTCGGTGACTTTGGTCGCCGAACGGATGGCGAGGCCGTCATACTGGCCGATCACTTCGAGCAGCTTTTCCTTGTCCTTGCCGAGATCGGGCAGGTAGTCGACCTCGATGCCGCGATCCCTGAAGATCTGCACGGCGGTGGTGGAGAGTTTGTCTGAGACGAGAACGCGGGGCATGGGCTTCATCCTTTGCGATTGGCGCCCCTCCCCTGACGGGAGGGTCGGCGCGAAGTGCCGGGGTGGGGTGGTTGCGGCCGGGCGTGGCCGAAATCTTTTTCTTCTGGATGGCGGACCGTTGAGTTGGGTGGAGGCGACCCCACCCGGCCCTTCGGGCCACCCTCCCCTCGAAGGGGAGGGATCAGGCGGCCGCCTTGAGCGACGCCTTTTGCGCGGCAAAGGCCCAGTCGAGCCACGGCAGCAGCGCTTCGAGGTCGGAAGTCTCGACGGTTGCGCCGCACCAGATGCGCAGGCCCGGCGGCGCATCGCGATAGGCGCCGATATCGTAGGCGACGCCTTCCTTGTCGAGCGCCGAGACGATGCCCTTGGCGAACGCCGCTTGTCCGTCGGCATCGAGCGCGGCGACGTCCGGGTCGGTGAAGGAAAGACAGACGGACGTGTTCGACCGCGTCGCCGGGTCGGTGGCCAGATGGCCAAGCCATGCGGATTTACCGACGAAACCGTCGATAATTGCGGCGTTGGCGTCGGCGCGGGCAATCAATGCGTCGAGACCGCCGATCGACTTCGCCCAACGCAGCGCGTCGAGATAATCCTCGACGCACAGCATCGACGGCGTGTTGATGGTTTCGCCCTTAAAAATGCCTTCGATGAGCTTGCCGCCCGAGGTGAGGCGAAAGATTTTCGGCAGCGGCCAGCCAGGCTTGTAGCTTTCCAGCCGCTCGACGGCGCGCGGGCTGAGGATCAGCATGCCATGCGCACCTTCGCCGCCCAGCACCTTCTGCCAGGAGAAGGTGACGACGTCGAGCTTGCCAAAATCGAGCTCTTGCGCAAAGGCCGCCGACGTGGCGTCGCAGATGGTCAGGCCCTTGCGGGCGGCCCGGATGAAATCGCCGTTCGGCACGCGCACGCCTGAGGTCGTGCCATTCCAGGTGAAGACCACGTCGCGGTCGAAGTCGATTTTTGTCAGATCCGGCAACGCACCGTAGCCGGCTTCGATCCTGCGCACGTCGGCGAGCTTCAGATGCTTGACCACATCGGTGACCCAGCCGGAACCGAAACTCTCCCAGGCGACCATGTCGACGCCGCGTTCGCCGAGCAGCGACCACAGCGCCATCTCGACCGCGCCGGTGTCCGACGCCGGCACGATGCCGATGCGATAATCCGCCGGAATTTGGAGAATTTCCCGCGTCAGCTCGATCGCCTGTTCGAGCTTGGTTTTGCCGATCTTGGCGCGGTGCGAGCGTCCGAGCGCGGCATTGGCCAGCGCCTCGACTGACCAGCCGGGGCGTTTTGCACAGGGACCTGAGGAAAAATTGGGATTTGCCGGGCGCAGTCCGGGCTTCGTATGGATCGTCATCGTGGTCTATCCTTCCAGATAGTGGCCCCTCGTTGGGGAGGGGTGGCCCACAGACGGCGATATGCGTTCAGGCTTCCGGCGTCAAGAGGAAAGTTTTTGTCGCTGACGGGATACTGGTCGCGTCCCACCGAAAAAGAGAACGACGGACCGAAATCCGCCGCTGGCATTCCCGAGGCTTTCGCCGTGCCTACCAGAGATCGTAGCGCAGCCCGACCTTGACCTGATGATTGCTGATCCCTTTGTCGATCGGATAGGAATCCAAATCCTGTGCGGTGGTATATTCGGCGTCGGGTGCGGAAAAATATTGATAGCCCAGATCGACTGAAAGGTTCTTGGACACCTGGTAGGCAAGGCCGGCGTTCAGCGTATAGGCGAAAGAGTAATGGGTCTCGTTGTCATCGCGGACGAAATCGTCGGCGGGGTTGGCGTTGTCTGTGAAGTAGTCCGCCGAGAGGCGCCGCCTGGTCTGGACAATACCGATACCGGCGCCGAGATAGGGTGTGATCCCGACATAGGTGCCAAGATCGACATAGCCGTTGAGCATGCCCGAGAACGCGTAGTTCTCCAGGTCCGCCGATGCCACGGTCGTTCCGTTGTCATAGCTGACGCTGATCTCGTTGCCGGGCAGATAGCCCAGATTGAGATCGGCGCGCAGATAATCGTTAAAATGGTAGCCGAAGCCGATGCTGGCGAAGATGTGATCCTCTTCTTCGTCGAAGTTCGCTGGCGCGAAGGCGAAGTCCTCATTGTCGAAGCTCTTCTGCACCAGATAGGAGACATCGCCGCGCAGATACCATCCCGAACCGACTTCGACCGGCACATAGTCCGGCGCCTGGTCGACATAGATCGGCGGATCGTAGTCGGCGCCAAGCGCCTGCGACAACGGCGTCAGGGCGATTGCTGCAAGCGCCAGTGCTATGCCCGATTTGACTGTCATGATCCCCGGCTCCCGAAGGTGGCGCCATTCGCGATCGCGAGCGCCGTTTCAGGGCATTGTTAACCATAGTGGTTAAGTGGCGGTTAAGGATAACAGGGCGTTAGCGAATTGATTTTGATGCGCGTTCCGCCACAACGAGAAAAACCGCCCGGCTTTTGCCGGGCGGTCCGCAAACCTGCTCTCGAAGCGATTACTTGGTGTAAACCGGTTCGGGTTCGTAGGCGATCGGCTCCGGCTGGGCGCAGTCCGAGTTGCCGAACTGGTAGCGCAGGCCGCCGCGCACTTCGTGCACATTGATGCCCTTGTCACGGCCGGGACCGACATTGCTGTCTGAAGCGTAGTCGAACATCTTGCCGCCCTCGATATGGCTGAAGCGGTAGCCGAGATCGAGCTTGACGCGATCGGTCAGGCAGTAGGAGGCGCCCGCCATGGCCGCATAGGCAAAGCGCCAGCCCTTGCCGCCATGATGCTCGAACTCGCCGTCGATGTCATTGTTGTGCAGCGTGTCCCATTTGACCCAGGCGCCGCCGATGCCGGCGCCGACATAAGGCGTGACGCCGTGCCAGGTGCCGATATCGACATAGGCATTGGCCAGGAGCAGCAGCGCCGTATAGGATGAGTGGTCGGTCGAAGTGCAGGGCGTCTGATTGATGCCGCAGAAGCCGCTGGTCGAGCCGCGGAAATCGGATTTGCTCATCCAGTCCGCGGTCAGGTCGGTACGGAAATGCCGGTTGATCTGGTAGCCGACGCCGGCGCCGGCCGAGAAGGCGCCATCCAGCTTGCCGCTGTCAAAGCTGCCAGTGCCTGGAACCGCCCCGTAGGTGATGTAGTCGCCGCCGCGGAACTTCGACCAGTGGTAGTCGATGTCGCCGCGAATGTACCAGCCGCCATATTCGACCGGCTGCTCGTAGACGGGCGGCGGAGGGGCCGGCTCGACCACGGGCGGCTCGACGAAGTCGGCGGCCAACACTGGTCCGGCCACGCCCGCGAGCAGCGCGGCAAAGAGGCCCATTCTTGCTGTATTGAACATGCTTGTCACCCCTGAGAACCCTCGGCACAGCGAACGCGTCCGAATCTGATTGGTTTCAGTCGTGGAGAATGAATTGGAAAAGTTAAAAGCCGTTTAACCCTATCGCTTAACCATGAATCTCTAAATCTTTCAGGATTTTCGCGTTGTCTGCCAACGATTTGGCGTGCGGACACACGAAAAAAGCCCGCCAGAGGGCGGGCTTTTCACCTGGCAAAAACTGGGGGATCAGGCAGCGCTGCGGGTTTCCGAAATGACCTCGACGATGTCGTTGACGACGGCCTCGACCAGTTGCTGATCGTCGCCTTCCGCCATGACGCGGATGAGCGGTTCCGTGCCGGACGGCCGGATGACCAGGCGGCCAGCCTGGCCCAAACGATGGCGTCCATCTTCGATCGCCGCCTTGACCAGGGCTTCCTCGAGCGGCTTGCCGCCGGAAATATGAACGTTCTTCAGCAATTGCGGCACCGGCGCGAACTTCTTCGACAGTTCGCTGACCGGTCGGTTCTGCCGCTTGATGCAGGCGAGCACCTGGAGTGCCGAGACGAGGCCGTCGCCGGTGGTGGAAAAATCGGACAGCACGATGTGGCCCGACTGTTCGCCGCCGACATTCAGGCCGTGCGCACGCATGTGCTCGACGACATAGCGGTCGCCGACCTTGGTACGGTGCAACTGCAGGTTCATGTCGCCGAGGAAGCGTTCGAGGCCGAGATTGGACATCACCGTCGAGACGACGCCACCGCCGGCCAGCCGTCCGCTCTGATGCCAGGACTCGGCAATCAGCGCCATGATCTGGTCGCCATCGACGATCGCGCCATTCTCGTCGACGATGACGACGCGGTCGGCGTCGCCGTCGAGCGCGATGCCGATATCGGCGCGCACTTCGTGCACCTTCTTCTGCAGGCCGGCCGGATGGGTCGAGCCACACTCCTTGTTGATGTTGAAGCCGTTGGGCTCGACGTTGATGGCGACAACTTCGGCACCGAGTTCCCACAGCGCCTCGGGCGCCACCTTGTACGCAGCGCCGTTGGCGCAATCGACAACGATGCGGAGGCCCGACAGCGACATCGACCGCGGCAGCGTGCGCTTGGCAAATTCGATGTAGCGGTCATGAACGCCGTCGACGCGCTTGGCGCGGCCGAGCCCGTCCGAGTCGGCGAGCGCCAGTTCGATATCCTTGTCGAGCATGCCCTCGATGCGCTCCTCGATCTCATCGGAAAGCTTGTAGCCATCGGGACCGAACAGCTTGATGCCGTTGTCGTAGTAAGGATTGTGCGAGGCCGAGATCATCACGCCGATGTCGGCGCGCAATGAGCGCACCAGCATGGCGACCGCGGGCGTCGGAATCGGGCCGAGCAGGAACACATCCATGCCGGCGGCGCACAGGCCCGATACCATCGCATTCTCGATCATGTAGCCGGAAAGTCTGGTGTCCTTGCCGAGCACGACGCGGTGACGATGGTTGCCGCGCTGGAACGAAAGGCCGGCGGCCATGCCGACCCTCATGGCGACCTCCGCCGTCATTGGAAATCTGTTAGCGCGTCCGCGAATGCCGTCCGTTCCGAAATAACTTCCTGCCATGCTAGTCAGCTTCCCGATGGTTCATTGCCGGCACGTCATGCCACACATTGGCCCGAGCCCTATCATCACAATTCATGATTATAGGGCACCAATCCTTAGAAAACTGTTGTCTTGTGTGTTTTGTGTCACGTCAGTGCTTTGATTTTGCCTGCCCTGGTTGCAGCACAGCGTTCAGGAACTTCTGACCGCATCTGGATTGTTTCATGTGCGCGTCGATAGGCATTGAATTCGAAACCCGCGCGTCGTGTTGCTCTGGACCGGGCATTCAGGTCCGCCGCACTGCCGACCCGATCGGCCCGCCATGTGAGGCAGTTCCTGATACTGGTCCGCCCTATACAAGTTTTCCGTGCAAATGCGCGCGGGCAAATCGCCCGGCGAACGGAGGCTGGCACCCATTTCATAAAAATAATGCACTTTCCGACAGCTTTCACGCCATTTAGCCTCTGGCGCAACCATTCGTTGAGTGTTATTGCTTGCTTGGGACATAACGTGAACACCCAGAGGGAGAAGACACATGCTCATCCATCGACTTGCCACTTTGACGGGTCTTGCCGTCGTGACTTTATTCCTGGCAGTACCCGCCAAAGCGCTGACCATGGCCGAATGCAGCACCAAGTATAACGCGGCAAAGGACGCGGGAACACTTGGCGGACAGAACTGGAACCAGTTCCGCAAGGCAGAATGCGGCACCGTTGCCGCCGCAACCGACGCCACGCCAGCCAAGCCGGACAGCACCAGCGCTGCAACTACCGATGCGGCCGCCGCAGCGACGACCAAGGCAGCGGCAACTGCCAATGCAGGCAACGGCCTCAGCAGGGCGGAGTGCGGCGCCAAATATCGGGCGGCCAAGACTGCCAACACGCTGAACGGCATGAAGTGGAACGACTTCCGCATGAGCCAGTGCGGTGCCAGCGGTTCCGACGACACCATACCGGCAGCCGATCAGGCAAGCCTCACCAGCCAGCCGGAAAAGCCGACCGTCACCGCTCCCCAGGGAGTGACGTTTCCGAAGGCGATCTCCACCAAGTATAGCAGCGAAACCCCGTCCAAGGCCCGCATGCACACTTGCCGCGACCAGTACCACGCCAACAAGGATGCCGGGACGCTGGGTGGCCTCAAGTGGATCCAGAACGGTGGCGGCTTCTACAGCCTGTGCAATGCCGCGCTGAAGAGCTGATCGACATTAACATTCGAATATAGCAAGGCTCGCGAAGGTTCGCGGGCCTTTTGCTGCTGGCGGTGGCAGGCAGGGCCAGGATATGCCGCATCTGCGCTGCAAGCGAGGCGCTGTCGGCGCCGCTGTCGATCTCCCCCCTTGCGGGGAGATCAGCCCTCATCACGGCATCCGCAAACCTTCAACGTCTATTTCCCATGTGGAGAAGTCCCCGGCACTTGGGTGAAGTGATTGAGTTTTTCAGGCCGCGATCGGCTGTCGGCACCTCCTGAACAAAAACGCCGCGTCCAAGCCGCGGCGTTTCCTGAGCCGGACCCTAGCTTGACGGCTGAGGCTCCATGCCGCCTTCGGGCTCCGGGCCCTTCTTGCGGCGGCTGCCGGACTTCGGCACGGCCGAGCCGCGGCTCGGCGGCGTGTCGTCGCCGAGATCGCGTGCCGGCTTGTGGCCGGCGATCAGCTGCTTGATCTCGTCGCCGGACAGCGTCTCATATTCCAAAAGCCCCTGCGCCAGCGCAATCCATTCCTTCTTCTTCTTGGTCAGGATGGATTTCGCCGTCGAATAGGCCTCGTCGATCAGCCGACGCACTTCGGCGTCGATGATCTGCGCCGTCTCTTCCGAGACGTTCTGCGTGCGCGCCACCGAATGGCCGAGGAACACTTCCTCCTGGTTGTCGCCATAGGCGACGTGGCCAAGCTTGTCGGAAAAACCCCAGCGTGTGACCATGGCGCGCGCCAGCTTGGTTGCCTGCTCGATGTCCGAGGAGGCACCCGAGGTGATGTTCTCCTTGCCGAACTTGAACTCCTCGGCGACGCGGCCACCCATCATGATGGCAAGGCGCGAGATCATGTATTTGTAGCTCATCGAATAGCGGTCGCCTTCCGGCAACTGCATGACCATGCCAAGCGCCCGGCCGCGCGGGATGATGGTCGCCTTGTGCAGCGGATCGGCCGACGGCACGTTCAGCGCCAGGATGGCGTGGCCGGCCTCGTGATAGGCGGTGAGTTCCTTCTCGGCCTGGGTCATCGCCGACGAGCGGCGCTCGGCGCCCATCATGATCTTGTCCTTGGCGTCCTCGAACTCGGCCATGGTGACAAGGCGCTTGTTGCGCCGCGCCGCCATCAGGGCGGATTCGTTGACGAGGTTCATCAGGTCGGCGCCGGAAAAGCCCGGCGTGCCGCGCGCGATCACCTTGAGGTCGACATTGGGGGCCAGCGGCACGTTGCGCACATGCACCTTCAGGATCTTCTCGCGGCCGACAATGTCGGGGTTCGGCACCACCACCTGGCGGTCGAAACGGCCGGGCCTGAGCAGCGCCGGATCGAGCACGTCCGGCCGGTTGGTGGCAGCGATCAGGATGATGCTTTCGTTGGATTCGAAGCCGTCCATTTCGACCAGCAACTGGTTCAGCGTCTGCTCGCGCTCGTCGTTGCCGCCGCCGAGGCCGGCGCCGCGATGGCGGCCGACCGCGTCGATTTCGTCGATGAAGATGATGCAGGGCGCATTCTTCTTGGCCTGGTCGAACATGTCGCGGACGCGGCTAGCGCCAACGCCGACGAACATCTCGACAAAGTCCGAGCCGGAAATGGTGAAGAACGGCACGTTGGCCTCACCGGCGACCGAACGGGCAAGCAGCGTCTTGCCGGTCCCGGGAGGGCCGACGAGCAGCACGCCGCGCGGAATCTTGCCGCCAAGCCGCTGGAACTTCTGCGGATCACGCAGGAATTCGACAATCTCTTCCAGATCCTGCTTGGCTTCGTCGACGCCGGCGACATCCTGGAAGGTGACGCGGCCATGCGCTTCAGTCAAAAGCTTGGCTTTGGACTTGCCGAAGCCCATGGCGCGGCCGGAGCCGGACTGCATCTGGCGCATGAAGAATATCCAGACGCCAAGGATTAGGATCATCGGCAGCCAGGAGATGAGATAGCTGAACAGCGAATTGGAACCGTCGGATTCGGGGCGCGCGTTGATGGTGACGTTCTTGTCCTGGAGTCTCGAAACCAGCGACGGATCACCCGGCGAATAGGTCTGGAAGCCGGTAGAGGTGTCGGTATAAGTGCCCGAGATGCGGGCGCCCGCGATGGTCACCGTCTTGACCCGGCCGGCCGCGACGTCCTGCAGGAACTGCGAATAGGGGACGTCACTCGCTGCTCCGCGCGTCTGCGGCGTCTGGAACAGATTGAAGAGAGCGATGAGCAGGACCGCTATGATCGCCCAGAGCGCGAGATTGCGATAATTCGGATTCATCAATTGTCCCGTTGGTGTCCGCCAGCGGACACGCGTCGTGAGAGGAAACTTGGGTCTAACATAGGGATGGCGCCCTTCATTGCCAAGCAGAACAGCATGTCGCGGTTAAGCTTTCGCCCATGATCAACCGGCAGTGTGGCCGCCGAAAGGCGGGGCAGGAAGTCGCGGCGCGCCGATCAGCGCGGCGACAGTTCCGGCCGGCGCCAGGTCGTAGGACGGCAGGAAGCGGGCAAAGGGCGCGACGACCGGGCATACCGCCATTCCCGCCAAGACCGGGCTGTCGCCTGGATGTTCGCTTGCGCGCCACAGCACCGGCTCGGCCGCCAGAGCCGCGCGGACAAGGCTCGGCGGCGTGCCATTTTCGGCAATTGCCTGTCTTGCGGCACGCGCCGCGCCGAGCGGCGCGATCAAAAATTCACCCGGTCTGTCCGCCAATGTGATCCTCCGGCGACCGTCCCAAGGGGCATTGTTCACGGCAGGCGCAGCGGGCGGCAGGTTGCGGGTTTCGCGACGCAGAAAAATGCCGGCACGCCGCGCATCGACCACCGTCCGCGACAATGTGGCGCAAAACGGGGTAGCGAAAAATGAGGTTGTGCCAGGTGGTCCGGGCCTCAGCCGGTTGAGCAGCGCCTCGCTGCGAGCCTGCTCGGGCAGAAACGCAATGCCGCCGACAGTCGCCAGCAGGACGCGCAGCGCGTAGACGGCCGCCGCCTCGTCGACGGCTGTCGCAAAGCCCGGATCGAGACGGATAAGGCCGGCTGCGGGCCTGCTGGCAAAGCCACGGATCAGCGCGGCGGCGCGATGGCCAAGCTGCTCGCGCTCCACCGCAGCCCGCGCGGCCAGCGCCAACGCGTCTTCCCGCGCACCATTGCGGTCGGCAAGCGCTGCGCGGATACGTGGCCTCTCGAAAGCCTCGTCTTCATTGGTCGGGTCTTCGGCCCAGCCGACATTCGCGCGCCGCAGGACTTCGCGCAGCGCAGCACGCCGTGTGCCGAGAAGCGGCCGTGCGATCCAGATCCGCCAGTCATAGAGGGTGGCCGGTGCCATGCCGGCCAGACCTCGCTCTGGCTCTCGCGCTCCCTCCTGGCGTGCTTGCCGCATCAGCACCGTCTCGGCCTGGTCGTCGGCCGTGTGGCCGGTCAGGATAAGGCCGATACCTTCCGCCTGCGCCGCCTCGGCCAGCAGCCGGTAGCGTGCCTCTCGCGCGGCAGCCGGCAGGCCGGTCGACGGCTTGCGTCCGGACCAGAGCAGGATGCGGTGGGCAATGCCGCGCCCGGCGCAAAACCTGGCCACGGCCTGTGCTTCCGCTGCCGAGCCCGGCCGCAGACCGTGATCGATGGTCACAGCCAGCAATTTCGTTGCCGGCGCGGTACGGTCGAGGTGATCTTTAAGGAGAAGGAGGAGGGCGGTCGAGTCGCTGCCGCCGGACACGGCCGCAACAGCGCCGCTGGTAAAGTCGATCTGCGAAAAAACCGAACGGTCAGGCTCGGTTTCGGGCGTCAATGCATATCGCCCAAAAGTGGCCCCGGATCTGGGGCAACAAGTCTTGGGGCAACGACGTGCAAGAGAAAAACTAACACGCCGCGAGCGCCCTTTCCTGCTTGACGCGTTCCTTGAGCGCGCCGGAAACGTTCGGATAGCGCTTGCCGATCTCGCCGAAAGTGGCGCAGGCCACGTCGCGCTGGTTCAATCCGACCAGCGACACACCGAGCTTCAGCAGCATGTCGGGAGCCTTCTTGGCCTTCGGATAGTCCTTGCTGGCGGCGAGGAAAGTCTCGGCCGCGTCGCGATACTTCTGCTGGCCGAGCAGCGACTCACCCAGCCAGTAATGCGCGTCCGCCGTCTTGGCGTCCTTGGGGAAGCGGGCGATGTGGTCGCGAAAACCCTGTTCGGCAGTGCCGTAGTCGCCCGACAGGATGAACTGATAGGAATTGCGGTAAAGCTCCTCCGGGTCGTCGGTGGCGGGCAGCGCCGCGACCACCGTATCGTCGGACTTGCCGGCCTGCGTGCCAGCGGCCTGGTCGCCGGAGACAGGGGCGGTGTTCTGCGCCGGTGCATGTGCCTGCGTCTTGCCGTCTGCGTCGATCACATTGCCGTTCTTGTCGACGGTGATGGTGCCGAACGTCTTCGGCGGCGTGCCCGGGATCACCGCGCCGGGTTCCCCTGTCGGTGATTCGACGATGACCTCGCCGCTCTGGCCGCCCGCGGGCGGTGTGCCCGCATCGGCCGGCGCATGCGTCGCCGGAGCCTCGGCGACGCTGCTGTCGGTGTTGGTGGTGGCGTCCGACTTCTTCTGCTCGCGTGGCTGCTGCGCGCCTTGTGAGCCGCCTTCCAGCTGCTGGAAACGGAACTCGTTATCTTCCTGCTGCTTGCGGATCTGCTCCTGCATCTGCAGCACCTGGAAGTTGAGCTCCTCGATCTTGCCGTTCATTTGCCGGAGTTGTTCCTCCAGCGCGGTAGTGCCGGTGCCATCCTGCGCAAATTGCACCTGATCCGGTTTCTTTTTTTCACCGAAAATGCCGAGCGTCGGCAGGCGGAAGGAAAAACCGCTTTTTTCTGTGCCTTGCTCATTGCCTACTGCCGGGGCAGCGACGCTTGATACGAGCAGCAACGCAAGCGTGCCGCTCAAGACCGATCTGAAATGCATGTGCCTCTCGCCGTGGATTGTTTGCCTGTTGCATGCCTTCCGATCGGAGTGGACCGTCAGGCGCCTCGGTTATTACCAAGGACGCAGGACTTCGGCCAAATTTTGTTTCAAGTCCCACATCCGGGCGCCGGACATGAAAAAGGCGGCCGCAGCCGCCTTTCACACGTAGGTGTTGCATTTCTGCCGATCGGAAAATTGCCGATCAGGAACCGGCGCCGCTGATCGTGGTGACGGCGCGGCGGTTCTGCGACCAGCAGGAGATGTCGTCGCAAACCGCGACCGGACGCTCCTTGCCGTAAGAAATGGTCTTCAGGCGCTGGCCGGAAACACCCCTGGCGACGAGGAAGTCGCGGGTGGCGGCGGCGCGGCGGGCGCCGAGCGCCAGATTGTATTCGCGCGTGCCGCGCTCGTCGGCATGGCCTTCAATGACGATGGCATACTGCCGATACTGGTTCAGCCATTGCGCCTGCCGCGAAAGCGTCGTCTGCGCGTCGGCGCGGATCGAGGACGAATCCGTGTCGAAGAAGATGCGGTCGCCGATGTTGACGGTAAAATCCTGGGCCGATCCGGGCGTTGCCGCCCCGGCGCCGCTGAGACCGAGATCGGCGGCGCTGTTCAGGTTCTTCTTCGAGGCGCAGCCGGCGATGGCGAGCAATGCCACCAGCGCGATCATCGCCGGGTTTCTGGTAAGTGCTGCGATACGGCCCATGCCGCCTCTCCTTCGCAATTCGAGTGATTTCGTTGATCGTCCAGTAACCACGTTTGGGTTAACCGGCGTTCAAGAAACACGGTTAAAATTTGGTTTCGGCTGCCGTCCACAGCCGTTTTGCCCAAGGGGAATCCGAGGAGGCAACAATGCGCGCGGACCGTAGGCAGAAATGCGGCTGAAACGCGACCAAGCCGTGGAAAAAGGGAATTGAGGAACTGAGGAATTGGGGAACTGAGGAACTGACGAACTGAGGAACTGAGGAAAGAGGTCACCTCAGCTTCTCTCTGAGATTGACCAGCATTCCGTAGATGCGGGGCATAGGATTGCAACCAGTCGTCGCGTTGCGCCTGGGTGATATACTCCAGATCGAACGCATACGAAATCCACGTCTCCACTTCACTGCATGACCCTATCGCCATCGAAATGAACCGTGCGAATTCGGGCTTGGAGCGGGTTTGTTTGGCAAAACCCTCAGCCAAATTGGCGCAGATCGCCTTGCTGGAACGACGTAGTTGATCGGCGAGCGCGTATTGCTCCATTTTCGGAAAAGCAAGCGTGGCTCTGTGTACCCCAAGGGAAACTGCATAGGCACGCTTATAGACTTCCAAATCCCTCGCGTGCTCGATGTAGGCCGCTGCCTTCTCCATCCTTCAGTTCTTCAACTCGTCAGTTCCTCAATTCCTCAATTCCCCTTCCAGCCTATTCCAGCAGCGGCGACCAGGCCGGGTCCGAAGCGAAATTCGAGGTCGGGATCGACTGTTCGTTGCGGCCGGTGAGATCGACCGAAACGAGTTTCGGGCCGCCGGCAGAATCGCGGAAGAACATCAGCACCCGGCCGTTGGGCGCCCAGGTCGGCCCCTCCTGCTGGAAGCCGGTTGAAAGGATGCGCTCGCCTGAACCGTCGACGCGCATGACGCCGATCTGGAACTCGCCGGCGGTCTGCTTGGTGAAGGCGATGAGATCGCCACGCGGTGACCACACCGGCGTCGAATAGACGCCGTCGCCGAAGGAGATGCGGGTCTGGCCAGAACCGTCGGCGCCCATCACATAGATCTGCGCGCGGCCGCCGCGGTCGGAGGTGAACACCACCTTGCTGCCATCCGGCGAATAGGACGGCGAGGTGTCGATGGCCGTCGAGTTGGTGAGCCTGGTCGTCGAGCGGCTTCTCAAATCCATGGCGAAGATGTTGGAATTGCCGTCGTCGCGCAGCAGGCTCATGATCACCTTCTGGCCGTCGGGCGAGAACCGCGGCGCAAAGGTCATGCCGGGAAAGTCGCCGACCAGTTCGCGCTGCCCGGTCTCGATCTGCAGCAGATAGACCTTCGGCTGGCCGCTTTCATAGGACATGTAAGTAATTTCCTGCCGGTTTGGCGAGAAACGCGGGGTCAGCACGATCGACCTGCCGTCCGACAGGTAGCGGATATTGGCGCCGTCCTGGTCCATGATGGCGAGGCGCTTCTTGCGCGCGTTCTTTGCGCCCGATTCGTCGATGAAGACGACGCGCGTGTCGAAATAGCCTTTCTCGCCGGTCAGCCGCTCATAGATGGCGTCGGCGATGATGTGGGCGACGCGCCTTGTGTTGGCGTCGTTGGCGAAGAACTGCTCGCCCGACATCTGCTGGCCGGCAAAGGTGTCCCACAACCGGTACTGGGCACGGACGCGGCCATCGGCCTCCTTGCTGACGCTGCCGGTGACCAGCGCCTGGGCATTGATCACCTTCCAGTCCTCGAAGCGAGGCGTGGCATCCGGGTTCGAGATCTTTTCGATGAAGGCGCTCTTGTCGATCGGCGCGAACAGGCCGGAGCGTTTCAGGTCTGCGCTGACGATGCCGGAAATCTCCGCGCCCAGCGCATCGCCGCCCTGGAAATCGGTGATGGCGATCGGCAGCGGCTCGACATTGCCTTTGTTGACGTTGAGCTCAACGAGCGCCCGCGCCGGCAAGGTGGCGGCGGCAGTCATGCCCAGCGCCATCGCTACGATCATCAGGAGCGGCTTGAGGATGGATTTCATGTCTTCTCGCTTCTCTTCAATGATTCTACGGGTCTTCAATGATTCTGGGGGCGCCAGGCCTACAGGCCCAGCATCTCCCTCGGATCGAAAGTGACCCGGACGTCGGCCCAGATGTCCTGCTTGCCGGCGGGAACCTGCAGACCGGCCATGTCGCATTTCTGAACCGCGCGTACGGCACTCTCGTCGAACGGGCGGCTTCCGCTCGATTTTTCGACAGCAGGCCGGCCATCCAGCTTGCCAGACGCGTCCAGATTGAAGCGGATCACGGCCACGTAGCTCTCCGAGCCCTCGACGCCAGCAGGAATTGACCAGCAACCGGCAAGCTGATCTCGGAGCGCCCCTTCCTCCGACTTCGACAACTTCTGGCCCTGATCCTTGTCACCACCGAGCGATGCCTGCTGGGTTGAGCGCTTGGCGCCGCCGCCGGATGGCTTCCGCTTGTCAAGCAGGGCAGCGACCTCATCGGCGTCAAACTGCTTCTCCTCGGATTTCGGCTTGGACGAGGCTTCCTTGACCGGCTTGTCGGCGTCCTTGCGCTCGGGCGCCTTGGCGCTTTCGGCCTGGGCCGGCTGCGGCTTCGGCCGCGCCTGGGGGGCGGGCGCCGATTCCGGAAGCTGCGTCGTCTCGGTTGGCGGCTCCTGGGCAATCGCTTCCGCGACCGCGTCCGGCTTGACCTCTGGCTTCGGGTCGATGGCGGCGGTCTTGTCCTGCGGCGGCGTCGGCGCCGGTTCCTTGGCCGGTGTCGGCTTGGGCTCCGCCTGCTTGACCGGCTCGGGCTTGACCTCTTCCTTCGGCTGCGGGACCGGTGCGACCTCCGTCGCCGGGACAGGCTTCGGCTGCTCCTTCGGCTTCGGCGCGTCCTCGGGCTTCGGCTTCTCTTTCGGCGTCGGCGCGGGCGGCGGCGCCTCAGCCATATCGACCGGCTGGGGCTTGGGTTCCGGCGTCGGCGGCTTGTCGGTATCGACGCTGTTGTCACCGACCGTCTTCGCGTCGGGAACGATATCCGGGCGCTGGGTCGGCAATGGCGCCGGCTTTTCGCTCACCGCAGCCTTCTTGTCGCCTTTCTGTATCTGCGCGATCGCTTCCATCGGCACGATCTCGACTGCGACCGACTCGACTTCGGACGACGGAAGCGCAGCCGGCGCCGACAGCGTGAACAGCCCGAAGGCGATCGCCGTCGCATGCAAGATCACCGATGTGGTGAGGCCGGTCCGCATGTTCTTGTCTACTGGTCCTGTTCCTGCAGCGAGATGAGACTCATATTCTTGTAGCCAGCGGCTTGGACACGGGCCATGACCTGCAGAGCCGCTCCATAATTGGTTGCCTTGTCGGCGCGAAAGAAGATGCGCTCGTCATAGCCGGTCTTCGAGATCGCCTGCAGCTTTGCCACCAGTTCCTCGATTGGGATCTCGGTCTTCTGGATGTAAATCTGGCCGGCGGAGTTGATGGATACCTCGATCGGTTGCGTGTCGGCCGCAATCGCCTTGGCCTGTGTTTCCGGCAGGTCGACCGGAACGCCGACCGTCAGCAGTGGCGCGGCGACCATGAAGATGATCAACAGCACCAGCATCACATCGACCATCGGCGTGACGTTGATTTCCGATATCATCGCGTGATGGCGGCCGCGCCGCCTGTGGCCGCGACCACCGCGTCCCCCGCCACCCGCGCCTACAGACATTCCCATGATTGTTCCTCAGGTCTTCTGCGCGACTTTTTCATCGATTTGGCGCGAGAGTATGGCGGAGAACTCGTCCGCGAACCCTTCCATGCGCACGGCGATCTTGCTCGCGTCCGACGACAGCTTGTTGTAGGCGATGACGGCGGGAATAGCCGCCAGCAGGCCAATTGCCGTGGCCAGCAGCGCCTCGGCAATGCCGGGTGCGACCACCGACAGGCTGGTGTTCTTCGATGCCGCGATCGCCTGGAACGAGGTCATGATGCCGATCACGGTGCCGAACAGGCCGATGAACGGCGCCGCCGAGCCAGTGGTGGCGAGAAAGCCAAGCCGTCCTTCCAGTTTTTCCATTTCGCGGGTCAGCGCCAGGTCCATCGCCTTGTCGATGCGGGTCTGCAGGCCAAGCGGCGATTTCGCCCCCTTCTCGAAGCTCTTCTTCCATTCGCGCATGGCGGCGACGAAGATGGCGCCCATGCCTGACGTCTTGCGGTCGGCGAGCGTGCGATAGAGCTCTTCCAGCGACTGCCCGGACCAGAACACCTGTTCGAAGCGATTGAGCGCGAGCCGCATGCGGCCATAGGCGACGAGCTTGTCGACGATGATCGCCCAGGTCCAGATCGAGGCGCAGAGCAGCCCGATCATGACCAGCTTGACCACCCAGCCGGCCTGCGTGAACAGCGCCCAAATCGACAAATGCGCGCCCGGTTCGGCGAGTGCGATATTTTCCATGGTTACGTCCTTAAGAATTTCCGGGCACGGCTGGCGGCTGGCCCATAGGCATCCCTTATAATCCGTTCGCGCAAAGCTTGCGGAATAACCCCAAAATGCACCGTAGGCGGCCTTTTCAGGGCAAATCTTGGTGAAAGGAAGGCGCTGGATTCCTCCAATCTTCACCACTCTCTTCATGAACTGTTATGGTTAAGGATGGGTTAGGACGCACAGCGCGGCGCATTGCCGCGCCTTGGGCGAGCCGCCTGGCATTGTCAGCGGATCATTGGGATCGGTAACTTGCCGATTTGAACTATCGATTTGTCTTGGGCATGAAGGTTGCGATCCATTCCTTCGGAAAGCGCCTTGGCCGGCCGTTCTCGCCGATGATCGCCGCCTCGACCCGCGCCTCGACCAGCACCTCGCCGCCGCGCTTCAGCTGCTGCGCCATAAAGATGCGGGCGCCCGAAATGTCCTCGGTGCGCGTCTCGATGGTCAAGACATCGTCCATGCGGGCGGAGCCGCGAAAGTCGATTTCCATGCGCCGCACCACCCAGATTATTCTTTCGCCATGCTTGCCGTCGGCAAGCTCGGTGTGGTGGACGCCGGCAAGCCTGAGATAATCGGAACGGCCGCGCTCGAAGAATTCGAGATAGCGCGCGTGATAGACGACACCGGAGAAATCGGTGTCGGCATAATAGACCCGCGCCATCAGCCGGTGGCCGAATTCGGTCAGCGCGCCGGAAAGCCCGGCGCAGAGCGCCGCCGATTCACCATGATCGTCCATCGCGCTTTCCTTTTTTGGCCTGACCGGGCACCTAAAGCGCGACGCGCTTCAGGTAGTGTTTCCGGGCGCGTCGTTGTCCAAAAGCCGCTACACAGTTTTGGGCGACACGCATTAACTTGGCGCATGAACCCGATGGCACTGTTGACGGCGATGATCAAGACCTTGATGGCGGCGCTGCTTGTGCTGGCCGCGCTGGTGCCGCCGGGCCAGGCGGCGAGCTTTATGATGAAGCGCGGCCTCAATCTCGACCAATGGACGACATGGCCGGGCGAGGACAAATGGGGCGACCGGCAAGCAATCCTGCCCTATCCGGAATGGCGCAAATTCCTCAACGACGACGACCTCAAGGCGCTGAAGAGCGCCGGCTTCGATTTCCTGCGCATGCCGGTCGATCCGTCGCCGTTCCTGTCCGGCGAGACGCTGGCGCTGCGCGACGAGCTCTATGCCAGCGTGCTGGCCTCGGTGCGCATGATCAATCGCGCCGGCTTGAAGGTGATCGTCGACTTGCATCTGATCCCCAGCGGCAGCAGCCGCAAGATCGGCATGGGCGAGGTGATGGACGATCCACAAATGTTCGACGCCTATGTCGAAATGGTGCGCAAGATGGCGCGCACGCTGGCCGATGAGGATCCGCGCCAAGTCGCTTTCGAGCCGATGAACGAGCCGGTCACCGACTGCGACGCCGACGGCACCGGCCTGTGGCCGGAGCGCCAGCAGAAACTGTTCGCGGCGGCGCGTTCGTCAGCCACCAGGCTCACCCTGATCCTGACCGGCGCCTGCTATTCCAATGCGGCATCGCTGGCAAAGATCGATCCGAAGGCGATCCCCGACGCCAACATCATCTGGACCTTTCACTCCTACGACCCGTTCCTGCTGACCCATCAGGGCGCGACCTGGGCCGGCGACTTCATCCCCTATGTCACCGGCCTGCCCTATCCGCTCAGCGCCGTCCCACGCGCCCAACTGGATGCTGCGCTCGATACGATCCGCGCGAGGATCAAGGCAGAGGCGCCATGGGCGCGCCAGAGCGGCCTGCTTGCCTATCTCGACGAGCAGGTGGCCGGCCTGGATACGGATCAGAAACTGCGCGAGACGATAGAGGCGCCGTTCACCAGGGTCGAGGCCTGGGCAAAGGCCAACGGGATCAAACCGGAGAACATCACGCTCGGCGAATTCGGCATGATCCGCCAGGAATACGGCAATGCCTACGTGATGCCGGCCGAATACCGTGCCGCTTATGTCAGGGACATGATCGCGCGCGCCGAAGCCCATGGCTTCGCATGGTCGATCTGGAGCTATGGCGGCGCCTTCGGCATCATCGACGCTTTTGATGGCGACAAGGCCGAGCCGGATGTGATGGATGCGATCAGGTTACTTCACTGAAGCGCCGAACCCAATTCGATCGAAAGAATCTCTGGACGCATCCCGAAACGCACCGGCAGGATGCTAAAACCGAGACCTCCAGAGACGATCAGGTTGCCGTTCTCCTCCACGACATGACCATAGGCAAACCGGTTGCCGAAGCGGGATGGCACGACCGGAGAATAGCCGAGCAACCGCACCTGTCCGCCATGGGTATGGCCCGAAAGGGTCAACGATACCCGTGGCGGGACCTTCGGGAAAATGTCCGGCTCATGTGCAAGCAGGATAACGGGAGCCTTGTCGCTTACCTTTGCCAGCGTGCCGTGCAGGTCGTCCAGTCCTGTGAACCTGCTGCGGCCCCAGGCCTTGCCCGGCCGCAGCGCAAGTTGGTCGGCAAGTCCGGCGACCCAGAAGCCATACCCGTCTTTTTCCAGGCGCACCACATCGTTTTCCAGGACCGGTATGCCGGCGCTCTCGAGCGCCCGGCGCGCCACCGTCGGCCCCAACCCGGCCTTCTGCGCGGAAAGGTCCTCCCACCAGTCGTGATTGCCAAGGATTGACCACACCCCGAGCGGCGCCTTCAGGCCTGACAAGGCCGGCGCCCATTCGGAGGAAGCCACCCAGTCCGTAACCAGGCGTGTGCCGGCTGCATAGTCGCCAAGCAGGACAATCAGATCCGGCTGCAGGCTGTTCGCCCGTTCGGCAAGCGACCTGATCCGCTCCGGCGTCATCCATGGCCGACAGACATGAATATCGGCGAGAGCGACGACGCGAAGGTGCAATCCTGCAGGCCAGTTTGGCGGGGTCAGTGAATAGCGCTTTACATGCGTCAGCAGCAGCGGCTCGAGGCCAACCGCATAAGCACTGAGCGACACGGCGGATAGGAAGGAACCGCCGATGAGGCGCAGGAAGCCGCGTCTGGTGATCATCGCTCAACCCCATCGTTCGTGGAACCGACGGTCCCACAGCGAAGCGTTAGAGCCCGCAAATGCGCCGGCAAGCTGACCAGGATTAGGAGATTTTGCGCAGCAAAGAAGGCCGCAACGCCGCGCCGACGCTACTCTTCCTGGAATAGGCTGATCTGCTGCTGCGCCAGGTCCTTCGGCGCATCGAGGCCGAGATGCCGCCAGGCATTGGCGGTCAGCACGCGGCCGCGCGGTGTGCGCTGAATAAAACCCTGTTGGATCAGATAGGGCTCGATGATGTCCTCGATGGCGTCGCGCGGCTCGGAAAGCCCTGCCGCGATGGTCTCGATGCCGACCGGCCCGCCGCCAAAATTCCGCGCGATCATCGAGAGATAGCGGCGGTCGAGCGCGTCGAGGCCGAGCGCATCGACCTCGAGCCGCGTCAGCGCCTCGTCGGCGATCTGGCGGTCGACGTGACCGTCGCCGGCGACGGAGGCAAAATCACGCACGCGGCGCAACAGCCGGCCGGCGATGCGCGGCGTGCCGCGCGCGCGCCGAGCGATCTCAAGCGCGCCATCGTCGCCGAGCGGCATGGCAAGGATGCGGGCGCCGCGGCGCACGACCTGCTCCAGTTCCTCGACCGAGTAGAAATTGAGGCGGACCGGAATGCCGAAACGGTCGCGCAGCGGATTGGTCAAAAGGCCGAGCCGGGTGGTGGCGGCGACCAGTGTGAAGCGGGCAAGATCGATCTTGACCGAACGCGCCGCCGGCCCTTCGCCGATGATCAGGTCGAGCTGGAAATCCTCCATCGCCGGATAGAGGATTTCCTCGACCGCCGGGTTGAGCCGGTGGATCTCGTCGATGAACAGCACGTCGCGGTCTTCGAGATTGGTGAGCAGTGCTGCTAGATCGCCGGCCTTGGCGATGACCGGACCGGAGGTCGAGCGGAAATTGACGCCGAGCTCGCGTGCCATGATCTGCGCCAGCGTCGTCTTGCCGAGGCCGGGCGGCCCGACGAACAGCACATGGTCGAGCGCCTCGCTGCGGCCCTTGGCGGCCTCGATAAACACTTTGAGATTGGCCCGCACCGCCGCCTGGCCGACGAAATCGCCGAGCGTCTGCGGCCGCAAGGTCTGCTCGGCATCTTCGCCGCGCTTGTCGGGAGCAATGAGGCGTGGCGAAAGGCTCATGCCGCCTTCCTTGCACAGGGCAGAGAACGGGACAAGCGCAGACTCACCGCGCCAGTTCCTTCAGTCCGAAGCGGATCAGCTTCGACGCATCCGCGTCCTCGCCGGCGCTTTTCAGCGCCGCCGCCACCGCATTGGCGGCGGTATCGCGTGAATAGCCGAGATTGACCAGCGCTGAGACGGCGTCGGTGATTGGCGCCGGCGCGACGCCTTCGCCAAGCTCCTGCTTCAGGCCGATGGTGCCGGAGGCAGCGCCGGCAAAGGCCGGCGCCTTGTTCTTCAGTTCGGTGACGATGCGCTCGGCCACCTTCTTGCCGACACCGGGCGCGCGGCTGACCATGGCAATATCCCGCAATGCGATGGCATTGGCGAGATCGGCCGGCGCCAGCGTCGACAGGATGGCCAGCGCGACCTTGGCGCCAACGCCCTGCACATTGTTCATCAACAGCCGGAACCATTCACGCTCCAGCACCGACTGGAAACCGTACAGCCGCAGCATGTCTTCGCGGACATAGGTCTCGATAAACAGCACCACCGCCTCGCCGGGGGCCGGCAAGGCGGCCAGCGTGCGCGTCGAGCAGTGGGCGACATAGCCTACGCCATGCACGTCGATAGTGCAGAAATCCTCGTCGACCTCGTCCAGCGTGCCTTTTAGCTTGCCGATCATGTGTGGTCCCTCATGCCAGCGCCGCCAACCTATAGACAACACTCTGCCGGTGATGCGCGTGGCAGATGGCAATGGCCAGCGCGTCGGCGGCATCGTCGGTGTCGAACGTCGCCTTCGGCATCAGCACCTTGACCATCATGTGGATCTGCTTCTTGTCGCCATGACCGACGCCGATCACCGCCTTCTTGACGGCGTTGGGCGCATATTCGGCAACGACCAGGCCGGCCAGCGCCGGCACCAGCATGGCGATGCCGCGCGCCTGGCCGAGCTTCAGCGTCGCGGCCGCATCCTTGTTGACGAAGGTCTGCTCAACCGCTGCTTCGTGCGGCATGGCGGCATGCAGGATCTCGGCAAGTCCGTCATGCAACTGGCAAAGCCGTGTCGCCAGCGTCGCCTTGTCGTCGGAACGCACGGTGCCGGAGGCGACGAAGCGCAGCGAGTTGCCGAGGCTTTCGACGATGCCCCAACCGGTGCGCCTCAGCCCCGGATCGATGCCGATGATGCGAATCGTTTCCCCCATCCGCCAAGTTTACCCGTGGCGGACAGCGATGCCAGCGAAATGTGAACAAACCAGAAACGGTTCCGCTGCGTCCCACAGGCTGTTTGAGAATTCGCTCTGACGAGACAGACGGCGTGGTCTGCGAGAACCGAAGCGGAGCGGACATTTGGGTCCGTGAGCCGCGCGTAGATCCCCTCGCTTCAATTCCGATGTCGTAGCGCATCGACGATGACTTTGAACGCGCGAAGATTTTGACGACGGCTCGGATAGTAGAGGAAATAGCCTTCAAAAAACGGCGACCAATCGTCCAGGAGCTGAACCAGCTTGCCACGTGCGATGTGCTGCTCGACGATGATCTCCGGGACGTAGGCGACGCCGTATCCACTGGCCGCGGCATCAATCGTGGCATAAGTATTATTGAAGGTCAGTTGACCGTTGACTCGAACGCGGAGCGCCTGCCCATCCTTCTCGAACTCCCAGGCGTAAAGGCCGCCGGCGCTTTCATGACGCATGTTGATACAGAGATGCCGAATCAGTTCTTGCGGGTGCTCGGGCACACCATGCGCGGCGAGATAGGCAGGCGAAGCAATGGCGACCAGACGCCAGTCGGGACCGATGCGCACCGCGATCATATCCTTCTCAACGCTCTCTCCAATCCGGACGCCGGCGTCGGAGCCTTCCTCAACGATGTTGCGGAAGGTGCTGTCCAGGATCAGTTCGACGCTGATATCGGGATAGGCGACAAGCACCGGCTTGAGCTTGGGCCAGACCACGCTTTCGAGTGCATGGTCGGACAGGGTCAGCCTGATCGAGCCTGACGGCTTGTCGTGGAGCGCCGTCAGCGCCGCGATCTCGTCGTCGATTTCGGCGATGCGCGGCGCAATTGTCTGCAGCAGCCGTTCGCCCGCGATCGTCGTTGCGACGTTGCGCGTGGTGCGGGTCAGCAGGCGGATGCCCATGCGCGCTTCGAGCTGCTTGATTGTATGGCTGAGCGTCGATTGCGCCGGAAGGCGGCGGTCGCTTCGGGAACGAGGCGGTTGGCGATCTTTGCTACTACGCCCCTTGGGGCAATCTTGCGATGTTTCATGGTCCCTATCGGTGGTCGCGCGGCCTGATCCGGCTCGGGCGTCTCGACCAGGGGCCAGCGCCGCTTCTGGTGCGCGGAGAGCATCCGATGCGCGTCGAAGTTCTTCCTGAGCCCGGAAGGCTACCGCACAATGGATGAACGCCGCCTCCCGCGCTCCACTTTATTGCAAGGGTCAAATTTGAGCTTCCGCATTCATGTTTTGTCGAGCGTATCTCTTAGAGTCGCTTAAACCTTCTGCGCCGTAAGTTTTAGCCGTGCTGAATCGCCGTCAGCGCCGATGACGACGAAATAGGAGAACGCAATGACTCGAAATCACGTTGAACGTCTTGGAGAGTTCAGGGAAATCCTGGTCGCGACTCGACGCGAAGGAGTCCGTAACGTGCACCATACCCGCGACGCAATGCGGGCAAGCGGCTTTCAGATCGGGGACAGCGACGGCTCCAGCTACGGAGCCAAGCTAAAGGAACTCCAAGAGGAAATCGAGGCAGTCGATCGCGCCATCGAAGACGAGAAGCGGCTGGCCTTGCCCCTTGAGAGTGCGGCTCAATCCCGCCGACCACCAAAGCCGAGAATCGTGAAGGGAACATAGAGTCGGCGACGGCCCTTGCTGCCCGTCGCGTGGATTCGCCTGCGACATCGTGTCGGGCTCGTCGCCGCCGTGCAACTAGCCCTGAACGTCATCCGTTGCCATCAAACGTGGCGGCCGAAGCCGCCCTGTGTCGATGTCGATTCGCTGTGTCCATCGTTGTCGATGCCGTCGCTACCCTCGCCAACGGCGTTCTTCAGGTATCCGATCTGAAACGCGATATTTGGATATGAAATCACGGAGGCCAGCTTCTGGCGCAAGGCGGTCGGCTGGATGAAAAGGTCGGCTTTCTAGCGCCATCATCCCGAAAGCGAACGTTCCGCTTCCGGCCCCACGATGCTCGTTCGCGTCATTGTCGGATCGCAGTCGATGCGATCGTGCGATCGCGTCATTTCCGCAAGATCTTCTCCATCGCCTTGCCCCTGGCAAGCTCGTCGATCAGCTTGTCGAGGTAGCGGATTTCCTTCATCAGCGGGTCTTCGATGTCTTCCACCCGGACACCGCAGATCACCCCCGTGATCAAATTCCGAGAAGGATTCAGTTGAGGCGCCTGATCAAAGAAATCCTTCAGGCTGGTTTTCTTCCCCAGCTGGGCGTCCAGCCGCTTCTGGGTGTAGCCCGTCAGCCAGCGGATGATCTCATCGACCTCGGCTTTGGTGCGGCCTTTCTTTTCTGCCTTGGCGACATAGTGCGGATAGACCCTGGCAAAGCTCATGGAATAGATTCGATGCTCGGTCATGGCACTCCCTCATGCGTCGGGATCGGGGCCAAGAAGCGGCATCACGTCCACGGCATCGCAGGGGAAGATCGTAAAGTGTGGATGGCCTTCGAACATCTTCGATATCGAGCAGTCTGTCAGCCGCGGGCGAAAGCCGTGTTGAGCAGCGTGATCTGGTCGGAAACCGGATTGGTGCGGCGGCCGGATGGCGCAGCCTCGGCCACGGCGCCGCCGTAGATTTCCTCGTCCATGCGGCGCACCAGTGCCTGCAGGCGCAGCGAGCGGTCGATGAGGTCAAGAAAATCCTTGGGCAGCTCGACCCAGCCTGCGGCATCGTTGTTGGCGGAAGCGGTGTCGAGACGCACCTTGGATTTTTCGGAAGCAACCTGATCGCGAGTCATTTCGCCGGAATTCGCGGCGCGCTGCAGAAGCAGCCAGGAGGCGACCTGCATCAGCCTCGTGGTCAGTCGCATCGACTCGGCCGCATAGAGCGTCGCCGCCAGCCTGGACAGTTTCTTCGCCTCGGCCCGGCCCTTGCCGTCCAGATATTCGGCCGCCTGCTCGACCAGGCCCATGCCTTCCTGGTAGAGCGGCTTGAAGGATTGGGAGAAAACCCGGCGCTCCGCCAGCTTGATGGTTTTCGCGCTTCCCTTCGAAGGATCGTTCATCGATACGCCCTGCACTTGCCTAACAGCCGGCCGAATCGGCGTCATCGCCGCCACGCCTGCACCCTAAATGACCGAGGCTTGAAAATGCGCTTCGCCGCCGGTGAAGGCAAGCACATGTTTAACAAACGGTTAACGGCGACGCAGCGGCGCGGGCGACCGGCAATCCGGGTCGCCGAAAAAAAAGAGCCGCGGATAAGGCGGCTCTCAGGAGTTTAACAGGGAGGCGTCAAACAAAGTGGCTCCAACCACTCGGTAAGAATCCAGATCACTGGATGCGCATAGTAAACGCCTGTAAAGCTTAATGAAGCCTTAACGGCGAGGATATTTTTTGATCAAGCGTCGCCCGCCTGTGCCGTAACAGCACAATAACTCCAGGCTTTTTGGGGCCCAGACCTTTGGACTCAGGCCTTTTGCGTCTCAGCATGCCGTTCGGCTTTCCACACCACCGGCAGCGCGATGTAAGCGAACAGCAGCAGCCCAGCGTAAAAGCCCATCGAGGATGTTGCCACCAGCGGTTCGATCGCCGGGTTGCCGGCAAGCATGATGTAAAGGCCGATCAACAGTCCGGTGCCACTGATTGCCGTCAACCAGAAATGGACGGTGGCAAGCGTCTTTTCCGCGACTGCCGGAAACAGATAGTAGAAGAATGCAAACACCGCCGACATCAGCCATCCGGCCACCATGATGTGGGCGTGGGTTGGCATCTGCGCATGATCTTTGCTGATCGCCATCTGTAGGCCGAGCGCCATCCCGGCGAGTGCGTAGAAGACGGCCAGCGTGAAGAAGTTTCGTGCTACCTTTTGCATGTTATGCCCCGAATTGCCTTTTCCCGTCATGGGAATGGGTTGAGATCAGGCGGTCGCCCCGCCACCGGGTCCCCGGCATCGGCGCATTAGCATCGGCAATGTTTCTGGACGATGTCGCATCGCGCCCGCCTGAAACCGCCGTGACGCTGCTGACGGCTCGGCTGCCGGCAACTTCCATCGGCTGGCAATCTAGAGAAGGCCGGCGATCCCGTCCCACAGGAGTTTGACCGCGACGACCGCTACGGTCGCATAGGTGAAGGGGTAGAACAGTTCCGGTCGCATCCGCCGCACCAGCCAGGCGCCGGCGATGGTCGAGAGCGGCGCCAGCGGTACCAGAACCGCCGATGCGGTCAGGTTGGTGGTGTCGAACTGTCCGAGCGCAAAATAGGGGATGAGCTTCAACGCGTTGGTGGCGGCAAAGAAGATTGCGGCGGTGCCCGACAGCACTTTCGGATCGAGCCGGATCGGCAGCGCATAGACCTGAAAGGGCGGGCCGCCGACATGGGCGACGAAGCTGGTGAAGCCGGCGACCGTCCCCCAGAGTGCGGCAGCCGCGCGGTTGGGCTCGGCCGAGTGGCGCGCACCGTGCCGCACCTGTAGATAGACCCAGCGAAGCACGAAGATAATCGCCACGGCGCCGACGATCAGCCGCACCATTTCCGCTGTCACCAGCGCCGCGGTCAGCCAGCCGAGGCCGATGCCGATCACTGCCCCCGGCATCATGTCCGCAAGCATCTTGCGGTCGTAGACCCCCCACCATGTCCACACCGAGACGACGTCCATCAGGCACAGTATGGGCAGCAGGATGGCGGCTGCCTGCACCGGCGGCATGGCCAGCGCCATCAGCGGCACGCCGACGAAACCGACCGCGCCGCCAAAGCCGCCCTTGGACAGACCAACCAGGATGACGGCTGGAACGGCAGCGGCATAGAACCATGGATCGAATAGCAAGCCTGACATCGTCGGGGAGCAGTTGGAGGGAAAGCGTGTAGACGCTGGAATAGCCGATAAACTTTCGCGCCGCGACAGCAAATGCGCACACGACGCTGTGGTCGTTCGTGCTGAGGCCTGTCACGGTTTTGAGGAGGCAGTTGCGCCGAGTGGCGGCGGGCGCCTGCGGATCGGCTGCCCCTTGATGATGGCTGTGCTCGTTTCGGCCTTGTCGGCGATACGGTCGAGAAGCTTGTCGAGGTCGCCGATCGAGCGCACGAACAGCCGGGCAACAAAGCAGTCGTCGCCCGTCACCTTGTCGCATTCGCCAAACTCCGGAATCTCCTCGATCAGCTTCTGGACAATATGCAGCTTGCCCGGCAAGGGCCGGATGCGAACGATCGCCTGCAAGGTGTAGCCGAGCGCTTGGGGATCGATTTCGACGGTGAAGGCCCTGATAACGCCACGATCCTCCAGCCGACGCAGGCGTTCCGCGACACTCGGCGATGACAGTCCTACCTGCTGGGCCAGTTCCTTCAATGAGGTTCGCGAATCCTTGATCAGGCTTTCGAGAAGGCGTCGGTCCAGATCGTCCAGCATTTTACATTCCCAAGGAAAAGGCCGTCTTCACCTTATTTAATTAGGCATAACGGGCATATCACCCGGCGCAAATTATTGAAAGCGCTGATGTGGCATGGGATTATCAACCATCAGCGTTTCGAGAGGCAATATTCATGGACAGCGCGGTGCGTGGCACGGTCGAAATGACGGCCGCAATGGTGATCCTCGGCACGATCGGATGGTTCGTCGTCATGTCGGGCGAGCCCATCATGGACGTCGTCTTCTGGCGCTGCGCCTTCGGCGCTATAACGCTGCTGATCATCTGCGCTGCCCTGGGGCTGCTGCGCGGCACGCTGTCACTGCGCATCGTGGCGATTGCGGCCCTTGGCGGCGCGGCCATCGTCATCAACTGGCTGCTGCTGTTCAGCTCGTTTTCCCGCGCCTCGATCTCGATCGCCACGGCTGTTTACAACACGCAGCCCTTCATGCTGGTCGGCTTTGGCGCGCTCTTCTTCTCAGAGCGGCTGACCCTGACAAAGCTGGCCTGGCTTGGCATCGCCTTCGCCGGCATGCTGCTGATCGTGCAAGGCTCGCCTGATGCCGGCTCCGATGCAGGCCCCAATACAGGTAATGTCGGCACGGATTATTTTATCGGCATCGCGATGGCGCTGGGTGCGGCTTTCTTCTGGGCCGTCGCCGCCATCGTCACCAAGAAGCTCAAAGGCACGTCGCCGCACCTGATCGCCCTCATCCAGGTCTGCGTCGGCGTCGTCATCCTGGCACCCTTCGCCAACCTTTCCCACCTTCCCGCCGACGTGTGGAGCTGGAGCATGCTGGCGACGCTTGGCGTCGTCCATACCGGCCTGATGTACATCCTGATGTACGGCGCCATTCAGAAACTGCCAACCTATCTGCAGGGGTCGCTGTCCTTCATCTACCCTGTGGTCGCGATCCTGGTCGATGTCGTCGCCTTCGGCCACCGCCTGCATCCGGCCCAGATGGTCGGCGGCGCCGCCATCCTGGTCGCCGCCGCCGGCATGAATCTTGGCTGGACGCTGTGGAAATCGAAGACCCCAGCCGAGAGCACCCAGGCAATCAAGTGAGGCAACAACGTCGCCGTGCGACAATCATGCGCCAACGGTCCTGGCCGCCCGCCTGTTCAAGGCCGGCACTTTGCTCTATGCCGCAATGCAACCATCTTCGCCCGGCATAGGCGAAAACCGGGGTCAAAAACCAATGAACGACGCAACGCCTCCAAATCGCTGCCGCATCGTGCTGATCGCGCCGCCCGGCATGCCGGCTGAGCACATCGGCGCGGCGTTCGAGGGCGGCGACGTCGCCTCGCTGATCCTGCCCGAAAACGACATGGACGAAGCCTCCTTCCAGGCCTTCGCCGAACAGATCGTGCCGGCGGCGCAAGCGGCAGGCATCGCTGTCATCATTGCCGGCGACACCCGCATCGCCGGCCGCGTCCAGGCCGATGGCCTTCATGTCGAGGCCGGCAAGGCCGAACTCGCCGAGACGATCGAGCGTTTCCAGGCAAAAATGTTGGTCGGCACCGGCGGCGCCAAGACCCGCGACGATGCGCTGGAACTCGGCGAACTCAGACCCGACTACATCTTCTTCGGCCGCTTCGGCTACGACAACAAGCCGGAGCCGCACCCACGCAACCTGTCGCTGGGGCAATGGTGGGCGGATGTGATCCAGATCCCTTGCATCGTCATGGCCGGGTCCGACATCACTTCGGTGGAAGCGGTGGCTGCCACCGGCGCCGAATTCGTGGCGCTGTCCAGCGCCGTCTTTGCCGAGGGCATCGACCCAAAGATGGCAGTCGCCAGCGCCAACGCGCTGCTCGACGAAACCGCGCCGCGTTTCGAGGACTGACGTGCCCGCGCCGACAATCCTTTTCGGTGCTTTGCTTGCGCAGCTCACGGTGCAGGTCGCCGTGGCGGAAACCGTCCCATTGCCGCAACCGAAGCCCGACACCGCTGCAAGCACGGACAAGCCGATCGCCACGCCGCTGCCGCAGCCCGCCACCACGGCGCCGCTGCCGTCGGCCGACGCCATTAATCCCGACCGCTTCGGTGCAAAGCCGTCGGATTCTGCCTATGGCGCCTTCCAGCGCGGCCTTTACAAGACGGCCTACAACCTCGCTCTGGTTCGCGCCCAGAACGGCGATCCGGCGGCGCAGACGTTGATCGCCGAGATATTGTCGCGCGGCCTTGGCGTGCCGGTCGACGCGGCGGAGGCGGCCAAGTGGTACGCGCTTGCCGCCGAGCAGGGGATACCGGAATCGCAGTTCCAATATGCGCTGATGCTGCTCGACGGCCGCTACGTCAAGAAGGACGAGAAAGGGGCTTACGCGCTGATGCAGGCCGCCGCCGAGGCCGGCAACCGTCTGGCGCAGTTCAATTTCGCGCAGCTGCTGGTGCGGCAGGACCCCGGCGATGCCGGCATCGCAAAGGCCGTGTCCTATTATCAGCGCGCCGCCGCGACCGGCCTTGCCGACGCGCAATATGCGTTGGCGCAGGTCTATGCCAATGGCGTCGGCGGCAAGCTGCGCGATGATGCCCAGGCGCGCGGCCTGCTGGCGCAGGCAGCAAGGCAGAACTACGATACGGCGCAGATCGATCTCGCTGCCTGGATGATCGAGGGACGCGGTGGCGCCCGCGACCTGAAGTCCGGCTTCGGCTGGATGAAACAGGCCGCCGAGGGCGGCAATGTCGCCGCCCAGAACCGCCTCGCCAAGCTTTACATGGGCGGCATCGGCACCGATCCGGATCCGATCCTTGCCGGCGCCTGGTACGTCGTCGCACGGCGCGCCGGGCTGATCGATCCGGAGATGGACGATTTTCTGCAGGGCCTGACCGACGACCAGACCAAGCAGTTGCTGCAGAAGGCCAACCGCCTGCCGTAAAGCGTCGCGGACAGTGAATATCGGGCAGCGGCGGGGATGGATGCTGACGAGGGGATGGCTCCGCCGTTACTCCCCTGCTGTCCACTCTCCCTCTTGCCCAATCGCTTGCCTCTCCTGGCGATTTGTGGTCTTGGAGGCGCCAAATCGCTTTCGTCGCGAAAATCTCATTCCGGATCACATCATCATGGCCAAGATCAATGGCAACGAAATCCGTCCCGGCAACGTCATCGAGCACGATGGCGGCTTGTGGGTGGCGGTCAGAACCAACGCTGTCAAACCAGGCAAGGGCGGCGCCTATAATCAGGTCGAGTTGAAGAACCTGATCAACGGCACCAAGCTCAATGAGCGTTTCCGCTCGGCCGAGACAGTCGAGCAGATCCGACTGGAGATGAAGGATTTCTCCTTCCTCTACGAACAGGGCGAAGCGCTGGTGTTCATGGACACCGAAAGCTACGAGCAGCTTGAATTGCAAAAGGATTTCGTCGGCGATCGCGCTGCCTTCCTGCAGGACGGCATGATGGTGACGGTCCAGCTCTATGACGAAAGGCCGATCGGCATTTCGCTGCCCGACCAGGTGACGCTGACGATCACCGAGGCCGACCCGGTGGTGAAGGGCCAGACCGCCGCCTCGTCCTATAAGCCGGCGATGCTGGAAAACGGCATTCGCGTGCTGGTGCCGCCTTTCATCGGCTCGGGCGAGCGTATCATCGTCGACACCAACGAAATCACTTATGTGCGCCGCGCCGACTAAGGCATGATCCCAAAAAGTTGCAGACTTTTTTGGACAAGATCATGTCTCAAAGCAAATAGCATCATCCCAAAAAGTTGCAGACTTTTTGGATAAGATCATGCCTCAAGGCAAATAGGCGCAGCGGCAGGAAGAAGAGCAATGGCGCGTTCCGCGATCCTCAATGTCATGGTCCAGGCCGCTATGAAGGCCGGCCGCTCGCTGTCGCGGGATTTCGGCGAAGTGCAGAACCTGCAGGTCTCGATGAAGGGGCCGGGCGACTATGTCAGCCAGGCCGACCGCAAGGCAGAAGAAATCCTCTTCACCGAGCTGTCGAAGGCGCGGCCGGGCTATGCCTTCCTGATGGAGGAGCGCGGCCTGATCGAAGGCGACGACAGCCAGCACCGCTGGATCGTCGACCCGCTCGACGGCACCACCAATTTCCTGCACGGCATTCCGCTCTTCGCCATCTCGATCGCGCTGGAGCGCCAGGGCCAGATCGTCGCCGGTGTCGTCTACAATCCGGCGATGGACGAACTCTACACCGCCGAGCGCGGTGGCGGCGCATTCATGAACGACCGCCGGCTGCGGGTTGCCGGCCGCACCAAGCTGATCGACACGGTGATCGGCTGCGGCGTGCCGCATCTCGGCCGCGGCCAACATGGCAATTTCCTGATCGAGCTGCGCAACGTGATGGCCGAAGTTTCGGGCGTGCGCCGCCTCGGCTCCGCCTCGCTCGATCTCGCCTACGTCGCTGCCGGCCGCATGGACGGGTTCTGGGAAACCGGCCTGTCGGCCTGGGACGTCGCCGCCGGCATCCTGCTGATCCGCGAGGCGGGCGGCTTCATCTCCGACTTCGCCGGCGGGCAGAACATGCTGGATGGCGGCTCGATCGTCGCCGGCAACGAGACCATCCAGCGTGCGCTGTTGAAGACCGTCAGGAAGCCGGTGACGCCGCGCTAGACCATGATCCCCGAAAAACCATGAACCCGGACTTGGCGCGCTGAACCGCCGCAGTCGCAAAACCGCAACGAAAGCTTGAAATGCTGTCCGGCATCCGCCCAAATAAGGGGATGCAGGATCATTCATGACGCGCATCGGCCCGAAATCCCAGATCGAGATACCCCAGATCGAAATCCCGTTCATGGGACGCTGGCACTATTCGCGCGCCGAAATGATCGCTGACGGCATCGTCCATGCGGTGGGCATCGTGCTCGCCATTGCTGCTGGCTCGACGCTGCTGGCGCTGGCTGCCTTCCATACAGGTCCGGGCGAATATATCGCCGCCGCTTTCTACGTGGTTTCGCTGTTCGCCGTGCTGTCGGTGTCGCTGGCCTATAATCTGTGGCCGGTGTCATCGCCTGCCAAGTGGATATTGCGGCGCTTCGACCATGCCGCGATCTATCTGCTGATCGCCGCGACCTACACGCCTTTCCTCGCCCAGCTCGACGGTTCGTCGCTGGCCATCTCGATGATCGTCCTGGTCTGGGTCGCGGCAGCGATCGGCATCTCCATCAAAGTGCTTCTTCCCGGTCGCTTCGACCGGCTGGCGATCGTCTTCTATCTCGCCATCGGCTGGAGCGGCATCGTTCTGGTCGAGCCGCTCGTCCAGACATTGCCGACGACATCGATCGCGCTGATCGTCGCCGGCGGCATCGTCTATTCCTGCGGCGTCATCTTCTTCGCCTGGAAGGGCCTGCGCTTCCACAATGCGCTGTGGCACGGCTTTGTCGTCACCGGCGCCGGCCTGCATCTTGCCGCCATGGTCGACTGCCTGGTCATCAACCGACCCTAACGCAATGGTCCGCTTGGCAATATTGCCAAGCGCCATTCAATTTGGTCACAATTGCGTTTAGAGTCGCCGTCAAACGTGAATTGGCGGCGGCGGCGGCATCGGAAACGGGGCACGGATGGCTTTACTCAAATCCTTCGGCATGGGCAGGCGCTCCGACGTGCTGATGTACGATCCGCACAAATTGTCGAGCCCGCAGGTCTTTCTCCTGACCATGGTCATCTTCCTGATGATCGTCGCTTTCATCGCCGCCATCCTGACCCGTCAGATCTCGACAGCCTTTGCCACCAATCCCGGTCTCAACGGCCTGATCGTCGGCGTGCTTGCGGTCGGCATCCTGCTGGCCTTCGCGCAGGTCGGCCGGCTGTTTCGCGAAGTGCGCTGGGTCAACTCTTTTCGGGCCGGCTCCGAAACCACCGAACCGGTGCTGCTGGCGCCGATGAAGGCGATGATCGGCCGCTCGCCGACGATCGCCTTCTCGACCAGCTCAATGCGCACCATGCTCGATTCGATCGCCACCCGCCTCGACGAAAGCCGCGACACCTCGCGCTATCTTGTCGGGCTGCTGGTGTTCCTTGGTCTGCTTGGCACCTTCTGGGGCCTGCTCAACACGATCGGCTCGATCCGCGAAACCATCGATTCGCTCGATCCCGGTACCGGCGATGCCGCCGCCGTGCTCGAATCGCTGAAGGCCGGGCTTTCCGCGCCGCTGGCCGGCATGGGCACCGCCTTCTCGTCCTCGCTGTTCGGCCTGTCCGGTTCCCTGGTGCTCGGCTTCCTCGACCTGCAGGCTGGCCGCGCCCAGACACGCTTCTACACCGAGCTCGAAAACTGGCTGTCCTCGGTCACCGACCTGTCCTCCGACATCGTCGTCGCCGAACCGCCCAGGGTCGAGTCCTCCGACGAGATCCGCGTCCTGTCGGAAAGACTGCGCAGCATGCAAGAGAACGGCGGCGGCGCCAATCCGCGTGTCGCCACCGCCATGGCCAACCTTGCCGACGGCATTTCGGGCCTGGTCAAGAACATGCGCTCGGAGCAGCAGATCATGCGCGACTGGGTCGAGGCCCAGTCGGACGAGCAGAAGGCGATGCGCAACACTCTGGAGAAGATCGCCGACGCCTTGAAGAAGACTGGAGTCCATTAGCATGGCTCTCGCCAGGAGCCGGCGTGCCGATCGCCGTATCGATTACTGGCCGGGCTTCGTCGACGCGCTGTCGACGTTGCTGCTCGCGATCATGTTCCTGCTTACCGTCTTCGTGCTGGCGCAGTTCCTGCTCGGCCGCGAAATCTCCGGCAAGGACACGGTGCTCAACCGCCTCAATTCGCAGATCAACGAACTGACCCAGCTTCTGGCGCTGGAGCGTTCGACAACGCAGGACAAGGAAGATTCGCTCGCCAATTTGCAGGCGTCGCTGTCGGCGTCGGAGGCGGAAAAGAGCCGGCTCGAGCAATTGCTGGCGCAAGGCGCCGGTGCCGGCGACGCCGCCAACCAGCGGGCCACGGCGCTTTCGGGCGAACTCGACAACCAGCGCCAGATCAGCCAGCAGGCGCTGAGCCAGGTTGAAATCCTCAACCAGCAGATCTCGGCGCTGCGCAGACAGATCGGAGCGCTCGAAGAAGCGCTCAACGTGTCGGAAGCGCGCGATCGCGAGTCCAACACCAAGATCGCCGATCTCGGCCGCCGCCTGAACGTCGCGTTGGCGCAACGTGTGCAGGAACTGAACCGCTACCGGTCCGACTTCTTCGGGCGCCTGCGTGAAATCCTCGCCGATCGCGAGAACATCCGCATCGTCGGTGACCGTTTCGTCTTCCAGTCGGAAGTGCTTTTCCCGACAGGCTCCGAAGTGATCAACGATGCCGGCAAGGACGAGATGAAGAAGCTCGCCGACGCCATCATCGACCTGCAGAAGGAGATCCCGCCGGAGATCAACTGGGTGCTGCGCGTCGACGGCCACACCGACGACAAGCCGCTGTCGGGCACCGGCCGCTACCGCGACAATTGGGAATTGTCGACGGCGCGCTCGACCTCGGTGGTGAAGTTCCTGATCGAGAACGGCGTGCCGGCCAACCGCCTGGTTGCCGCCGGCTTCGGCGAATTCCAGCCGCTCGACCCCGCCGACACCGAAGACGCGCGCAACAAGAACCGCCGCATCGAGCTGAAACTGACCGAGCGCTGATCGCCCCGGCTCCAGGCGGCGGCCGCACTTAGGGCGGCGATGCAGGCTAGCAAGGCCTGAAAAGATTACCTTTTTTTGATTACACTTTGCCGAGGATCGCTCCTAGCTATGTCATGGGCCCGAGAACCGCCGGCGGTGGAAGCGTCCATTGCGACCCGACGGAACCGACGGCCCACGGCCGGAAGGTGGCCCTCCCAATCGCCGCCTCCCCTGTAAAAGGAGACGCAACATGCGCTCTTTCACTCCCAAGACCCTCAGGACTGCAACGCTCGCCGCACTTCTCGTCACCGTTCCGTTTGCCGGCGCCGGCCCGCATGAGGCAGCTTTGATCAACCAGATAGAGAGCGTGGATACCGGTATCCGAGGCGCCAGGCAGGCGAACAGGATCAAGCTGGACGAAGCGCGTGGCTTGCGCACGCAGGTCGCTCAACTTGATCGGGCCGCGCAGAGGGCCGCGCGAGATGGAACGATGCCGGCCACGCAGTATCATCAATTGCTGGCTGAGCTCGATCATATCAGTCAAAGGCTGCGGGCTGCCACCGGCAGCGCCTTCCTCATCGGCAGCGGCGGCGATGGCGGGTACTATCCGAACGGCTACGGCCCAAACTATCCAAAAGGCTGAAATGATCCATTACAGCGCCGCACTTTGATCTTGCGCATGATCTGTTGATTTTGCGCAAGATCCGTTCCGCACCGAAGCCCCAGGCAGCAATCCGCACAGGGAACTTTTCCAGAAATCGAGTCCGATTTCGGGGTTATGCGCCCAGCCAAACTGCGACCAGAGCAACTGCAGCCGGCACGGTCTGGATGTAGAGGATTTTCCTGCCGACCGTCGCCGCGCCGTAGAGGCCGGCGATGGCGACGCAGAGCAGGAAAAACACCTTGATCTGGAAACCAGCCGCGCCGAGGTAAAGCCCCCAGATCAGCCCGGCTGCGAGAAAGCCGTTGTAAAGTCCCTGGTTGGCCGCAAGCACTTTCGATGCGCTGGCGAATTCCGGCGTCAGCTTGAACGCCTTGTGGCCGCGCGGCGTGTCCCACAGCACCATCTCCAGATAGACGATGTAAAGGTGGATCAGCGCCACCAACCCGACCAGCACATTGGCGATCATGCTTCGTCTCCCCGATGCGACGCGCCGCCGCCTCGCGACATTGATCACGCACGCCACCGCTCCTGCAAGACCCATTGCGCTGTGCATCCTGGCCAGCAACCATGTGCCCATCGCCAACGGCCTTTCGGGGTTGCCAATATCAGCGCATTGGTATCTTTTCCCGCCGTTCAAATTCAGCGGAACCCCCCATGTCCTTTCAAAAACTCGACGACCTCTGCCACAAGCTCGAAGCACTGGAGCATGCGCTCGCCATTCTCAGCGCCGACGAGGCGACCCACATGGCCGTCGGCGGCGGTGACAAGCGTGCTGAGGCGATGTCGGCGCTGGCCGGCATGCATCACGCCAGAGCGACAGCGCCGGAGATCGCCGACTGGATCGCAGCGGCCGAACAGGAAACGCTGAACGAAGAACAGCAGGCAGCGGTCAAGGAATTCCGGCGGCAATACACCAACCTGACCTGCCTGCCGGTCGAATTCGTCGAGCGCCAAACCACCGCCCGGATGCGCTCCGAGCAGTTGTGGCGCGACTTGCGTGCAAAGAACGACTGGGCCGGGTTCCTGCCGGCGCTCGAAGGCGTCGTTGCGCTGGTGCGCGAGGAAGCAGGCCTTCGCGCCGACGTGCTCGGCCTTGACCCGTACGACGCGCTGATGGAGCAATATGATCCCGGCAACCGCGCCGCCGACATCACGCCGGTCTTCGCCGAGTTGAAGACCTTTCTCAGGGATTTCGTGCCGGAGGCACTGGCCGTGCAGGAAAAGCGGCTGGCGAAACATCCGCTGAAGCCGCTTTCGGGCAGCTATGCGATCGAAAAGCAGCGCGAGCTTGGCCTCGCCTTGATGGCGGCGGTCGGCTTCGATCTCACCCACGGCTCGCTGTCGGTATCGCATCATCCGTTCTGCGGCGGCGTGCCGAGCGACGTGCGCATCACCACCCGCTACAAGACCTCCGATTTCCTGTCGGCGCTGATGGGCGTGCTGCACGAGACCGGCCACGCGCTTTACGAACAGAACCTGCCGCAGGCGTGGGCGCACTGGCCGCTCGGCAAGGCGCGCGGCATGGCTGTGCATGAAAGCCAGAGCCTGTTCGTCGAGAAGCAGATCGGCCGCAACCCCGAATTCTGGCGCTGGGCGCTGCCGGTGGTCGAAAAGCACCTCGGCGAGGCGTGGTCGATCGAAGACATCCTGCCGCATGTACACCGGGTCGAGCGCGGCCTGATCCGCGTCGACGCCGACGAGGTGACCTATCCGCTGCACGTCATCCTGCGCTACGAATTGGAGCAGGAGCTTGTCTCGGGGCGACTCGAGGCCGCCGACCTGCCCGAGGCCTGGGACGCCAAGATGCGCGACTATCTCGGCCTGTCGACCATCGACAACCCGGCCGACGGGCCGATGCAGGACGTGCACTGGCCGGGTGCTGCGTTCGGCTATTTCCCGTCTTATACGCTGGGCGCGATGATGGCGGCGCAGCAATGGGCGGCGCTGACCAGAGATCATCCCTCCGCCGACGAAGACCTCGCCAAGGGAAATTTCGCGGCGATCAACGACTGGCGCCGGCAAAGGATCTGGTCGCAAGGCTCGCGCTGGTCAACGCCCGAACTGCTCGAGCGCGCCACCGGCGAGAAGCTCAACGCCACGCATTTCACCGAGCATTTGCGCAAGCGCTATGGGGAGGTGCTGAAGGGCGCCTGACATATCTTCAAGCGCATCGAACGCGGCGGCAATTTCGTCACTGCCGACCAGCGCCATTTGCAAAAGACGAAGCCGTTTGGCAGCGTCGTCCTACTACTCCGCGGCGCCCCTGAAAGCGTTCGCCCCGGTTTCGAATTGCAGCTTGGCCAGCCGCGCATAGATGCCGCCCTTGGCGACGAGGCTCTGGTGGGTGCCTTCCTCGACGATGCAGCCGCCATCCATGACCAGAATCCGGTCGGCCTTCAGCACCGTCGCCAGCCGGTGGGCGATGACGATGGTGGTGCGATCCTGCATCAACCGTTCCAGCGCCGTCTGCACCAGCGTCTCGCTTTCGGCGTCGAGCGCCGAGGTCGCCTCGTCGAGCAGCAGGATCGGCGCATCGCGCAGGATGGCGCGGGCAATCGCCACGCGCTGGCGCTGGCCGCCGGACAAGGTCACGCCGCGCTCGCCGACCTGGCTGTCATAACCGTTCTCAAGTTTTAGGATGAACTCGTCGGCAAGCGCATCCCTGGCCGCCGCCTCGATCTCGGCCTGGCTGGCGTCCGGGCGGCCGAAGCCGATATTGTCGCGCGCGCTGGCCGCGAAGATGGTGACGTCCTGCGGCACGATGGCGATGCGCTCTCGGATGGCGACGGGGTCGGCCTCGCGCACATTGACGCCGTCGATCATGATCTTGCCGGTCTCGGGGTCGTAAAAGCGCAGAAGCAGCGAAAAGACGGTGCTCTTGCCGGCGCCCGACGGGCCGACGATCGCCACCGTCTCGCCGGGCACGACCTGGAAACTCAGGCCGTTGACGGCAGCGCGGTCGGGCCCGGCCGGATAGGAGAAGGACACGTCGTCGAAACTGATTGCGCCCCTGGCCGTCGCCGGCAGCGGTTTAGGATGCGCTGGGGCCTGGATTGCGGGCTTCTCGGCCAGGATCTCGGTCAGCCGTTCGGCAGCGCCCGCCGCCTGGGAAAGCTCGCCCCACACTTCCGACAGCGCACCGAGCGCGCCGGCGGCAAACACCGAATAGAGCAGGAACTGACCGAGCGTGCCGGGCGACAGCGTGCCGTCGAGCACGTCGCGCGAGCCGAACCACAGCACCGCCACCACCGAGGAAAAGATCATGAAGATGGCGAAGAAGGTGAGGAAGGAGCGGGCAAAGATCGAGGACCGCGCCGCCTCGAAAGCCGCTTCCACGGCAGCTGAAAAATGCCCGGTGACCAGCTTCTCGTTGGTGAAGGCCTGCAGCGTGCGCACCGCGCCGATCTGCTCGCTGGCATAGGCCGTGGCGTCGGCCAGCGTGTCCTGCGCGAGCCGCGATTTGCGCCGCACCGAGCGGCCGAAGGCGACCAGCGGCAGCACGATCACCGGAATGGCGGCGATGACGAGGCCCGACAGTTTCGGGCTGGTGAAGACCATCATCGCAACGGCGCCAAGCCCAAGAATGACATTGCGCAGCGCCACCGACGCGGTGGCACCGACCGCCGACTTGACCTGCGTCGTGTCGGCGGCGAGCCGCGAGACGATCTCGCCCGACTGTGCGGTGTCGAAAAAGGATGGCGACAGCGTCGTGACATGGCGGAACACGTCGCTGCGGATGTCGGCGACGACGCGCTCGCCCAGCGTGATGACGAAATAATAGCGGCAGGCCGACGCCGCGGCGAGCAAGGCAGCCATCACCACGAGCATCGCGAAATACTCGGCGATGAAAATGGAATCGGAAGCGGAAAAGCCGTGGTCGATCATCCGCCGCACGGCCAGCGGCAGCGCCAGCGTCGTCGCCGCAGCAACGGTCAGCGAGACGACCGCGCCAATGACCATTTTCCGGTAGCGGGTGATGTAGGGGAACAGGCGCCGCAGCGGCTTGAGCGAGCGCCTACGCTCGTCTGCATCGCCGCTTGTATGCGCCATGACCGTTTCCTCTGGCCGCCTTCTGGGCATGCGCCTCAATATGCCTTACCGCGGCCTTGTGATTCAATTCCGGCTGATGTATAGGCTCGCCAACCGTTTTTAAAAGCCGTGGCTCCTCAATAGCTGCGGCTTCGAGTTTTAAAAAGGGGCGCATCGACGCAGGCTTTATGCCCGTCAGCGGCGCCGGCGAACCAGGAATAGCACAATGAAGACCGATATTCATCCCGACTACCACACCATCAAGGTCGTCATGACCGACGGCACCGAATACATGACCCGTTCGACCTGGGGCAAGGAAGGCGATACGATGAACCTCGACATCGACCCGACCACCCATCCGGCCTGGACCGGCGGCCAGCAGACCCTGCTCGACCGCGGCGGCCGCCTGTCGAAGTTCAAGAAGCGTTTCGAAGGTTTCGGCCTCTAAGCCGCAAGCCTTTTCGGATCGAAAGAAACCCGCCCTCGTGGCGGGTTTTTTGTTGAATGCGGCTCTCTATTCGCCAACCAGTTCGCGCAGCGCCATCCGCTTGTAGGCGGCGACCAGGTCGTCGCCTTCTTGGCGCCCGACCGAGATCGCCAGCCGCATGGTGGCCTCGCCCATCTGCCAGGTGAGAAACGCCGTCGTTTCCAGCGCCGCCGGATCGGCGGTAGGCCGCAGCCGCCTCAGCACCGCGGTGAGGAATTCGGCGTTGGCCCGGCTGTCGGCGAGTTCGAGTTCGCGCAGCGCCTTGTCGGCCTGCGTGCCCGACCAGATGTCGCGCATCACCGGTTCGGCCAGGAATAGCCCGTAATAGATATCCACCAGCTCGGAAAAAGCCCGCCGCAGCCCTTCGGCGTCGCTAACCGGTGCAAGCGCTGCCGCGATGCAGGCCTGGCTTTCGGCGGTGTAGCGCTCGGCCAGCGCCCAGATGATCGCTCGCTTGTCCGGGAAGAACTGGTAGAGCGAGCCGATCGACACGCCGGCCCGTTCCGCCACCTCGCCCATGCGCATGGCATCGCTGCCTTGCTCGGCGATCAGCGCAGAGGCGGCGGCCAGCATCCGCTCGACCCGCTCCCGGCTGCGCTGCTGGCTGGGCGCCCGGCGCGGCGATGCGATCTGGCCATCCTGTGAACCCGATACGGTCGAGCCTTCCATCACTGTCTCCTGGCGAACGATCAACAAATTGGCTTGACTCACAAAATACGAGGGTTTATCACGTTTTGCAAATGTGAGGATTACTCATATTTGTGAGCAAAGGAAAATCGCCATGATCGACACAGCAGCAAAACCGATTTTGATCCTCGGCGGCACCGGCAAAACCGGCCGTCGTCTCGCGGACAGGCTGACGGCGCAGGGCCTGCCGGTACGGATCGGCTCGCGCTCGGGCACCCCGCCCTTCGACTGGGAAGACGATACGACCTGGGAACCCGCGCTCGATGGTGTCGGTGCCGTCTACATCAGCTACTATCCCGATCTTGCTCTGCCCGGTGCGGCCGAAGCGGTCGGCGTCTTCGCCAACCTTGCCGTGGCAAGCGGTGTGCGCCGGCTGGTGCTGCTGTCGGGGCGCGGCGAAATCGAAGCGCAACGTGCCGAAGAGATGCTGAAAGCCTCAGGCGCCGACTGGACTATCCTGCGCTGCGCCTGGTTTTCCCAGAACTTCAGCGAGAGTTTTATGCTCGATCCGCTGCTCGCCGGAGAGGTGGCTTTGCCGGTCGGCACTGTCGGAGAACCGTTCGTCGATGCCGACGACATTGCCGACGCCGCCGTGACGGTGCTTACCCGGCAAGGCCATGTCGGCCAGCTTTACGAGCTGACCGGGCCGCGGCTGCTGAGCTTCGCCGACGCGGTCGCCGAGATCGGCCAGGCGGCCGGCCGCGACATTCGATTCAAACGGATTTCGCATGCCGAGTTCACTGCCGCGGTAGCCGGGTACGAGTTGCCGGCCGAGTTCGCTTGGCTGCTCAACGAGCTGTTCACCGAGGTGCTCGACGGCCGCAACGAGGCGCTGACCGACGGCGTCGAGCGCGTGCTCGGCCGCGCCCCAAAGGACTTTTCCGCCTATGCAACCGAAACCGCTGGTACGGGCATATGGAGTGACTGACATGATCATGAAACTGCTTCCCAGCCTCACCTTCATCGCCGCGCTCGGCTCGGGCGTCGTCGCTGGTGTCTTCTTCGCCTTCTCCAGCTTCGTCATGCCGGGCCTCGCCCGCATGCCTGCCGTGGGCGGTATCGCCGCCATGAATTCGATCAACGTCACTGCGGTGACGCCGCTGTTCATGACCGCGCTTTTCGGCACCGGGCTGATCTGCCTCGTCCTCGTCGTCGGCGCTGTCATCGGCTGGGGCCAACCGGGCTCGTTGTGGCTTCTCGCCGGCGCCCTGATCTATGTCGTCGGCAACCTGATCGTGACGATGATTTTCAACGTGCCGCTCAACAACGCGCTGGCCGCCGTCGATCCGGCAAGCGCCAACGGCGCCGCCGTTTGGGCCACCTATCTCAGGGACTGGGTGATGTGGAACCACGTCCGTACCATCACCGCCATCGTCGCGCTGGCCTGCTTCATCGTGGCGTGGCGGTGAACGAGGGCAGAAATCTAAAAGACCTTGCGTCAGGCAGGGTCTTTTGACGGGGTATCTTTTGACTTGTCGCTCTTGCGGTCGGCATGGCCGAGATCGCGGTCCGGATCGATCACGTCGCGAACCAGTTGCTTGAGCCTTGCGGCATCGGGAAAGCCGCCGTCGCGCTTGCGGTCCCAGACCAGTGTCTCGTTGCAGGAAATGGTGAAGATGCCGCCGGTGCCGGGCACCAGCGTGACCTCGCCCAGATCCGTTGCGAAGGTCGACAGCAGCTCCTGCGCCATCCAGCCGGCCCGCAGCAGCCAGTGGCACTGCGCGCAATAGGTGATGCGGACCTGGGGCAACGGCTTTTCGGTCATGTCAGATTGAGTTCCGCTCATATCTCAGATTAAGCTCCGCTCAAATCTCGGATTGAACTCCGCTCATGTCTGGTTGAGCTGTGCTCATGCCGCGCTGAGCTTCGCCATGGTCTCGTCGTCGACCTCGAAATTGGCGTAAACGCTCTGCACGTCGTCATCGTCCTCGAGCGTAGCGACCAACTTCATCAGCGACTGTGCCCGCTCCTCATCGACCGCAATGTTGGTCTGCGGCTTCCAGATCGGTTTCACTGATTCAGCCTCGCCGAGCGCGCCTTCCAGCGCCTTCGACACCTCACCAAGATTCTCGAAGGCGCAATAGATCGTGTGGCCTTCCTCGTCCGACTGGACGTCGTCGGCCCCGGCCTCGATCGCCGCGTCCATGACCTTCTCCGCGCTGCCTACCAATGCCGGATAGAAGATTTCGCCGACACGGTCCCACATGAACGACACCGAGCCGGTTTCCCCCATCGCCCCGCCGGCCTTGGTGAAGGCGGCCCGCACATTCGACGCCGAGCGGTTGCGGTTGTCGGTCAGCGCCTCGACGATGAGCGCAACGCCGCCTGGCCCGTAGCCTTCGTAACGCACAGCTTCGTAAGTCTCGGCGTCGCCCATCGACGCCTTGTTGATGGCGCGCTGGATGTTGTCTTTCGGCATCGACACCGCCTTGGCGTTCTGCACGGCAAGACGCAGGCGCGGGTTCATCGACGGGTCCGGCGTGCCGCTCTTGGCGGCGACGGTTATTTCGCGCGCCAGCTTGGAAAACATTTTCGACCGCACCGCGTCCTGGCGGCCCTTGCGGTGCATGATGTTCTTGAACTGTGAATGGCCAGCCATGGCACCCCTGTCGTCTTCTTGGCAGAGCATCCTGCAGCGAGGTAGTCACCTCGCCTTTGCCAAAATGCTCGAAGTCAAAATTTCAGAACGTCCCTGCTGCGTCCGGATGGACGTACGGCGCTCTATCTCGGAATGGCCGGCTTATAGATAAATCGGCTCAATTCGTCCAGCCGCGCCGTAAGGATGGTGCGGCATGGTAACCGCCAGCTGCTTTCCTGCGAACGCTCACTCCTCCAGATCGGATCTCAGCCGGTCGAGAATGCTGATCGCATGCGTGGCGTACTGGCTGATCCAGCGGTCGTGGATCTGCTTGATTGGCAGCGCATTGAGATGGTTCCAGCGTTCGCGCCCCTCGCGCCGCGCCACCACCAGGTCGGCTTCCTCCAGCACTTTCAGATGCAGCATGACGGTGCAGCGGTCCATGTCGGGAAAGGCATCGCACAGCATGCCGGTGGTCCGCGGCGCGTCCTTTAGCTCGTCGAGCAGCGCGCGCCGGCGCGGATGCGCCAGCGCCTTGAAAACATTGTCGTCCTGCGCCTTGCTTGACATGTTATATTTTTATAACATAATATCGATCTTATCAAGGAAGGAGCTGTGGATATGTCTCTTGGATTCAGAGTTTCGGGCCGCATCGGCAAACCGGTCGCCGAAGTCTTCGATGCGGTCGTCAATCCGAACAAGCTCAGCGGCTATTTCACCACCATCGGCGGCGCCAGTGCCCCGCTGCTGGCCGGCGCCAGGGTCGTCTGGTGGGGCAAGGTCCCGGTCGAGGTCGACGAGGTGGAGAAAGACAACCGCATCGTGCTGCGCTGGGACGCCACCGACGCCGACGGCAAGCCGGCCTACAAGACCCGCATCGAGATGAATTTCGAGCCGCTGGACGACGGCGGCACCTTCGTCACCATCGCCGAGGCCGGCTGGCACGAGGACGCGGTCGGCCTGAAGAAGTCCTACCTCAATTGCGAGGGCTGGTCGCAGATGCTGGCCTGCATGAAGGCGTATGTCGAATATGGCATCAATTTGCGCGACGGCTACTATCGCAGCGAGATGAAGGGCGAGCCCGCGAGCGAAGACAATATCTGAGAAGACGGAGGAAAGAATGGCTGCGAAGATCACCGGCGGCATCAACATCGCCATGAAAGTGCCGCCCCACCAATACCAGGAGACGATCGCCTTCTACCGCGATGTCGTCGGCCTAAAACCGTTCACGGCCAAAGCGCCGGCTGTTGGTTTCGAACTCGGTCCCAATCGCCTGTGGATCGACGAGGCGCCGATGCTGAGCCAGGCCGAGGTCTGGCTGGAGTTGTTCACCGATGATTTTTCGGCCGCCGCCGATCATCTCGCCAAGGCCGGAATCGTGCGCTGCGACGCCATCGAGGTGCTCGGCGAAGGTTTTCGTGGCGGCTGGATCACCAATCCGGCCAACATCATTCACCTGGTGCGCGAACCCGACGCCTGGTGACGGAGACCTGTTCGGAAGGAGGACGAAATGGACATCCGTGAGATACCGACCGCCGAAGCCGGCATGCTGATCCGGCGGCCGGTCGCAGAAGTGTTCGAAGCCATCGTCGATCCGGCGATCACGACGAAGTTCTGGTTCACCCATGGCAGCGACAGGCTCGCCAGCGGCAACGAGGTTCGCTGGGAATGGCGGATGTATGGCGTTTCGACGCCGGTCACGGTCAGCGAGTTCGTCACGAACGAAAAGATCGTCATGCAATGGAGCGATCCGCCGACCACCGTGGTCTGGACTTTTACCGAGATGCCCGGCGGCACGACCTTTGTCGAGGTTCGCAATTACGGTTTTGCCGGCAGCCCCGATGAACAGGTCAAGCAGGCGATCGGCTCGACCGATGGCTTCGCGCTGGTGCTCGCCGGCGCCAAGGCCTGGTTGGAGCAAGGCTTGACGCTTGGCCTGATCCGCGACCGTCATCCGAAGGGCACGCCGACCGCTTAAGTCGCTGGGTGCAAAAAGCCGTTCTGCAGCGATCCTTCCCACCCCCTCTGTCCTGCCGGACATCTCCCCCGCAAGGGCCCGCAAGGGGGAGATCGGATGTCGCTGAGGCTTTCGCCAATCTCCAACGCTGCAGGACGAGCGGAGCGCTAAAGCTGCCAATCTCCCTCCTTGAGGGGGAGATGTCCGGCAGGACAGAGGGGGGTGCTGTCCCTCCGACGTCTCAAAGGTTCTGCATGGCCGCGACAATTGAGGCAGAGCTCAGGCCTTCGCGCCGTCGCTTCGCCCGGCCAACCTCAGTGCCCCGCGCCGGCCTTTGCCTTTCTCCGACGTCGCGCCAGCATGTTGAGGCCCTCGACAAGGGCGGAAAAACCCATGGCGGCGTAGATGTAGCCCTTCGGCACATGGAAGCCCATGCCGTCGGCGATCAGCGTCATGCCGATCATCAGCAGGAAGCTCAGCGCCAGCATGACGATGCTGGGGTTCTTGGCGATGAAGTTAGCGAGCGGCCCGGCCGCCAGCATCATCACGGTGACCGCGACGATCACGGCGATGTACATGATGGCGATCTCGTCGGTCATACCGACTGCGGTGATGATCGAATCGATCGAGAAGACGAGGTCGAGCAGCAGGATCTGGAAGACGGCGCCGGCCAGCGAAAGCTGCAGCGTTTCGCCAATCATCGTGTCCTGATGGTCCTCGAGATCGACCGTATGGTGGATTTCCTTGGTCGCTTTCCAGACGAGGAACAGGCCCCCGGCGATCAGGATCAGATCGCGCCAGGAGAAACCATGGTCGAAAGCGGTGAACACCGGCGCCGTCAACTGGACGATGATCGAGATGGTGGCAAGCAGCACCAGCCGCATGATCAGCGCCGCCGAAATACCGATTCGCCGGGCGCGGGCCCTCTGCGCCTCCGGCAATTTGTTGGTCAGGATCGAGATGAAGATCAGATTGTCGATGCCGAGCACGACCTCCAGCACGATCAGCGTCAGCAACGCGACCCATGCAGTCGGATCGGAGACAAAGGCGAAATGTGGCGCCAGGAATTCGATGAGCTGCATGGAGGTCGTCCCCTCTTACGATCTGAAGCAGGCGTGGCCGGCAATTAGGTACTACAATCGCTTACATCAATGTCATGACCAGAACGAGGGCGCTGTTTCTTCGAGCCGCGGCCCGCGGCGAAACGGCGCAATCCGCTCGGTAAGGCCGCTGCGATCCGAAATGTCGACGCCGACGCCGCACAATGTCGCCGGGCCGCTCGCCGCCTCGAAGCGCCCTTTCGGCACCTTCGACAGAAAGCGGTTGAGCGGCTCCTCCTTGTCCATGCCGAGCGAAGAATCATAGTCGCCGCACATGCCGGCGTCTGAGATATAGCCGGTGCCGCCGTTGAGGATATGGTGGTCGCCGGTCGGCTGATGCGTGTGAGTGCCGACAACCAGGCTGGCGCGGCCGTCGACGAAGTGCGCAAAGCACATTTTTTCAGAGGTCGCCTCGGCATGGAAATCGATGACCACCGCATCGGCCTGTTCGCCAAGCGGGCAGGCGGCAAGCTCGCGCTCGCCGGCCTGAAACGGATCGTCGAGTTCAGGATGCATGAACACCCGGCCCATGATGTTGGCGACCAGAACGCGCGCGCCGTTCCTGGCGATGTAGACGCCCGAGCCCCGCCCCGGCGTGCCCTTGGGGAAATTGGACGGACGCAGAAAGCGTTCCTCGCGCGGCGCGAAAGCCAGCGCATCGCGCTGGTCCCAGACATGATTGCCGGTTGTGACGACGTCGGCGCCCGCCGAGATCGTCTCGCGAAAGATCTCTTCGGTAATGCCGAAGCCGCCGGCGGCGTTCTCGCCATTGACGATGACGAAGTCGAGTTTGAAATCCGAGATCAGGCCGGGCAGTTGTTCCCACACCGCCGTGCGTCCCGTCTTGCCGACCATATCGCCGAGGAAGAGAAGTCTCATCTAAACATGATCCCGAACCGAAGGTCAGCGAAGCAAAAAGCTGCATGACTTCCGGAAAAGACCATGCGTCCAGGAACTTATCTACAATTTCGGCGCGAACCGGCGCAACCCGCTCTCGGTGAGTATTTCCGGAATGGTCACGTCATGCGGCTCGTCCGGCACCAGCGCCACCTGCTGGCAGTCGAAAGCAATGCCGATCAGCCTTGGCGGCTGCCCCTTGTCGACCAGCCGCGCGATGGCACGGTCGTAATAGCCGGCGCCATAGCCGATGCGGTGGCCGCACGCGTCGAAAGCCGCGAGCGGCACCAGCATCACCTGGGGATCGAGCACCTCGGCCTCCTCATGCGGCCCGACGGTGCCGAACCCCATGTCGATCATCGGCGCGCCGCGCACCAGTTCGCGAAAGACGATGGTGGTCTTGTCGAGAATCGCCGGCAGGCAAAGCCGTGCCCCTTTTTCGCGCAAGGTGAACATCAGCGGCCGGACGTCGACTTCCGAGCGCATCGGCCAGAAGCCGGAGACGATCTGGCCCGGCTCCATCGCAATGCTGTCCCGCGCCGTCTCGGCCATTTCGAGCGCTGCCTCCACCCGCCAGAACGGATCGAGCGCGTCGCGGCGCCCGAGTGCTTCGCGTCGCAACTGTCTTTTCAGGTCTTTCGAGGATGTCATGCGCCGACGATAGAAAAGGTCAGATTTGGATGGAGTTTTAGGAGCGACGTTTTCCACCGCATGATCCACCGAGGCGTGGATCCTTTGCGTCGAGTGACGATCCACACAACCGGTGGAGAGAGCGATCCCGGGAACCTACAAAGTAGGTGGGCGCCGTATGAGAAAACCCACGGGTCTTCCCAGGGACAGCTCCCTAGGGATCATTAAGGCCCCGGGGAAAATGTTCTCCTGCCGGGAAGCGCAGACCGTCACGCTCAATATAGGCCGATGGCAGGCCAAGCGCCAGAGAGACGGCCATGTTCGGCGGCTTTATTCGTCGCAAGGTACTGCCTGGGAGCTGCGCGGCACATGGGTTCACCGCGCCCTCGCCGCTGCGCCTTGCATGGGCTGGGCTGTCTCCTTACGGTTGCCATGAAAACCGAGGAGCAAAAATGCGTTTCGAAGGCACGGCGGCCTATGTCGCCGACAAGGATTTGATGGTGGCGGTCAATGCGGCGATCGCGCTGGAGCGGCCATTGCTGGTCAAGGGCGAGCCCGGCACCGGCAAGACGGAACTGGCCAGGCAAGTGGCGGCCGCGCTCGGCCTCGAGCTGATCGAATGGCACGTCAAGTCGACGACAAGGGCGCAGCAGGGGCTCTACGAGTATGACGCCGTCTCGCGGCTGCGCGACAGCCAACTCGGCGACGAGCGCTTCAACGACATCAGGAACTATATCAAGCGCGGCAAGCTGTGGGATGCCTTCGCGACGGCCAAGAAGGTCGTGCTTCTGATCGATGAGATCGACAAGGCCGACATCGAATTCCCCAACGATTTGCTGCAGGAACTCGATCGAATGGAGTTCTTCGTCTACGAGACCGGCGAAACGATCCGCGCTGCCGTGCGCCCGATCGTCATCATCACCTCCAACAACGAGAAGGAACTGCCGGACGCCTTCCTGCGCCGCTGCTTCTTCCACTATATCCGCTTTCCCGACTTCGAGACGCTGCATCGGATCGTCGACGTGCACTATCCCGGCATCAAGCAGAACCTGGTGCGCGCCGCGCTCACCCAGTTCTACGAGATCCGCGACGTGCCGGGCCTGAAGAAGAAGCCGTCGACCTCCGAGGCACTGGACTGGATCCGCCTGCTCGTGACCGACGATATCGCGCCCGAGGATTTGCGTGCCGACCCGAAAAACGCACTGCCTAAGCTGCACGGCGCGCTGTTGAAGAACGAACAGGACGTGCATCTGTTCGAGCGGCTGGCCTTCATGGCGAGAAGGCAGGGGTGAGGAGCGGTCGGCCGACGAAAAGCCGACGATTTGGCTTTTCGAGCGACGAACGCCCGAAGCCATAGCGGATGGCCGGGCATGCGGCGGACAGCGCTTTCCCGTTGCTGGACCGTTGCCGCCGTCCGGGCACCGGGGCAGCCTGGGCCCGAAGCTTCAGAAGGAAATGAAATGACCGAGATCACCGTCCGCCCACTGGCACAATCCGACCACGCCGACTGGCAGCGTCTGTGGACTGCCTACCTCACCTTCTACAAAACCGAGCTGCCGGAAGACGTCTACGCCGTCACCTGGAAGCGGCTGTTCACGGCGGGTGAGTTTGAACCAAAAGGGTTCATCGCCACGCTCGGCGGTAAGGCGGTCGGCCTGACGCACTATCTCTACCATCGCTCCTGCTGGTCCGAAAAAAACAACTGCTATCTGCAGGACCTGTTCGCCGACCCGGACGTGCGCGGCAAAGGCGTCGGCGCCGCCCTGATCGAAGCAGTAAAGCAGGAAGCCGGCAAGATCGGCGTCAAGAACGTCTACTGGATGACGCACGAGACCAACACCACCGCGCGCAAGCTCTACGACCACGTGGCGCGCAGGACCGGCTTCATCGAATATGATCTGATGTGATGAACGGTCGATCGCCCGGCTTGCCGGATGGATTTAAGGAGGAATGATGACGCACTATGTCGGAATTCTTGACGGCGCACATGATGTCTGGGGAGTGCGGGTCCCCGATCTTCCCGGATGTCACGGCGGTGGCGCAAGTCCCGAGGAGGCGATAGCCGACGCGACCTCCGCCGTTCGCGAATGGGCTGAGGCACGAAGGGCGAAGCACTTGCCCTTGCCCGACGCACGCACGGTGGCAGATCTGCTCCGACTGGGCGAAATCGATAGCGCCGCCGGAGAATCTGCCGTGATGATCCCCGTGCTGATCGATTCCGGACGGCCTGTCCGAGCCAATCTGTCGCTCGACGCAGGTCTCTTGGCGGCAATCGATGCCGAAGCGAGCCGACGCGGCCTCACGCGTTCCGCCTTCATCGCCAGCGCCGCTCGCGAGAAGATCGAAGGGCACAGATAGAAGTCGGACGATGTTCATCCCCTTCTTCCTCGAACTGAAGGCTGCGCGGGTTCCCGTCTCGCTCCGGGAATATCTGTCGCTGCTGGAAGGGCTGGAGGCGGGGCTGGTCGACTATGACGTCGAGGGTTTTTACTATCTCGCCCGCTCGGCACTGGTGAAGGACGAGCGCCACATCGACCGTTTTGACCAGGTCTTTTCGCACATCTTTAGGGGTGTCGAAGCGCTGGCTGGCGAAAATCCGGTCGACGTCGAGAACATTCCGGAGGAATGGCTGCGGCGGCTTGCCGAAAAGCACCTGACCGATGAGGAGAAAAAGCTGGTCGAGGCGCTGGGCGGTTTCGAAAAGCTGATGGAAACGCTCAAAAAGCGGCTGGAGGAACAGAAGGGCCGCCACCAGGGCGGGTCGAAATGGATCGGCACCGGCGGCACCTCACCCTTCGGCGCCTATGGCTACAATCCCGAAGGCGTTCGCATCGGCCAGCATGAGAGCCGCAACCGCCGTGCGGTGAAAGTCTGGGACAAGCGTGAGTTCAGGAATTTCGACGATGCCGTCGAGCTCGGCACCCGCAACATCAAGATCGCGCTGAAGCGCTTGCGTCGCTGGGTGCGCGAAGGCGCCGAGGAAGAGTTCGACCTGCCCGGCACCATCCACGCCACGGCCGAGCACGGCTATCTCGACGTGCAGACACGGCCCGAGCGGCGCAACGCCGTGAAGCTGCTGATGTTCTTCGATGTCGGCGGCTCGATGGACGATCACATCAGAAGCGTCGAGGAGCTGTTTTCGGCCGCCCGCGCCGAATTCCGCCAGCTCGAATATTTTTACTTCCACAACTGCCTCTACGAAGGTGTGTGGAAGGACAATCGGCGCCGCCATGCGGAGGTGATTCCGACCTTCGATCTCCTCCACAAATACGGTCCGGACTACAAGGTGATCGTCGTCGGCGATGCCTCGATGAGCCCCTATGAGATCGCGCATCCCGGCGGCTCGGTCGAGCACTGGAATCCGGAGGCCGGCGTCGTCTGGCTCAGCCGTCTGCTGCAGCAATGGCCGAACGCGGTATGGCTCAACCCCGAAAGCGAAAAGCACTGGGGTTTTACCCATTCGATCGCCATGATCCGCGACATCTTCGGCGGCCGCATGTTTCCGCTGACGCTCGCCGGACTCGAGGCCGCGACGAAGCAGCTTTCAAGGAAGCACTGAATGGATTTACGCAAAACAGGACGTCCGACCTGTTTCCTCTGCCTGCAATGTGGCGTCCAGTTCGCGGCGGCAGCCGCGCCGCCGCAACGTTGCCCGATCTGCGAGGACGAGCGGCAATATGTGCGCTGGGAGGGCCAGGCCTGGATCACGCCGCAAGAGCTCGCCGCCGGGCATCGGATCGTGATGAAGGACGACGCCGGCGTGCTCGCCTTCGGCATCGAGCCGCGCTTCGCCATCGGTCAGCGGGCGCTGCTGGCACAGACGCCGCACGGCAATGTGCTGTGGGACTGCATCTCTATGGTCAGCGACGAGGCGGTGGCCGAAATCAACCGCCGCGGCGGCCTCATCGCGATCGCCATTTCGCACTGCCATTACTATTCGGCGATGGTCGAGTGGAGCGAGGCGTTTGGCGGCGTGCCGATTTATCTGCATGCCGATGACCGCAAGTGGATCATGCGGCCGCATCCGGCTGTTGTGAGTTGGCAGGGCGAGACGCGCGCCCTGAACCCCTCGCTGACACTTATCCGTTGCGGCGGTCACTTTGCCGGCGGCCAGGTGCTGCACTGGAAGCGCGACGGCGGCGACGCCATCCTGGCCGGCGACATCCTGCAGGTGACGCCAACCCGCCGCCATGTCAGCTTCATGTACAGCTACCCGAACTACATCCCGCTCAATGCGGCGAAGGTACTCCGCATCGCGTCGGCACTGGAGCCTTTCGCGTTCGACCATATCTATGGCGCATGGTGGAACCAGAACGTCATCGGCGATGCAAAGACGGGATTTGCAAGGTCTGTTGCGCGGTATCTCGCAGCGATCGCCTAAGGAATTCTTCGCGGCAGGACTGGAAATATCGGCAAAGGCCGTAACAAAAGCCTATTTTAGGCGAACTTGGGAAGCAGCCCAATAGCGGCATGAGCTAAGAGGCATAAAATGGATAGTCACATCTACCCTGTCACCCGCACTGATGCCGAATGGCGCGCCCGGCTGACGCCGGAGCAATATGCGGTGATGCGCAACCACAGCACCGAGCGGCCGGGCAGCTGCGCCCTGCTCCACGAGAAGCGCGCCGGCACATTTTTCTGCGCCGGCTGCGACCAGCCCTTGTTCGAATCCAAGCTGAAGTTCGAGAGTGGCACCGGCTGGCCAAGCTTCAACGATCCGGTGCCCGGTTCGGTCGAGACGACCGTCGACCGCAGCTACGGCATGGTCCGCACCGAATGCCACTGCGCCCGCTGCGGCAGCCATCTCGGCCACGTCTTCGAGGACGGCCCGCCGCCGACCGGCCTACGCTATTGCATCAACGGGGTCGCGCTGAAATTCGAGCCGGCCGCCTGACTGGAATTCAACGTTGTCAAAGGACGGCTTCCGCCGGCCTTTGACGGCAGCACTGTCCCGTCAGATCACCACCACCAGTAACAGCCACAGCACGGCCCCCAGCGTCATCAGCGAAGCCTTGACGCCGCCGGTTTTCTCGGCGGTCCGCCACACCGCAAAAGTCAGGAAGAAATTGTACGGCACCGGCGCGAAATGCACCGCCAGAACGAGAGCGAGCGGCAGCTTCAGCCCGAGCAGGATCAGCGCCAGCACCGACACGGCGATGTTGATCGCCGTGCCGACAAGGACAAGATCGCGCCAGAACAGCCGGTCTAGCGGGGCCGTGCCTTGCCAGCGCGAGCGGAAGAAACCCGCCGCACGGCCTGCCTTGCCGTCTTCGCTTTCGAAAGTCTCCGGCGCACTCATCGATACAGCTTTCTCTCATTCGACAGCCGCAGAGATTTCCAAAGCAGCAATCCTGTCAACGCAAATCGATCATCGGCACGCAAGCGTATGATTTGACAAATTGTCATCAAACGGTCGTGAAACCTTTCTACGTCGCCCTTGTCGGCGTCTCGGCAAAGACACCTTGCCGGACTCTGCCGCCCCCATCATCCAGTCGCCTGCCAAGGGAGGTCTTGAGATGAGCGATAATGTCTACAACGTGCTGTTTCTTTGCAACGCCAATTCGGCGCGATCGATCATGGCGGAAGCCATTCTCAGCCGGATCGGTGGCGGCAGGTTCAAGGCGTTTTCCGCCGGTTCGCAACCGAAGGGCGAGGTCAATCCCTACGCACTGCAGCTGCTCGAAAGGCTCGGCTACGATACGAACTTCGCCCGTTCGAAAGGCTGGGACGAGTTTGCCGAGCCCGACGCGCCGGAAATGAATTTCATCTTCACGCTTTGCGACAGCACCGCGAATGAATCCTGTCCGATCTGGCCGGGTCATCCGATGACCGCGCTCTGGTCGATACCGGACCCAGGCAAGGCAGACGGCACCGAAGCCGAACTGCATCTTGCCTTTGCCGACGCCTATCGCATGCTCAACAACCGCATCTCGCTGTTCACCAATCTGCGGATGGATGCGCTCGACCATCTGGCGCTGCAACAGCATCTCGATCGGATTGGCCGCGACACGGCGAAGCCGAACTAACTCAGCCACTGCGACGCGAATTCACGGTCCGGCTTCGCCACCCCCGCCCAGCACCTCGGAAACAGCGCGCTCGAAGCGCGATGCTTCCGTCACCAGCCAGTCGGCCATGGCCGGCCAATTGTCCTCGGCAAAACAGTTCACGCGCCACAGCGAATTGATGCCGAGGCCCTCGCAGCTCTGTTCCGGCCTGAGCTTCAACCTGTCTTCGATCGCAGGCTGGAACGGCTTCAACCGCGACCAGGCTTGCGTGGCACCGAACTTCTCGTTGCGGCCGAAGAAGACGCCGACATGGTTCTGCGCCGGCGCGACATACATGGAAAGGACCAATGCGAAGTCGGGCAGCCCGCGCTGCCAGAACCAGGGTCCGCGCCGCGCCATCAGAGGCCTTTCTTCCGGATGCCGTTCCGCGAACAGCGTCCAGAAGCCGCGTTGGCGGAACTCAGAGGCGCGGCGGCCGCCAAAGTCGAATTCGCTCATGGTTCGACCCGTTGCGGGCGCAACCGGCGCCCAGGGCTGTTACCAGCCTTACACCATGCCGAGTGCGGCTTTGTAGAGATCGAGGATGGTTTCCTCCTCTTGCCGCTCAGCCTGGTCCTTCTTGCGCAGCCGGATGATCGACCGCATCGCCTTGGTGTCGAAGCCGGTGCCCTTGGCCTCGGCGAACACTTCCTTGATGTCGTCGGCGATCGTCTTCTTCTCTTCCTCGAGCCGCTCGATGCGCTCGATGAAGGCTCGCAGCTGGCCGGCGGCAACAGTCTGGCTGGTCTCGGTGATGTCGTCGGCCATTTTTTCTCCGCGTCGTTTTCCATGCCGCGACTCACGAACCGTCGCGGCGAATTTGCAGCGGTTCGATGCCCGACCGGAGGCGACCGGTCAAGCTGTTATCGATGCGGCATGAAGGGTGGACAGGACCTAAGGTGTGTTGAGATTCAGGTCAGGCCGAGTCGAGAACGCCGGCTTCCGAGAACCGGAGCGGAGCGTACTTAAAGTACGTGAGCCCGCGCATGATCCCCGAAATCGGAATCGAGTTGCGGAAAGGATCATGCGCAAATCAAATACTACAGCGTCCTTTGCGCGCCCGGGGGCGCGCGGCGCTGAAAGCAAGCGCAGGAAGCTGGCGTTTGCAGGCCGGCATCACCTGAATATCAACGCACCTTATCCGAAGGCGATCAGCAAATCCTTGGCGTCGATCTGATCGCCGGCCTTGACCAGCACTTCGGCGATTGTGCCGTCGCGCTCGGCATGCAATGCCGTCTCCATCTTCATCGCCTCGATGGACAAAAGCACGTCGCCGGCCTTGACCGCCTGGCCGGCGGCAACCGCGAGCGCCGAGACGACGCCCGGCATCGGTGCGCCGACATGCGCCTCATTGCCCGGCTCAGCCTTGCGCCGCGCCTTGGCGGCGGAAGCGCCATGCGCCCGATCCGGCACTTTGACCCGGCGCGGCTGGCCGTTGAGCTCGAAGAACACGGTGACCATGCCCTTCTCGTCGACATCGCCTATGGCCAGGCAGCGCACCACCAGCGTCTTACCCTTCTCGATGTCGACAAAGATCTCGTCCTCCGGCTTCATGCCGTAGAAATAGGTCGGCGTCGGCAGCACGCTGACCGGCCCATAAGTTTCCTGCGCTGCGGTAAAGTCGGAGAAGACCTTCGGGTACATCAGCCACGAGGCGAATTCGAACTCGCTGAGCTTGCGCTCGAGCTTGTCCTCGATCTCCTTGCGGCTGGCCTTGAGATTGGCTGCTTTCAGCAGCGAACCGGGCCGCACGGTGATCGGTTTGTCGCCTTTCAGCACCTTCTTCTGCAGCGCCTCCGGCCAGCCGCCGGGCGACTGGCCGAGGTCGCCGCGCAGCATCGACACGACCGAGTCGGGGAAGGCGATATCCCTGGCCGGATTTTCGACATCGGCAACCGTCAGGTCCTGGCTCACCATCATCAGCGCCATGTCGCCGACGACCTTGGACGACGGCGTCACCTTGACGATGTCACCGAACATCAGATTGACGTCGTGATAGGTCTGCGCCACTTCGTGCCAGCGCGTTTCCAGCCCGAGTGAGCGCGCCTGCTCCTTGAGGTTGGTGAACTGCCCACCCGGCATTTCGTGCAAATAGACTTCCGAGGCCGGCCCCTTCAGGTCGCTTTCGAAGGCAGCATACTGGTTGCGCACCGCCTCCCAGTAGAACGAGATGTTCCTGATCCATTGCGGGTCGAGGCCCGGATCCCGCTCGGTGCCCTTCAGCGCCTCGACGATGGAGCCCAGGCAAGGCTGCGAGGTGTTGCCGGACAGGGCATCCATCGCCGCATCGATGGCGTCGACACCGCTGTCCACCGCCGCCAGCACCGTCGCCGCCGACAGGCCTGACGTGTCGTGCGTATGAAAGTGGATCGGCAGGTCGGTCGCCTCGCGCAGCGCCTTGAACAGAGCGCGGGCGGCGTTCGGCTTCAAGAGCCCGGCCATGTCCTTGACCGCGATGATATGGGCGCCAGCCGCCTGCAACTCCCTGGCCAGCGCGACGTAGTATTTGAGGTCGTACTTGGCTCGGGCCGGGTCGAGTATGTCGCCGGTGTAGCAGATCGCTGCTTCGATCAGCTTGCCTTCGGCGCCGACAGCGTCCATGGCGACGCGCATGTTGTCGACCCAGTTCAAACAGTCAAAGACTCGGAACAGGTCGACGCCGCCACTTGCTGCCTGTTTGACGAAATGCTGGACGACATTGTCCGGATAGTTGGTGTAGCCAACGCCGTTGGCGCCGCGCAAAAGCATCTGCAATAACAGATTGGGCGCTGCCTCGCGCACCAGCGCCAGCCGCTCCCACGGGTCTTCGGTGAGGAAGCGCATGGCGACGTCGAAGGTCGCCCCGCCCCAGCATTCGAGCGACAAAAGCTGCGGCAGTGCGCGCGCATAGGTGCCGGCAATGCCGGCGATGTCATAGGTGCGCACGCGCGTCGCCAGCAGGGATTGGTGTCCGTCGCGCATCGTCGTGTCGGTGACCAGCACTTCTTTGCATGCGCGCATCCAGGCCGCGAATTTCTCCGGCCCAAGCGCGTCGAGCTTCTGCTTGCTGCCATCGGGCACATTGCCGTTGAGATAGGGCACCATGGGCGCCGCCGCATCGGCCTTCGGCTGCGGCCGGCCGCGGGTTTCGGGATGACCGTTGACGCTGACATCGGCCAGGTAGTTGAGCAGCTTGGTCGCGCGATCCTGCCGCTTCACGCTCGCGAACAGTTCCGGTGTCGTATCTATGAACTTGGTCGTATAGGAATTTTCGGCGAAACTCGGGTGATTGATGATCGCCTCGAGGAAGGTGAGGTTGGTCGCCACCCCGCGAATACGGAACTCGCGCAGCGCCCGGTTCATGCGGGCGATGGTCTCGGCCGGCGTCGGCGCCCAGGCCGTCACCTTCTCCAGCAGCGGATCGTAGAAGCGGGTGATGACCGCGCCCGAATAAGCGGTGCCGCCATCGAGGCGGATGCCGAAACCGGTGGCGCCGCGATAGGCGGTGATGCGGCCATAGTCGGGGATGAAATTATGTTCGGGATCTTCCGTGGTGATGCGGCACTGCAGCGCGTGGCCGTTGAGCCTGATATCCTTCTGCGCCGGCACGCCCGATTCCGGCGTGCCGATGGCAAAGCCATCGAGGATGTGGATCTGCGCCTTGACGATGTCGATGCCGGTCACCTGTTCGGTGACCGTGTGCTCGACCTGGATGCGCGGATTCACCTCGATGAAGTAGAATTTGCCACTGTCGGCATCCTGCAGGAACTCGACCGTGCCGGCGCCGATATAGCTCGTCTCGCGCGCGATCTTGAGCGCGTAGCCGCAAAGCTCTTCGCGCTGCGACATTTCGAGATAGGGCGCCGGCGCGCGCTCGACCACCTTCTGGTTGCGGCGCTGGATCGAGCAATCGCGCTCGAACAGGTGCACGGCGTTGCCGTGTGTGTCGCCCAGCACCTGCACCTCAACATGGCGGGCGCGCTCGATCAGCTTTTCGAGATAGACCTCGTCCTTGCCGAAGGCAGCTTTCGCTTCGCGCTTGCCCTCCGTCACCTCGCGGGCGAGATCGGCTTCCGAGCGGATGGCGCGCATGCCGCGGCCGCCGCCGCCCCACGACGCCTTCAGCATCACCGGATAGCCGATCGTCCTGGCGAGCGCCTTCACCGTCTCGATGTCGTCCGGCAAGGGATCGGTGGCGGGAATTACCGGCACGCCGACCTCGATCGCCAGGTTGCGTGCGGCGACCTTGTTGCCGAGCCTGCGCATCGTATCCGGCTTGGGTCCAATGAAAATAATGCCGGCCTTGACACAGGCTTCGGCGAATTCAGGGCTTTCCGACAACAGCCCATAGCCCGGATGGATGGCATCGGCGCCGGAAAGCCTGGCGACGCGGATCACTTCCTCTATCGACAGATAGCTTTCGATCGGCCCCATATCCCTGGTCAGATGCGGCCCGCGCCCGACCTGATAGCTTTCATCCGCCTTGAAGCGGTGCAGCGAGTACTTGTCCTCCTCGGCCCAGATCGCCACGGTTTTGAGGCCGAGTTCGTTGGCCGCGCGGAAGACGCGGATGGCGATTTCGGACCGGTTGGCGACAAGGATCTTCGTGATTGCCAAGGACAAGGCTCCGGACGCTGACGGAAGGGGGACTGCGCCATGATTAACGCGAAAATGCTGCAGCGCAAACAAAATCGGGCGGCGACGATTAACCGATTTAAATCCACTCATTGGGTAGAGCGCCGCGCGTTCCCTCGAATGCGCAAAGGGTGCTCCGACGAAAGGTAAAACGGCACACACGAAAAATGCCCGGCGCGAGGCGCCGGGCATTCCGGAATTGTCGTCGTCGTCGACAGGCTTACATCTTCTGGACGTAGGTGTATTTGCCGTCGTCGCCCTTCTTCCATTCGTACATGACGTAGCCAGGCAGCGTCGGATCGCCCTTCTCGTCGTAGGAAAGATCGCCCAGCACGGTCTTGAACGGGCCGTTGGCCTTGAGAGCCTTGGCAACTTCCATCGGATCGTTCGACTTGGCGGCTGTGGCGGCTCCCACGATCGCCTGCATGGCGGCGTAGGAATAAAGCGTGTAGGCCTCCGGCTCGAAGCCCTGCGCGCGGAACTTCTCGACCAGTTCCTTGTTCGCCGGGATCAGACGCGGATCCGGGCCGAACGTGTTCAGCGTGCCCGCAACCGCGTCACCGGCGATTGAGGCCAGTTCGTTCGACACGATGCCGTCGCCGGAAACCAGCGTGGCCTCGAGGCCCTGGTCAGCCACCTGGCGGATGATCAGTCCGGCTTCGGTGTGCAGACCACCCCAATAGATGATGGAAACGCCGGCTTGTTTCATCTTGGCGATCAACGCCGAGAAGTCCTTGTCGCCGATATTTACGCCTTCATACATGACTTCCGTCACGCCGGCAGCGTTCATCGCCTTCTTGGTCTCGTCGGCAAGGCCCTGACCATAGGTCGTCTTGTCGTGGACGACCGCGATCTTGGCATCCTTGAAGTTCTCCGCGAGATAGGCGCCGGCGATGCTGCCCTGCTGGTCGTCGCGTCCGCAGGTACGGAACGTGTTCCACAGGCCGCGCTCGGTGAACTGCGGGTTGGTCGCGGCCGGCGTGATCTCGAGGATGCCGTTCTCCGCGTAGACTTCCGATGCCGGGATCGAAACGCCCGAGTTGAAGTGGCCGACCACGAACTTGACGCCGTCGCCGACGAACTTGTTGGCGACCGAAATCCCCTGCTTCGGATCGGAGACGTCGTCGCCGACCGTGAGCTTGACCTGCTCGCCGTTGATGCCGCCGGCCGCATTGATGTCGGCGACAGCCTGTTCGGCGCCCTTCTGCAGCTGCGCGCCGAAGGCGGCATTCGGGCCGGTGATCGGACCGGCAACTCCGATCAGGACGTCAGCCCACGCGCTTCCGCTGAACGCGACGAGCGCGGTCAGGGCGACGGCGGACAAAAGTGATTTTCTCATGTAAAACGCTCCCATTTACAGAGTGGGCGTGGATGATGCTTTCATGCGATGCCCACCTTTACTCGCAGAAAGCGTACTTTGCCGATTTTCAGGCACTTGTCACGCCGATTCATCCGCGAAAAGGCGTTAATGATGAACGTCAACCTTTTGGTTTCCAACTCAAAAGCGATGCTCTTTCGTAGAGCCAGCTATACTGTGTCACCATCTGGTTGGTGCGCGTGTATTGATAGCCGATGAAGCCCAATATCATCAGGACGATGGTGTCGACGATGTAGTAGTGCAGCGAAAACATCGTGCCGCCGAACAGCGCGTGATGGATGAACCTTACGGCTATACCGAGGCCGAGCAAATAGGCGAACAATTGGACAACGCTGCGCCATGTCTGGGCGCAGGCCTTGCCCGTCATCCACGCCGCCCAGCCGCCAAGCAGGCAGGTGACGAAGAAGAACTGCCAGACCGAGGGTTCCTCATAGAGAATGCCCTGCATGATTAAGACTCCTGAACTCAGTGATGGCCGCCTTCGAGATAGGCGGCGCGCACGTCCGGATCGGCGAGCAGCTCCTTGCCGGTGCCGCTCATCGTCACGTTGCCGTTGACCATGACATAGCCGCGCGTGGCGAGCTTCAGCGCGCCGAAGGCGTTCTGCTCGACCAGGAACACGGTCAGCCCCTGCGTGCGGTTCAACTCGCGGATGGCGTCGAATATCTGCTTGACGATCAGCGGCGCCAGGCCTAGCGACGGCTCGTCGAGCAAGAGCAGTTTCGGCCGCGCCATCAGCGCACGTCCGATCGAAAGCATCTGCTGCTCGCCGCCCGACAGCGTGCCGCCGCGCTGGGCAATGCGTTCCTTCAGGCGTGGAAACAGCGTGAACACCTTCTCGACGTCCTCGTCGTAGTGGTTGAGGTTGTCGAGGCTGGCGCCCATCTGCAGGTTTTCCATCACCGTCATGCGCGGGAAGATGCGCCGGCCCTCCGGAGACTGGGCGATGCGCATGCGCGCGATCTCATGGGTCGGCAACTGGGTGATGTCGGTGCCGGCGAAGGTGATGGTGCCGGCCCGCGCCCGTGGAGCACCAAAAATGGTCATCATCAGCGTCGACTTGCCGGCGCCATTGGCGCCGATCAGCGCCACGATCTCGCCCTGCTTGACGGTGACATCGACGCCGTTCAGCGCCCTGATGTTGCCGTAGTAGGTCTGGACGCCCTTGATGTCGAGCAGCGTTGTGCCGGCCATCATTCATTCCCTCCGCCGCGGTTGGAGTCGCCCGGTGTCTTGGGCTTTGCCGGAGCCTTGGCGTCCGGCTTTGCCGCGGAGGATTTCGCGTCGGCTTCGGCCGGCGATGCGGGCCTTGCCGCCGCGCCCGGCCTTGCATCGACCTGCCCGGCTTTCGACGCGCCCTTCGACACCGTGACGCGTTCGCCCTCACTGTGTCCGACGGTGTCGATCACTGGCCCGGCGAAATACGAGGACGAAGAGTCCGGACCGTGCGTCGAATCCGGGCCGGTGTCGAGTTGCTCGATGACGTCTTCGTCGCCGACCTCGATCAGCACCGTCTCGACGTCCTCGTCTTCGACCCCAAGATAGGCGGCGATGACACGCGGGTCGGTTCGCACCGCATGCGGACTGCCGTCCGAGATCTTGCGCCCGTATTCGAGCACCACGACATGGTCGGAAATCTGCATGACCACCGCCATGTCGTGCTCGATCAGCAGGATCGAGGTGCCGGTGTTGTCCTTGATGTCCATAAGGAGCGCGTTGAGCGCCATTGATTCCTTCGGATTGAGCCCTGCCGCCGGTTCGTCGAGGCAGAGCAGTTCCGGACCCGTGCACATGGCCCGCGCGATCTCCAGGCGCCGCTGCGCGCCGTAGGGCAAGTCGCCGGCCGGATCGTCGGCTCGATCGACGAGGTCGGCCTTTTCCAGCCAGTGCCTGGCGAGATCGATCGACTCGGCCGACGCCGTCCGGTAGCCGCTGAAGCCAAACAGGCCGAGGACAGTGTAGCCGGACGCCTTCATCAGCTTGTTGTGCTGCGCCACCAGCAGGTTCTCCAGCAGCGTCATGCCGGAAAACAGGCGGATGTTCTGGAAGGTGCGCGCCACCTTGGCTCGCGCCGGAATCTCATGGTTCGGCAGCCGTTCGAGCAGATAGCTCGAGCCGTCGCGCCGGTTGAGCGTGAGCATGCCCTCAGACGGCTTGTAGAAGCCGGTGATGCAGTTGAACACGGTTGTCTTGCCGGCGCCGTTCGGCCCGATCAGCGCGGTGATCTCGCCGCGCCTGGCCTGGAAGGACAGGTCGCCGATGGCGACCAGACCGCCGAACTTCATCGACAGATGTTCGACCTGCAGGATGGCATCGTTCACGGATGGGTTCGCATCGCTCATCAGCCGTGGCCCTCCTTGGTGAAGGAGCCGGATACAGCCCTGCTCTCCTTGAGAAAGGCTGTCGGTTCACGACTGCCGACGAAGCCGCGCGGCTTCCACAGCATGACGATGACCATGGCCATGCCGAACAGCAGCATGCGGTAGAGTTCCGGCGTGAAGTCGGGACCGAAGACCTGCTTCAGGAAATCGAGTTCGCGCAGCACCTCGGTGCCACCGATCATCACCATGGCGGCGACGGCGATGCCAACCAGCGAACCCATCCCGCCGAGCACGACGATGGCGAGGATGATGGCCGATTCCAGGAAGATGAAGGATTCGGGGCTGACGAAGCCTTGCCGCGCGGCGAAGAACGAGCCGGCGAAGCCGCCGAACATGGCGCCGGTGGCAAAGGCGGTGAGCTTGGTGGTGGTGGTGTTGATGCCGAGCGAGCGGCAGGCGATCTCGTCCTCGCGCAGCGCTTCCCAGGCGCGGCCGACGGGCATGCGCCTGAGCCTTATGGTGACGAAGGCGGTGAGCAGGCAGAGCCCGAGGATCAGGTAGTAGAGGAAGATTTTGTAATAGGCGCTCGACGTGGCGATGTCCAAGACCTTGGCGATATAGTTCGGATCCGAGACGTTGAACGACATCAGTCCGAAAAACGTGACCTTGGGAATGCCGGAGATACCGGCCGAGCCGTTGGTAACCTCACGCCAATTGATCAGCACGAGACGAATGATCTCGCCGAAGGCCAGCGTCACGATCGCCAGGTAGTCGCCGCGCAGGCGCAGCACCGGAAAGCCGAGCAGCACCCCCCAGAAGGCGGCCATGGCGCCGGCGGCAGGCAGCAGGATCCAGAACGACAGGCCGTATTGCGTGCCGAGCAGCGCATAGGCATAGGCGCCGACTGCATAGAAGGCGACATAACCAAGGTCGAGCAGGCCGGCGAGGCCAACGACGATGTTCAGCCCCCAGGCCAGCATGACATAGATCAGGATCTGAATGCCGTAATTGTCGACCCATTTCAGAGAACCCTGGAACCCGGCGGCCACCGATCCTCCATACACAGCAAGCACCAGCACAACGATGATCGGGTAGAGCGCCAGTGCGGTTATGCCCAACGCCGAGAAATGGGCATGAATGAAGGTTCGGAAATAAAACATCACCGAGGCGAGGGCGTAGATGGTCGCCAGCGCTCTCAGGAACCGTGCATAACCGGCCAGGCCGGGCCCCAGCAATCCGTCAAGGGAGCCGGCAAGGAAAACCAGCACGGCCACTGTGACGATGGCAGCGATGAAATACGGCAGGCGGAAGAACCGCGCCGCCATGCTCTGCGGCAGCAGGCCGGTGGCGACGTCGACGATCTTCTGATTTGCCAGGAAAGGCTGTCCGTAGGCGACATAGAGAAAACGGCCAGCCATGGTCAGCACGACCACGACTGCAAGAAGCCACCAGCGCTGTACAAGGATCAGCTCGTTGGAGATGTTCTGATCGGTCCTCAGGCCGATGAAGAGCACGAACAGGCCGAGCGCGATGGCGCCGGCATAAAGTGCTTCGCGGGTAGCGCGCTGCATGGGAGTGGCGACGATGTCGCGCTCCGGAGACGTGGTGACCGCCATGAACTCAGACCTTTTCGACTTCTGGCCGGCCGAGAATGCCGGAAGGCAGGAAGATCAGCACGATCGCCAGGATGGAGAAGGCCGCGACGTCCTTATAGTCGATCGAGAAATAAGCCGACCACATGCTTTCGATGAAGCCGATCATAAGCCCGCCGAGCACGGCGCCGGGCAACGAGCCGATGCCGCCGAGCACGGCCGCGGTGAACGCCTTCACGCCGGGCGTGAAACCGTCGGAGAAGGCGATGACGCCATAATACATCAGGAACAGCGTGCCGGCGACGGCGGCAAGGGCCGCACCCATGACGAAGGTGATCGAGATGGTGCGGTCGACGTCGATGCCGAGCAACGCCGCCATCTTGCGATCCTGCTCGCAAGCCCTTTGGGCTCGACCCAGCGAGGTCTTGTTGACCAGGTACCAGAACAGCCCCAGCAGCAGCGCGGTGACGATGACGATGACGATTTGCTTCAGCGACACGCTGACGCCCTCGATATTATAGACCTTGGACACCATCGGCGGGATCGGCTTGTTGCGCGGCCCCTGCGTCACCTGGACGAAGTTCGACAGCGCGATCGACATGCCGATCGCGGTGATCAGCGGCGCCAGCCGGAACGACCCGCGCAACGGCCGGTAGGCCACCTTTTCGATCGTCCAGTTGTACAGGCTGGTCAACAGCATCGCGACGATCATCATGACCAGCAGCGCGATCACCACCGGCACCGAATAGAACATCGCGCCGAGGATGAGGAAAACGATGAGGGCGGCGAAGGCGCCGACCATGAAGATGTCGCCATGGGCGAAATTGATCATGCCGATGATGCCGTAGACCATCGTGTAGCCGATCGCGATCAGTCCATAGATCGATCCCAGCGTCAGCCCGTTGATAAGCTGCTGGACAAAATACTGCATGCTGTCGTGGCTCCCCTGGAATGTCGCCCATGCAGACGCATTCCTTTTCAGTATTTCCCCTAGTCGTAAAGTTTCGAGCCCGGATTGCAACGTCATTCTTTAATCGGCATGCGTGATTTTGAAGCACGCAATCGGATTGCCCGTTCTTCCCTTCCCGGCCTCTGGACTATCGCCGACCCTATCATTGGCCTAACGCAATGTCTTTGGCGATTCGTCGTCAAAATGCACGCTGCTTCGAAGGAATCGCCGTAAAAATAAGTTGATGAGCGGGATCGTTGCGCCGTCTGGGCAATCGATCCTTGCATTCTGTTCGATTCCCCTGCGTCAGGATTCTCTCTCTATTTGACGACGAATCCGTGCGCGAACGGATCGCGATCGTCGATGAAGATCGTGTTCAATCCGGTCATGCGCGCCCAGCCGCCGATCGAGGGGACGATCGCCGGCTTGCCCGCCACCGTGACTTCCTTCTCGACCCTGCCCTTGAACAGCGAGCCGATGATCGATTCGTGGACGAATTCGTCGCCGGTCCCAAGCTTGCCCTTGGCGTGAAGCTGCGCCATCCGCGCCGAGGTGCCGGTGCCGCAAGGCGAGCGGTCGATCGCCTTGTCGCCGTAGAAGACGGCGTTGCGCGCATCCGCCTGGCTGTCGGTCGGCGCACCCGTCCACAGTATGTGCGACAGCCGGCCGATGCCGGGATTCTCGGGATGCACGAAGGCGTATTTTTCGTTGAGCCGCTGCCGCACCACCGGGCTCCAGGCGATGAGGTCGCCGGCAGAGTGGTCGGCCATGTCGCGATAGGTCTTCTGCGGCTCGACGATGGCGTAGAAATTGCCGCCATAGGCGACATCGACGCTGATCTCGCCGAGCTGCGGACATTCGACAGTCAGACCCTCCGCATGGAGGAAGGACGGCACGTTGGTGATGCGCACCTCCTCGACATAGTCGACGAGCCTGTACTCGGCGGTGACCAGGCCGGCCGGCGTGTCCAGCCTGAGCAAGCCCGGTGTCTTCGGCTTGACCAGCCCGTGCTCGATGGCCATCGTCACCGTGCCGATGGTGCCGTGACCGCACATTGGCAGGCAGCCCGAGGTTTCGATGAACAGGATGGCGATATCGCAATCGGGCCGCGTCGGCGGATAGAGGATCGAGCCGGACATCAAATCATGGCCGCGCGGCTCGAACATCAGCCCTGTTCGGATCCAGTCATATTCGGCCAGGAAATGCGCGCGCCGCTCCATCATCGTCGCGCCGTTGAGCAGCGGTCCGCCCCCGGCGACCAGCCGCACCGGATTGCCGCAAGTGTGACCGTCGATGCAGAAGAAGGAGTGGCGCGCCATTTCTAGATCCCGTCAGAAGCGGTTCGGAGAAAACGGAGACAGATCAAACACCGGATTTTGGCCGAGAATGAGATCGCGAACCAGGCGTCCGGTGGCAGCCGCCTGGGTGAGGCCGAGATGGCCGTGGCCGAAGGCATAGACTATCGTGCCGGCCTGCCTGGCGCCACCGATCACCGGCAGCGAATCCGGCAGCGATGGCCGCAATCCCATCCATTCGCGGCCGCCGGCCGGGTCAAGCCCCGGCAGGAATTTCTGCGCCTTGTCGAGCAGCGCTTTCGAGCGGGCGTAGTTGGGCGGCCGCTCGATGCCGCCGAGCTCGACCGCGCCGCCGACGCGCACGCCGGTTTCAAGCGGCGTGACGACGAAGCCGTGGCCGGAGAAGATAAGTTGCCGCTTCACGTCGAATGCGGTCTTCGGCAGTGTCGTGTTGTAGCCGCGCTCGGTTTCGAGCGGGATGCGGTCGCCGATATGTTTCGCCAGGAGATGCGACCAGGCGCCGGCGGCGATGACGAGGCGTTTTGCCTGCCGCACCGTGCCGTCGGCCAGCGTCAATGTCGCGCCGTCCTGTCCCGCCCCGACGTGGTCGATCCGAGCCTTTTCGAAACGCCCGCCCTTGGTTTCGGCATAGGCCCAGATCGCTTTGCCCAATAATTTCGGATCCGTAACGGTCTTCCATCCCGGCACGAAAGTGCCCTTGACGAACCGCGGCGACAGGCCCGGCTGCAAGGCGGCGAGCGCATCGCCCTCGACTTGGCTGAAGCCGATGCCGAAGCGTTGCCTCGCCGCCCAGCCGGGCAGCGACGCCTTGAACTCGGCCTCGCTCTCGTAAAGTTCGAGCGAGCCGTCCTCGCGCAGCATATTTTCGGTGCCCGAGCGCGCCATCAGCCCGGCCCATTCGGCCTCGGCGAGCCGCATCATCCCGGCCTGCGCCGCGAGGCTGGCCTCGTAGCGGTCGCTTCGTCCGGCGCGCCAGAAGCGGATGAGCCAGGGCAGCAGCTTCGGCAGATAGGCCGGCGGGATGCTGAGCGGGCCGAGCGGATCGGCAAGCCATTTCGGCAGATGCCTGATCATGCCCTTGTGGGCCAGCGGCAGCACATCGGAAAAGGCCAGGGCGGCGGCATTGCCGGAACTCGTTTCCTCGCAGATCCCCGTCCGATCGAAGATCGTGACGTTTCGCCCCGCCTCGGCCAGATAGGTGGCGACACAGATGCCGATGATGCCGCCGCCGACAATGGCGATGTCCTCACCTTCTCCCCGTTCACGGGGAGAAGGTGCCCGAAGGGCGGATGAGGGGCGGCGCCCCGCTTTTGCCGACTTGGAAATTCCTTGCACGTGGGCGCTGCCCCTCATCTGGCTGCCGCCATCTCTCCCCGTAAACGGGGAGAAGAGAGCCTGCCTCAAAACCTCGGCAGCTCCGGCCGCGCCGCCAGCGCATCCCGGACGATCTTCTCGACCATCTTGCGGCGCTCGCCCGACAGCGGCTGGCGCGGCATGCGCACGCGGTCGTTGGTGTTGATCGCCAGGACTTCGGCGAGCTTGATGTTCTGCACCAGATAGGTCGACACGTCGAGGTCGAGCAGCGGCCGGAACCAGCGGTAGATTGTCAGCGCCTCCTCGCGGCGGCCCTGCTTCATCAATTGGTAGATCGCGACCGTCTCGCGCGGGAACGCGGTGACCAGCCCCGCCACCCAGCCGATGGCGCCGACCGACAGCGCCTCGAACGCCAGATTGTCGACGCCGGTGAACAAATCGTAGCGGTCGCCGAAGCGGTTGATGATTTCGGTCGAGCGGCGGATGTCGTCGGAGGATTCCTTGATGGCGACGAAGCGCTTGTCCTTCGCCAGTTCCTCCATCTGATCGACGGTGACGTCGACGCGGTAAGCAAGCCGGTTGGAGTAGATCATCACCGGCAGGTCGCCGGCCTCGGCGACGGCGCGCAGTGCGGCAACCGTCTCCTCCGCATTGGTGTGATAGATCGGGCTCGGCACCACCATCAGCCCGTTGGCGCCCTCTCTGGCGGCGCGGCGCGCGATCGCCGCCGCCTCGCGGGTGCCGGGTTCGTTGACAGTCAGCAGAACCGGCTTGCCGCCGGCGATCTTCTGCGCGGTCTTCAGCACGTCGATCTTCTCGTCATGCGAGAGCATCGGCCCCTCGCCGAGCGAGCCGCAGACGATGATGCCGTCGCAGCCAGCCTCCATCTGCAGCGCAAAGCAGCGTTCCATCTCGGCATGGTCGAGGCGGTCGTCCTCAGTGAATTTGGTTGTGACGGCGGGGAAAACTCCGGTCCACATAGCGGTGCTCCATCTGATATATCAGTCGTATATTTATCAGGAAACGGACTGTCAACACGGATTTTGCTATGATATACCAAAAACATATCAGGAGCTCGCCTTTGATATTCAATGAAACAAACCCGGCATTCGAGCCAGTGGCGGCGAAAGCCTACCGCGTGCTCGAGCACATGATCGTGACGCTCGAACTGGCGCCTGCAAGCTTCATCACCGAAGGCGCGCTGATCGACAGGCTGGGGCTCGGCCGCACGCCGGTGCGCGAGGCGATCCAGCGGCTGGCGTGGGAGGGACTGCTGGATGTCCGGCCGCGTGCCGGCATCGCCATTGCCCCGCTGCATCCCGGCGACTGGTTGCGCGTTCTCGATGCACGACGTGGCGTCGAGGTGGTTCTTGCCCGCTCGGCCGCCCGCTTCGTCACCCGCGAGGCGGCCGACCTGTTTCACGACGCGGCACTGGCCATGCAGAGGGCGGTGATATCGGGCAATGTGCTGGCCTTCATTCAGGCCGACAAGGCGCTCGACGAGGCGCTGGCGCTGGCGGCCGACAATCCCTTCGCCGCGCGGCTGGCGGCCCCGTTGCAGACCCACAGCCGCCGCTTTTGGTTCCGCTACAAGGCCGACACCGGGCTTGCCGAATCGGCCGAGCACCATGTCGCGCTGATCCGCTCGATCCTCGACGGCGACGAGGACGCCGCCGCCAAGGATGCCAAGCGTCTGATGGCGCTGCTGCGCGGCCATGCCGCGGCGGCCGCTACGCGATAGAGATCGGCAGCAAGCTTCGGCAGGCTCTTTGAGTTCCGCCCACAGGCGCTGAGCATCGCTCAATTCGTCAGGCGTCCTGGTCGGTCGGGATCACCACGTTTTCCCAATGTTCGCCGGCCGCGACAATGCAGCTTCTGCCGGCGACGTCGGTGACGATGATCGTCCAGCTTCCGCTGTCGGCGACATAGACTCCATAATCGCCATCTGACCGATCAGCCCGAAAGCAAACTGTCTTTCCTGGAACTGCTCGCTCAGGTGGGCGACGAGATCGCGATGTTCAACGCAGTATTGATATTGGGCGCTTGCGGCGTTCGTACCCACCGCCGATGCGCCAGCAAGAATGAGGGTTTTCAACCCAACCAACAGCGATTTGCGCGCCATAGGGCATCTCCTTTGCCATCACGTCCGGCAAAGGAAGAGCCCTCATTTTGCCGGAACGATCCAGGCCGGTCCCGACGTCATCATCATCGCGTCGTTCCTTTCCGTGTTCCGGTCTGTCATCAGCGGGGACGAAAAAAATGTTCCCACTATGTTCCATATATGGTGTCGGCAACAAAAAAGCGCAAGCAGGCGCCCGCTGGGGCGCCTGTGGATCGTTTTATGGTCGTCGCCGAGAACCGCGGCCTGCGCGCGGCTATGCTAAGGCGGCTGCCACCCGCTAGGCGGCTCAGGTCCCTGGCAGCGCCGCTGTCTTCACCGCGCTCTCCCAGCCTTCACCCACCGAAACCACGCAGCTTTGACCGCGTGTGTCACTGGCGAGGATGGTCCAGGTGCCCTGATCGGAAACGAAGACTTCAACAATCACATTCGGATTGACGACGCCGATCGCGGTTGGATTTTCCCGGAACTTCTCGCCGAGCGCCTTGATCATGTCGGCTCGTGACGCGCATTGTTCGGCCGCTGTTGCCGGGGCCGCGGAAAACGCGGCAGCCGCCGCGCCAAGTATCGACACCATGAGACGTGTCATCTCACACCTCCTTGCGCCGGCCGTACCCCCCGAAGCTGTCGTCAGCGCCGTTGGTCGATCTGCCGCGTCTCCTTTGCGGCAGGATTGCAAGTTAAGGCTTCTGCTGTCCGCCTGGTTCCATCACATTAGCGTTCAGGCATACACGCGGCCGCGACCGGTCAGCCAAAAGGCCCGGTTTCTGGCCGGGCCTTTTTCGTCTTCAATCATAAAATCTGGAGCTGTTTGTCGACTGGCTAATCATCGTCGGGATGACGAATTCGGCGCCGTCTTTCACGCCTGCCCGCGCGCCCGCAGCCGAAGGCGAGGACGCGCAGACAAGCAACCGCCCGGCTAATTCATCGTCGGAATGACGAATTCGGCGCCGTCCTTCACGCCGGACGGCCAGCGCGAGGTCACCGTCTTGGTCTTGGTGTAGAACCGGAATGCGTCCGGTCCGTGCTGGTTGAGGTCGCCGAAGGAAGACGCTTTCCAGCCGCCGAACGTATAGTAGGCGATCGGCACCGGGATCGGCACGTTGATACCGACCATGCCGACCTGGACCCTCGAGGCGAAATCGCGGGCGGCATCGCCGTCGCGGGTGAAGATGGCGACGCCGTTGCCCATTTCGTGATCGTTGGCGAGCTTGATCGCGTTCTCGTAGGTCGGCGCACGCACTACCGAGAGCACCGGCCCAAAAATCTCTTCCTTGTAGATGCGCATATCGGCGGTCACGTTGTCGAACAGGCAGCCGCCCATATAGTAGCCGTTCTCATAGCCCTGCATGGAAAAGCCGCGCCCGTCGACGACCAGCTTGGCGCCTTCCCTGACGCCGGTATCGACATAGCCCTTGACCCGCTCCAGCGCCTGCGCCGTCACCAGCGGGCCGAAATCGGCGGACGAATCCGTCGATGGGCCGACCTTCAGGCTTTCGACGCGCGGCACCAGCTTTTCCATCAGCCGATTGGCGGCATCGTTGCCGACCGGGACAGCCACCGAGATCGCCATGCAGCGCTCGCCGGCCGAGCCGTAGCCGGCGCCGATCAGCGCGTCGACGGTCTGGTCCATGTCGGCGTCGGGCATGATGATCATGTGGTTCTTGGCGCCGCCGAAGCACTGCACGCGCTTGCCGGCCGCGCAGCCGCGCGAATAGATGTACTGGGCGATCGGCGTCGAGCCGACAAAGCCGATGGCCTTGATATCGGGATCGTCGAGGATGGCGTCGACCGCCTCCTTGTCGCCGTTGACGACATTGAGAATGCCCGCTGGCAGGCCGGCCTCGATGAACAGTTCGGCGATGCGCATCGGCACGCCCGGGTCGCGCTCCGAAGGCTTCAGGATGAAGGCGTTGCCGCAAGCGATAGCCGGCGCGATCTTCCACAACGGGATCATCGCCGGAAAATTGAACGGCGTGATGCCGGCAACGACGCCGAGCGGCTGGCGCATCGAATAGACGTCGATGCCGGGGCCGGCGCCGTCGGTGAACTCGCCCTTCATCATGTGCGGCGCGCCGATGCAGACCTCGACCACTTCCAGGCCGCGCTGGATGTCGCCCTTGGCGTCAGCGATGGTCTTGCCGTGCTCGCGCGCCAGAATGTCGGCCAGCGCATCATATTCCCGGGCGACCAGTTCGAGGAATTTCATCAGGACGCGCACGCGCCGCTGCGGATTGGTCGCCGCCCAGCCAGGCTGCGCCGCCTTGGCGTTCTCCACGGCTGCGCGCAGCTCCGCCTGCGAAGCCAGCGCCACGGTGCCGCGCACCGTGCCGTCCATCGGCTGCATGACGTCCTGCTTGCGGCCGCTGGTCCCGGCGACACGCTTGCCGCCGATGAAATGACCGTAGTCGATCATGGTTTTCTCTCCCTGTATTTGTGATGCGGCATTGTCCGCCTTTGCGCCGCCGATGGCAACGTGAGCGGAAACGCAACCGTTGTGCAGAAAATAGAGTGCGAGCGACGCCTGTGCATCAATTGCCGCAAGTGATAGGGATGCAGGTCCCTTAGCGGCAAGGATAGAGAAATTGAGTTCCTTCGCGCCCCCCACGGAACGCAACGTCGACGATTGTCATCCGGACCCTCCTCATGAACTGGGATGACGTCCGCATCTTTCTTGCGGTGGCGCGTGCCGGCCAGATACTTGGCGCGGCCAAGCGGCTGGAGCTGAATCACGCCACTGTCTCGCGCCGCGTCGCCGCGCTCGAGGATGCGCTGCGCACAAAACTCTTTCGCCGGCTGACCACCGGCAGCGAGTTGACGCCGGCGGGCGAGCGTTTCCTCGACATCGCCGAGCGCATGGAAGGCGACATGATCGCCGCGCGCGCGACCGTGGCGGGCGAAGGCGACGACGTCTCCGGCACCGTGCGCATCGGCGCCCCTGATGGTTTCGGCGTTGCCTTCCTGGCCAAACGACTCGGCGCACTGACGGCGCTTCACCGCGAACTCACCATCCAATTGGTGCCGGTGCCGCGTTCCTTCTCGTTGTCCAGGCGCGAGGCCGACATCGCCATCACCGTGGAGCGACCGACCGAAGGCAGGCTGGTGGCGGGAAAGCTGGTGGATTACACGCTCGGCCTGTTCGCGTCCCGCGCCTATGCCGACGCGCATGGCCTGCCGCAGACGCCGGCCGAGCTTGGCCGGCACACGCTGATCGGCTATGTGCCGGACCTCATCGTCAGCCCCTCGCTCGACTATGCGGCCGAGTTCAGTGCCGACTGGCGCACGAGCTTCGCCATCTCCTCGGCGCTCGGCCAAGCCGAAGCGGTGCGCTCCGGCGCCGGCATCGGCATCCTGCACACTTTTGTCGCCCACTCGATGCCGGAACTGGTGGCCGTCGACATCGTCGCGCCCATTCGCCGCGCCTACTGGCTGGTCTATCACGAATCGGTCAGGCCGCTGCGCCGCGTCCAGATCGTCGCGAGCTTCATCACCAGGGCGGTGGAACGGGAGCGGAGCCTGTTCGTCTGACGATATTTTCTCTGACGCGGCGAGGTGTGCTGGAGACTGATGCCGAGTCACGCGGCAAGTTCCTCCGCTCAAATGCGTGAAGAATCCTTCCGATCCTACCGCTGGTATCGCTCCGATCCGAGATCGCGGACATCGATGTCCGGCACCCGGCTGGAAATGATGTCGGCCAGGACCTTGGCCGAGCCGCAGGCCATGGTCCAGCCGAGCGTGCCGTGGCCGGTGTTGAGATAGAGGTTGGAAAACTCGGTGCGGCCGATCAGCGGCGGCCCGTCCGGCGTCATCGGCCGCAACCCGCACCAGAAGGTCGCCGACCGCATGTCGCCGCTGCCCGGAAAAAGGTCGCCGAGCGAATGTTCGAGCGTGCGCCGCCGCGATTCATGCAGCGTCAGGTCAAAGCCGGAAATCTCCGCGGTGCCACCGACGCGGATGCGATCGCCGAGCCTGGTGATCGCCACCTTGTAAGTCTCGTCCATCACCGTCGAGACCGGTGCTGCGGCAGCATCCTTGATCGGCACGGTGATCGAATAACCCTTGACCGGATAGACCGGGATAGGTCGTTTCAGATAGCGCATGAACTTTGCCGAATAGCTGCCCATCGCCATCACATAGGCGTCGGCGGCCTTCCATCCCTTGCTCGTATTGATGTTGGCGATCTGGTTGCGCTTGCGCACGATGCGCCTGATCGACGTGTCGTATTCAAAGGTGACGCCGCGCGCTGCGCAGAGCTCTGCCAGACGGTCAGTGAACATCTTGCAGTCACCGGTCTCGTCGCCCAGCAGCCGCAGACCGCCGACGAGCTTTTCACGGATCCCTGCCAAGCCCGGCTCGGCCGCGATGCAGCCGTCGGGATCGAGGATCTCGTAGGGAACGCCATATGTCCTCAGCACCTCGACATCGCCGGCTGTGCCATCGAGCTGCTGTTGCGTGCGAAAAAGCTGCAGCGTTCCCTTGCTGCGCTCGTCATAGGCGATGCCGGTCGCCTCGCGCAGCGCTTTCAGCGTGTCGCGGCTGTATTCGGCCAAAGGCACCATGCGCGACTTGTTCACCGCATAGCGCTCGGCGGTGCAGTTGCGCAGCATCCTGACCAGCCAAATCCACATATGTGGATCGAGAGTCGGCCGCACCACCAGAGGACCATGCTTCATCAGCAGCCATTTGATCGCCTTCAGCGGGACGCCGGGACCGGCCCAGGGCGAGGCGTAGCCTGGCGAGATCTCGCCGGCATTGGCAAAGCTGGTTTCCAGCGCCGGGCCCTTCTGGCGGTCGATCACCGTCACTTCATGGCCGGCCTCGGCCAGGTAATAAGCAGTGGTGACCCCGACGACGCCGCCGCCCAGCACGAAGATCTTCATCGCATAGCTCTCCAGAACGATGTCTTGTCAGCGGGTGCATCGGGCTTTCTGTCTGCCGGATTTTACCGCGTCCGCCAAGTGCCCAAGCATGTCGCCCAAAAGTAGGCAGGAGGTTGTGGGACGACGACACATGCCTAAAAAAAGCCCGCGCGCTATCCATTCACATAGCGCCGGTGAAAGCGGTGTCCGAGGCTGGTCAGGATTTCATAGCCGATGGTGCCGGCATGGCCGGCCGCCTGGTCGACCGTCTGCGACGGGCCGATCAGTTCGACGAGGTCGCCCGCCTTCAGCCTGCCGGGCGGCAGGGCCGAAATGTCGAGGACGATCGAATCCATCGACACACGGCCCAGGAACGGCAAGCGCACATTTTCGAACCAGGCGGCCGAGGCCGCACGTCGATGCCAGCCGTCGGCATAGCCAAGCGAGATCGTTGCGGCGATCAGCGAATCGGTGACGTGAAAAATATGGCCATAGCCGACGCCGGCTCCCCTCTCGAGGCTGCGCGTCTGGATGATTTTTGCTTGAAGCCGCAGCACCGGCAGCACCGGATTTTCCTGCGCAGGCGTCGGATTGATGCCGTAGAGCGCCGCACCGGGTCGGACGAGGTCGTAGTGAAAGGACTGCCCAAGAAAGATACCGGAGGAATTGGCGAGCGAGGCCGGCGCATTTGGCAGCATCCTGCGTAGCCTCTCGAATTCCAGCCGCTGCTGCTCGTTGGCCGGATGTTCGGGCTCGTCGGCGCGAGCGAGATGGCTCATCACGATGGTGACGTCGATACCATCGAAAGCCTGCGGGTCAGCAGCGACGGCCTCCACCTCGGCTGCCGCCATGCCGAGCCGCGACATGCCGCTGTCGACCTGGATTGCAGCCTTGAGCTTGTGGCCGGCCCGCTGCGCCGCCGCGCGCCAGGCGGCGAGCTGGCCGGCACTGTTGATGACCACGCCCAGCTCCGCTGCGACGGCTTCGCTTTCGGCGCCCGGCTGAATGCCGTTCAGCACATAGATCGCCGCCCGTGCGCCGAGCGCCTGGCGCAGCAAGGCACCCTCGGCCAGATGCGCGACAAAAAAAACGGCGCAGCCTTCGGCCGCCAGCGCCGCGGCCACCTGCGGCCCGCCGAGCCCGTAGCCGTCGGCCTTGACGACACCGGCGCAGCCGACACCGCCCAACCGCGCCTTGAGCCGCCGGTAATTTTCGCGGATGGCGCTGAGATCGACGGTCAATATGGCGCCGGCCGCCGCTTCGCTGATCGGCGCGGCTTTGACGGCCCTTTCAGAAAGAGATTTTTTGGAAGTGCCGTTCATGCCAATCCCGTCTGCAGCGGATCGGCCATCAATAAGGCCACCGCGCCGACGCGGCAACCGTGGTCGGCGCGAGCGCGGCTTGCGCCAGGCCTACGCAACCAGATGCCGGAATGCCACAACCACGTCCTCATAGACCTGACGCTTGAACGGAACGATCAGGTCGGGCAATTCCTCCATTGACCGCCAGGCCCATCTGTCGAACTCGGCGGTGTGGCCGCCCGGCGGGGGATTGATCTCAATCTCGCTCAAATCGCCGTGAAAGCGGAAGGCGAACCATTTTTGCGTCTGGCCACGATACTTTCCCTTGAAGGCGACGCCGACCAGATGGGCCGGCAGGTCGTAAAATATCCAGTTCGGCGCCTCATCCAGCAACGAGACGCTGCGCATGCCGGTTTCTTCGTAGAGTTCCCGCTGTGCCGCCTGCAGCGGCTCTTCGCCCTTGTCGATGCCGCCCTGCGGCATTTGCCAGAGCTGCGTCGTGCCGGCGAATTCGCTGTCCGGCTCGGCAATGCGATGCCCGACCCAGACCAGCCCGTCTCCGTTGAGGACCATCGCTCCGACGCAGCGACGATAGGGCAGCGTCTCGGGGTCGACCGGTTTTTTCTTCGCCATGCTCAACCTTTTTCCGGATCCACCGCCACTGCCGAAATCGGCACGATCTCGATGCCGCGCTTCTTGGCCTCGATCACCCAGGACGACACGGTGTCGACCGTCAGATCGAAGGCCGAGCCGATGCCGACTGCAAAGCCTTTCGCCCGCGCGGTTGCTTCCAGTTCGTCCAGCTTCTTCAATATGGCGCCGCGGTCACGCACGGCGTCGATCGACGTGTCGCCGGCGGCGAACGGCACACCGTTCTTCAACGCCAGTTCGGGCGCCAGGCTGCGTGCCGACGAACCGTCGTCGACATAGGCCAGGCCGCGCCTGCCAAGCTCGGCCATCAGTGGCCCCATCGCCGCCGCATCGGCCGAAAAACGAGCGCCCATATAGTTCATGACGCCGGTGTAATTGGTCGTCCGCGACAGCGCCCAGCGCAAATTCTCCAAATTCTCGTCGGGTGTCGCCACGACCGTCAGCGTGTTGCGGCCGGGATTGACATTCGGATAATCGAACGGTTCGAGCGGCACCTGCATGACGATCTCATGGCCGCTCTGCCGCGCCGCCTGCATCCAGCGGCCGATGCTGTTGCCCTGCGGCGCGAAGCCCAGCGTCACTTCGGCCGGCAGCTTGGCGATGGCAGCCTGCGTGCCGGTCTGTGACACGGCAAGCCCGCCGATGACGATCGCCACGCGCGCACCGCGCGCGCCGGACCATGGTCGCGCATAGACATCGAACGGCCGCCTGCCGTCGGCAGCACGAACCGGCAATGGACCGGTTTCGCCAGACTCGACCAGTGCCCTGTCGGGAATATGCGCGATCCTCAGGTTCTGGCCGGTCGTCGAAGGGTCGTGGATGACGATGGCCCCGGGCGGACCGTCGCCCGCTTCGGTCTGCATGTGGATGATCTGCGGCCCGCCCGTCTTGGATCCGCTTGCCTTGGACCCGCCCGTCTTGGGTATGCTCGCCTTGGACGCTGCTTCGGCCTTCGGCGCCGGTTCAGTGACCGGCGCTGCGGGTTCGACCACGGCTGTCGCCTTCGGCGTCGAAACGGCGACTTCTTCCGGCTTTCGAAACGGCCTTTCACGCAGCGCAATCGCCCCGGAGACGCCGATCACGGCCAGCACCACGACAGTGGCCGCGACCACGCCAGCGCTGATCCTGCGGGCCACGCGCGGCGGCCGGACGGCCTGCCCGAGTGGGCGTTCGATGTCACTACCGATGTCAGCCAAGCCGCATCCCCAGCCGCGGTCCCCGAATCAAACTGCCGAGGCCTTGCAGCCCCGGCAGCATTACATCGCTTCGATCAGGCAGCCAGACCTGTTGTCCGGCTGATCGACTTTTACTGGTTCAGCACGGCCCCTACTGGTTCAGCACAGCCTTGTCCGGATTCGGCGGGAACGCCGGATCGGTCTTCTCGCCGCGCAGCAACTGCTGGGCGAAGATGAGCTGCAGATCGTCCTTCGGCTCCGGCGGCACATAGGCTGCCGAGCCTGAACCGGCATCGCCCTCCTCGCTGCCCTTGATGTGGCCCTTCAGGTCCGACTCGCCGCGCGTCAGGTCCCTGCCCTGCAGGTCCGGCGGCAACGGCTGGTCGACCTTGATGTCGGGCGTGATGCCCTTGCCCTGGATCGACTTGCCGGACGGCGTGTAATAGAGCGCCGTTGTCAGGCGCAGCGCGCCGTTCTCGCCGAGCGGGACGATGGTCTGCACCGAACCCTTGCCGAACGACTGCGTGCCGACGACCGTGGCGCGGCGCAAATCCTGCAGCGCGCCGGCGACGATTTCGGACGCACTGGCCGAGCCGCCATTGACGAGCACGACCAGCGGCTTGCCGTCGATATCATCGCCCGGCCGCGCGTCGAAGCGGGTGACGTCCTTCGGATCGCGGCCGCGCGTTGAGACGATCTCGCCACGGTTGAGGAAGGCGTCGGACACGCTCACCGCCTGATCGAGCAGCCCGCCCGGATTGAGGCGCAGATCGAGCACGTAGCCCTTGAGCTTTTCCTTCGCCACCTGCTTCTCGATGGTTTCGATGGCGCTCTCGAGATCATCATGGGTCTTTTCGGTGAAGGAGGTGATCTTGATGTAGCCGATGTCGTTCTCGACCCGGAACTTGACCGCCTTGACCTTGATGATGTCGCGCACCACCGTCAGTTCAATCGGCTTGTCGGCGCCCTGACGCAGGATGGTGAGCTTGATCGGCGTGTTGACCAGCCCGCGCATCTTCTCGACCGCATCGTTGAGGCTCAGGCCGCGAACCTCCTCGCCGTCGATCTTGGCAATATAGTCGCCGGCAAGCACGCCCGCCTTGGCAGCCGGCGTATCGTCGATCGGCGTGATCACCTTGACCAGGTCGTTCTCCATGGTGACCTCGATGCCGAGGCCGCCGAACTCGCCCTTGGTCTGCACGCGCATGTCCTGCGCCTCTTCGGCGTTCATATAGGAGGAGTGCGGGTCGAGCGAGGTAAGCATGCCGTTGATGGCGTTTTCGACCAGCGACTTGTCGTCGGGCGGCGTCACATATTGCGCCCGCACCCGCTCGAAAATATCACCGAAGATCGCCAGTTGCTTATAGGTCTCGGAGCCCGCAGCGTTCGCCGTCGAGCCGGGCGCGCCATAGACCAGGCTCATCGCGGATGCGCCCATCAGCGCACCGGCAAACAGAAGCGACAGTTTCCGCATCATCTCACGTCCTTCCAGACAAACGGTCCGCCCACCATGGGGTCGGATCGACGGGTTTTCCATCCTTGCGGAACTCAACATAGAGTTCCGGCGTGGCATTTCCATTCTTCGATGCCGAGGTGCTCGCCACCCGGGCCTCTCCCATCGCGCCGACCGGCTCTCCTGCGAGCACCGACTGGCCAGACGCGACGCTGATTCTGCTCATCCCCGCGAGAACGACATGATAGCCGTCACCTGCGTTCAGGATCAAGAGTTGACCATAAGAGCGAAAAGGTCCCGCATAAAGTACATTTCCGTCCGCCGGCGCGGTGACGATGGCTCCCGATTGTGTCGCAACCATGTCACCGAGCATCACTGCGCCGTTACCGTCGCTGGCCCCGAACCGCCGCTTGATCTTGCCGGTGACTGGCAACGCGATCTGCCCCTGAAGCGCCGAAAACGGCGCAGCGGCGGTGAGCCGGTTGGCTTCCGGCACCGGCAGGGCCGCCAGTTCCGTCTGTTCCGGCGCCTTCTGTGCCGGAGCCGTCTGCGCCGGAGCCCCCAGTGCCGGGGCCTTGTCGGCACCCGCTGCCTTCTGCTCCGCGGCTTTCTGTTCGGCGGCTTTCTGCTCGGCGGCCTTCTGCTCGGCTGCCTTCGCCGCGTCCGCAGCCTTGCGGGCCTTGTCGGCCTCGAGCGAGGCGATCAGTTCCTTCAGGCTGCCGGCCTTGGTCGCCAGTGCTGCGGATCGCTGCTTTTCCGCCGCCAGGGCCGTTTGCGTCTCGGCCTCGAGCTTCTGCTTGGCTTCGAGCAGCATGCCGAGCCGCTTCTTTTCCGCCGTCTGCTCGGCGACTGCCGCCGTCAGCCGCGCCCGCTCCGCCTCGATCGAGGCCGTCACCCGTGACTGCTCCTTGAGTTCCGCCAGCAATATCTCGGTCTGCTGGCGCAGTTCCGGCACTACGGCGCCGAGCAGAATGGCGCTGCGCACCGACGACAGCGCGTCCTCCGGCTTGACCAGGATGGCCGGCGGCGGATTGAGCCCCATGCGCTGCAGCGCGGCCAGCACCTCGGCCAGAACGTCGCGTCTGGCAGCCAGTGAGGCACGGATTTTCTGCTCGTCGCCCTTCAGCCCTTCCAGCTTGGCACCGATGTCCTCGATGTCCTGGCCGAGCTTCTGCTCGGTCATCGCCGACTGGATCAGCGCCGCGGTGATCGAGGCATGGTCCTTCTTGACCGTCGCCATGTCGGCGGCGAGCTTGGCCAGCCGCTCCGACGACAGTGTGATCTCCTGCGATATCCGTTCGTATTCGGCGCGGCTCTGGTCCGGGTCGGGCGCCATGTCGAGCCTGCTCTGCGCCCGCGCGGCACCGAGCGACAGCATAAGCACCGCCGCTGCCAAGCCGCAGCCTGCGCGCCAAAAGCCCGTTCGCGATTTCCAACCTTCAGCCATTGAAGCCCGACTCTATGCGTGGCTTCGTTAACGAACAATCAACCATGTTCGAGAGCCCGCCGACCGAAAACAGCCTCGTGACGCATTGAGGCGAAAATCCGGGCGGCTCACGCCAATCCACCGGTTTCGGTCGAATCTGCAACGGCTCACGAGCGATGATAGGGATGGCCGGACAGGATTGTGGCCGCCCGGTAAAGCTGCTCGCCCAACATGACACGGACCAGTTGGTGCGGCCATGTCGGCGCGCCGAACGACACCATCAGGTCGGCCTGATCGCGCAGCGACTGGTCGTGACCGTCGGCGCCGCCGATGGCGATGACCAGCGCCTTGCGGCCGCTATCACGCAGCAGCCCGATGCGCCCGGCGAAATCCTCGGAAGAAAAACTCTTGCCGCGTTCGTCGAGCAGCATCAGTGCGGCACCAGGTTGCAACTGCGCCTGCAGTTTCTGGCCTTCCTCGCGGCGACGCTCGTTGGCGGTCTGGGCGCGGCCCTCCGGGATCTCGACGACCCCTGAGAATTCGAGCCCCACGGCCGGTCCGCTCTTGGCGAAGCGCTCGAAATACCGGTCGGCGAGCAGCTTCTCGGGGCCGGCTTTCATCCGGCCCACGGCATGAACGGTAATTTTCATCCCTGCCTCGAAGAGCCGCTAATGCACGTCACCAAAAGTGGTCACCGGTTTTGGGACACGACATGCATCAATCAAATGCGACTCAGTGGAGGGTCTCTTCCTCGAGGTCCGGCGCCTGCCACATCTTTTCAAGATTGTAGAAGTCGCGGACTTCGGGGCGGAAGACATGGACGATGATGTCGCCCGAATCGATCAGGACCCAGTCGGCGCCGGCCAATCCCTCGACGCGCGCCGTGCCGAGCCCGGCATCCTTGAGCGCCTTGAGGAGATGATCGGCGACAGCCGAGACATGACGGTGCGATCGGCCGGACGCGATGACCATATAGTCACCGAGGCTCGATTTTCCCTGAATGTCGATTGAGACGATGTTTTCGGCCTTGGAGTCTTCCAGACTGGCAAGGACTGTCTTGATGGCGCGAGACACGGCGTCGTTTACGCTGATCCCGGCCGGCGAAGGCACGATGTCGGCCTTCTTCCAAAGTGCTGTTCTCAGTGTATTTCCTTTCGCAGCAAGAACAACCAAATCACCCTTCAAAGCAGGTGACACCCCTTAGATAGGCAGAGTTGCGTTGCAGTTTCAAGACGGCAGCCCTACCGTAGCCAACGAAGAACCGTTCTTCCGGTTCCGCTGTTGAAGAAAAAACGGAACTCTTGCCGCCCGGCGAGGGTTATCGGCGCATTGACCAATCGGATCCCCCTCATGCCTGTCGACCCTCAGAACGCTCTCCTCGCCGTGCAGTCCGGCCTTGCGCAGCTCAGCGCTCTGATCGTCTCGTACTCGTTCTCGGCCATTGGCGCCGCCATCCTGCTGGTTCTCGGCTATATCGTCGCCGGCCTTGCCCAGCGCTCGATCTACGCCGGCCTCGGCCATATCCATGGCTTCGACACGACGCTGCGCCACTTCTTCTCGCGGATCGTCCGCTACGCCATACTGATCCTCGTCGTCGTCATGGTGCTCGGCCAGTTCGGCGTCCAGACGACCTCGATCATTGCCGCGATTGGCGCCATCGGCCTGGCCATCGGCCTGGCGCTGCAGGGCACGCTGCAGAACATTGCCGCCGGCATCATGCTGCTGGCGCTGCGACCATTCCGTATCGGCGAATATGTCGAGGTCGGGGTCATTTCCGGAACCATCGAGGAAATCGGGCTGTTCGCCACCACACTGAGAACGGTCGAAGGCGTTTACGTGCTCGCTCCCAATTCGACGCTGTGGAACCAGCCCGTCCGCAATTTTACACGCAACGGCGTCCGCCGCGCCGATATCACCCTGACCATCGGCTCGTGGAACGATATCGATCTCGCTCAAAAGACCATGCTGGGCGTCGCCGCCGCCGAGCGACGCGTCAGGCGGGAGCCGGCGCCGATTGCCTTTGTGGCGACCGTCGGCGACAGCAACGTCGCCATAACCTTGCGCTACTGGACCTCGGCTGCGGATTTCTTCGCGACCCAGATCGATCTCACCAAACGCGCCAAGCAGGCCTTCGACAGCGAAGGCATTTCTATACCCGCGCCACCGCCGGAAGCACCGCAGCAGGAAACCGTCACCAGACAGTGAGACGATTCCCGGTATAGCTACTTATCCGCCCGGCGCTGCTCTTCGGACGGAAAGGCAAGATCGACCGGCAGCGGTGCCTGCGCCGTCATCGGCGCGAAATTGCCGGTCTCGGCGGCGGGAACAGGCGACATCGCCACGACGCGCCACAGCACGAACAGGCAAAAAACGGTGGCAATGACGATGGCCACATGGATGAAGGCCTGGGTTCCGTAGACGGCGGAAAGCCCGGTCACGATGCCGGGCACGATGAAGCCGGACAGCGACCACGCGAACAGCAGTGAACTGGACAGCGCCACCATGTCGTCCTTGCCGGCGCGGTCGGCGGCATGTGCGCTGGCCAGCGAATAGATCGATTCCGACGCGCCGGCCCAGACCACATAGATGACGACCAGCGCCGCCAGCGCACCACCATCGAAGCCCAGCGCGAACAGTCCCGCCACCATGGCAAGCGCCGAAGCGGCGACCAGCACAAAGCGGCGGTCGGTGCGGTCGGAAATCCAGCCGAGCGGGATCTGCAGGATCAACGTGCCGATCGGCATCGCCGACAGCAGCAGTGCCACATCGGCCTGGCTGTAGCCCTTGGCCGTGGCATGGATCGGCGCAAAGCCTGAAATCGTCATCGACAGGCCGCCGACGGCAAGCATGCCGGCGACGCCGACCGGCGAAATCCGCCAGGCCCGGCCAAGCGCCACCGACGCCGCCTGCGGCGGCGGCGGCTGGGCAAGCCGCGTCAACCCGACGGGGAGGATCGACAGCGCGGTGAAGGCGATGCCGACCAGCGGCGCGTCCGCAGCCCGTATGTCGATCAGCGCCAGTGTGGAGTAGCCGACACCGAGCCCGGCGACATAGGCGACGTAGAAGAAGGCCATGACCCTGCCGCGTATGGCGTTGGCGATGACGTCGTTCAGCCAGCTTTGCGCAACGATGAACAGGCCGCATATGGCAAAGCCGTAGAGCGCGCGTGCCGCGATCCACGACAGCGGGTGCGGTCCGGCCCCGACGGCGGCGTTCGACAGCACGATCAACGCCGACAGCACCATGAATGCGCGCGCATGGCCGACGCGTCGTACCAGCGGACCGGTCAGGATGCAGCCTGCCAGGCCGCCGGCCGAGAGGCCGGTGACGATCAGCCCGGCCCAGGTCGGATCGAAGCCTTCGGCGCCGAGCCGGACCGGGATATAGGCGAACATCAGTCCGTTGCCGACCGCTACCAGCGCCATCGACAGGACGACGCTGGCGATGGCGATCGCCGGGGCCGGCGGGCTGCCCTGTGCCGGGTCGCGTCTGGTCTGGTTTCGCTCGAGAATCGCCATGCCCGCGCAGGATCGCTCACGGACCGAGGAAAGGCAGCCGCAAATGCGACATCGCCGTAAGTGCTTAGGTCTTCAAGGTAGCGATCCTTCCAGCACCCCTCATCCGACCGAGCTTCGCTCGGCCACCTTCTCCCACAAGGGGAGAAGGAGAAAGAGACTCCTATCCCTGCGCCATCTTGCGGATCGCGGTCGACGACAGCGACGAGCGCGGGCCGTGAATGAAGGTCCAGGCCGGCGCCTTCATGCGGGCGAGCCGCGGCGCGTCGCCCTCGTCGACACGCGCGTAGTCGAAGGTCTTGGCGACAACCGACGACAGGAACGACAGCGTCGCGCCAGGGCGATCGATCACCGCGATCGGAAACGTCATCACGATCTGGCGCCAGCGCTGCCAGCGATGAAAATCGCGCAGCGAATCGGCGCCCATGATCCAGACGAAGTCGACGCCCGGGTTGCGCGCCTTGACCAGGGCCAGCGTGTCGGCGGTGAAGCGGACATAATGGCTCGCCTCGAAGGCGGTGACCTTGACCTTCGGGTTCCGGGCAATCTGCTCGGACAGGCGTAGCCGCTCGGCCAGCGGCGCCAGTTCCCGCGCGCTCTTGAGCGGATTGCCCGGCGTCACCATCCACCACAACTGATCGAGCGCCAGGCGCCTGAGCGCGATCTCGGCGACCAGCGCATGGCCGGCATGGGCAGGATTGAACGAGCCGCCGAACAGTCCGACGGCCAGGCCCTTTTCGGCATGCGGCATATGAAGGTAGCGAGAGGGGACGGGTTGTTCGGACGGGGATAGCATGTGTCAGGCACCCCCCTCTGCCCTGCCCTGTTTGCCAAGACTTGGCATCTCCCCCTCTAGGGGGGAGATTGGCGGCTTCATCCCTGGCGCCCTTACTGCGACGCCGGAGGTTGGCGAAAGTCCATGCGACAGCCAATCTCCCCCCTTGAGGGGGAGATGTCCGGCAGGACAGAGGGGGGTGGCTGGGCGCACGCCTCTCAGGCTCTAACCGCGAATGAGCTCAAGGCCTCACCTGTCCCGTCCCGCGCACGCGGTACTTGAACGAGGTCAGTTGCTCGACACCGACCGGCCCGCGCGCATGCATCTTGCCGGTGGCGATGCCGATCTCGGCGCCCATGCCGAATTCGCCGCCATCGGCAAATTGCGTCGAGGCATTGTGCAGAAGGATCGCCGAATCGATCTCGTTGAAGAACCGTTCGACGGCGTTCGTATTCTCGGCGACGATCGCCTCGGTGTGGTGCGAGGAGAAATTCTCGATGTGCTCGATCGCACCGGCAACGCCATCGACCAGTTTTACTGCGATGATGGCATCGAGATATTCGCTCACCCAGTCGGCGTCGGTCGCAGGCTGGGCGTCGGCAAACACTTTCAGCACCTCGGCGTCGGCGTGGATTTCGCACCCTGCCGCGCGCAACGCCCCGAGGATCGGCACCAGATGAGTGGCGGCAACAGCGCGGTCGACCAGCAGCGTCTCGGCCGCGCCGCAGACGCCGGTGCGCCGCATCTTGGCGTTGACCGCGATCCTGGCCGCCATGTCGAGATCGGCCGAGCGGTCGATGTAGAGATGGCAGATGCCTTCGAGATGCGCGAAGACCGGCACCCGCGCCTCGTTCTGGACGCGTTCGACCAGGTTCTTGCCGCCGCGCGGGATGATGACGTCGATATTGCCGGAAAGTCCTTTCAGCATCTCGCCGACGGCGGCGCGGTCGGCGGTCGGCACCAACTGGATGGCATCCTGCGGCAGCTTGGCCGCTTTCAGCCCTTCGACCAGGCAGGCATGGATCGCCGCCGAGGAGTTGAGCGAATCCGAGCCGCCGCGCAGGATCACCGGATTGCCGGCCTTGAGGCACAGCGCGCCGGCATCGGCGGTCACGTTCGGCCGGCTTTCGTAGATGACGCCGACAACGCCGAGCGGCGTGCGCACGCGCTCGATATGCAGGCCGTTCGGCCGGTCCCATGCGGCAATGACATCGCCGACCGGATCGCGCAGCCCGGCGATTTCACTGATGCCGTCGGCCATGGCACGGATGCGGCCGGGATCAAGCTTCAGCCGGTCCATGAAAGAAGCCGAAAGCCCCGACTGCTCGCCATTTTTAATGTCGATGGCGTTGGCGTCGAGAATATCCTGCTCGTGGCGAAGGATCGCCTGCGCCATACCGATCAACGCGGCGTGCTTGCGCTCGGCTGTGGCGACGGCCAGCGGTCGGGCGGCAGCGCGGGCGCGGCGGCCGATATCGGCCATCAGCGCCACCGTATCGTCCCGGGATTTTTCATGCAGCTTCAGCATGGCTCATCCTCCGCTATTCACCTCGTCACCGACCGCTTGGTCAGCGGCCTGCACTTGGTCGCCGGCCTGTACTTGGTCACTAGAATGGCTCACCACAAGGTCGTCGCGGTGGATCATCGCCGATCGCGCTTCATAGCCGAGCACCGTTTCGATCTCGGCTGTTTTCAAGCCAGCGATCCTTACGGCATCGGCGGCATCGTAGGCAACCAATCCGCGCGCGATCTCGCGGCCTTCGGGCGACAGGATCGCCACCGTGTCGCCGCGCGAGAAATTGCCGCTGACCAGCTTGACGCCGGCCGGCAGCAGCGACTTGCCCGACAGCAGCGCGCCGATGGCGCCGGCATCGACTGTCAGCCGGCCTGCCGGTTCGAGCTGCCCGGCGATCCATGTCTTGTAGCCCTTGACCGGATTGGCGCTCGGCCGGAAGAACGTCGCCCGCTCGCCACGCTCGATCGCCAGCAGCGGCGACAGCCGCGTGCCTGATGTGATGATCATGGCAGTGCCGGCGGCGGTGGCGATCTTGCCGGCGTCGAGCTTGGTGCGCATGCCGCCGCGTGAAAACTCCGAAGCGGCCGCACCCGCCATCGCCTCGATGTCAGGCGTGATGCGGTCGACGACAGCGACGAACCTGGCATGCTGGTCGCGCGCCGGCGGCGCCGTGTAGAGCCCGTCAATGTCGGAGAGCAGCACCAAAAGGTCCGCGCCCATCATCGTCGCCACCCGCGCCGCCAGCCGGTCATTGTCGCCATAGCGGATTTCGGAGGTCGCCACCGTATCGTTCTCGTTGATGACCGGCACCGCCTTCATCTTGAGCAGCGTCGAGATCGTCGCGCGCGCATTGAGATAACGGCGGCGCTCTTCGGTGTCGCCGAGCGTCAGCAGGATCTGGCCCGATTTCAGGCCGCCCTTGCCGAGCGCATCCGACCAGGCGCCGGCCAGCGCAATCTGCCCGACGGCCGCCGCCGCCTGGCTTTCCTCGAGCTTCAGCGCCCGCTTGCCGAGGCCCAAAATGGTGCGGCCAAGCGCGATGGCGCCGGACGACACGACGAGGATCTCGGCGCCATTCTCGGCCAGCACTGAAATGTCGTCGGCAAGCGAGGCCAGCCAGTCGCGCTTCAGCCCCGCCGTGCGGTCGACAAGCAGCGCCGAGCCGATCTTGACGGTGATGCGCCGGTATTTTTTCAGCGACTGCGCGGCCATCGCTATCTCCAGCGCGTCTCGACCGGAGCGGCGACAGCTTCGCGCGCCTCGGCGACGACCGTCATCAGTGCGCGCAGAACCGCCTCGACGCCTTCGCCGGTGACGGCGGACAAAAGCATCGGCGCGCGGCCGGCGGCGCGTTTCAGCGAAGCGACCTTCTTCTTGCGCGCGTCGGCATCGAGCGTGTCGACCTGGGAAAGTGCGACGATCTCGACCTTCTCGACCAGCCCATGGCCATAGGCGTCGAGTTCGGCGCGCACGGTCTTGTAGGCCTTCCCCGGATTTTCTTCCTGCGCCGAGACGAGGTGCAGGAGGACCCGCGTGCGTTCGACATGTCCGAGGAATCGGTCGCCGATGCCGACGCCTTCATGCGCGCCTTCGATCAGGCCGGGAACGTCGGCGATGACGAACTCGCGCCCGTCGATACGGGCCACACCGAGGCCCGGATGCAGCGTCGTGAAGGGATAATCGGCGATCTTCGGCTTCGCTGCGGTGACGGCGGCGAGGAAAGTCGACTTGCCGGCATTGGGCAGGCCGACCAGGCCGGCATCGGCGATCAGCTTGAGCCGGAGCCAGATGTTGAGCTCTTCGCCCGGCTGGCCCGGATTGGCGCGGCGCGGCGCCTGGTTGGTCGAGGTCTTGAAATGCTGGTTGCCGAAGCCGCCATTGCCGCCCTTGGCCAGCAGGAAACGCTGGCCGACGACGGTCAGGTCGCAGATCAGCGTGTCGTTGTCCTCGGCAAAGACCTGCGTTCCCGCCGGCACTTTCAGCGTCACGTCGGCGCCCTTGGCGCCGGTCATGTTGCGGCCCATGCCGTGCGTGCCGGTCTTGGCCTTGAAATGCTGCTGGTAGCGATAATCGATCAGCGTGTTCAGCCCATCGACCGCCTCCACCCAGACGTCGCCGCCGCGGCCGCCGTCGCCGCCGTCGGGACCGCCGAATTCGATGAACTTTTCGCGCCGGAACGACACCGATCCGGCACCACCATCGCCGGAGCGGACATAGACCTTGGCTTGATCGAGAAATTTCATCGTATTGCTGAGTTTCTGCTAACGGCCTTGCGGCATTGCTCTAACGTTTGGCACTGCTCTAAACCAAGGCGGGGCGAAGGGCGAGGCTGTTTATCAACATGGCCCGAGTCTGAACATGGTCCGAGTCTGAACATCGCCGGAGTCGCAATGAAGCTTGTAACCTACAACATCCACTACGGCGTCGGTCATGACGGCCGCTACGATGTCGGCCGCATCGCGGATGCCGTGCGCGGCGCCGACGTGATCGCGCTGCAGGAGGTCTCGCGCAACAACCCCAACAATGGCGGCCGCGACATGGTGGCCGAGCTCGGCGACGCCCTGCCCGAATATTTCGCCGTCTACGGCAGTAATTTCGAGGCCAATGTCGGCTCGCGCCTGGAAAACGGCCGCGCCATCACCACCACCTTCCAGCTCGGCAACATGGTGCTGTCGAAAACCCCAATTCATCTGTCGCGCAATCTGCTCTTGCCGCGCAGCCGCAGTTTCGAAGTGATGAATTTCCAGCGCGGCGCGCTGGAGGCGCTGATCGAGACGCCGATTGGTTTCATCCGCTTCTATTCCACCCATCTCGACCATCGCAGCCCGGTCGAACGCGCCAGCCAGATCCGGTTTCTGCGCCGGCGCTTGTTGAACTATGCGATCGAGGGCGGCGCGCTGTCGGGCGTCGCCGAGGTCGGCCTGCCCGACCTGCCTTGTCCCGAAGGCTTCGTCGTCATGGGCGACTTCAACATGCTGGCCGGATCGCCGGAATATGTCGAATTCGCCGGCCGCCTGGACCACGAATTCGGCATGGCGGTGACCGCGGATCTTGCCGTCGATGCCGCCCTGCGCCTTGCCGCCGCAGGCGCCGATCTCGCCACCTGGGTCGACCCCAAGCGGCCTGACGACGCCAGCCGCCACAAGCGCATCGACTATGTCTTCACCAGCGCCTCGCTGGCCAAATCGCTGAAGCGCCTGTGGGTCGACCGGCAAGCAGTCGGTTCGGACCACTTGCCGGTCTGGGTCGAGATGGTTTGACCAGCGTCCGTCAGAAATGCACCCAGTTGCGCAGGCTCGTCCAGGTCTTGCGATCGAGACGGTAGCGCTCGACCGGCACCTGGCCGGCGACGATCGAGTTCAGCATGCCCTGGCCGGCATATTGGAAGCCGCATTTGTGGATGACCCGGCGCGAGGCCGGATTGATCACCCGCGTCGAGGCATGCAGCACCTGGATCGACGTCCTCTGGAAGGCGAGGTCGACCAGCGCATGCGCGGCCTCCGTCGCATAGCCGCGCTTCCAGTATGGCTCGCCGATCCAGTAGCCGAGCTCCAGCCCGCGTTCGGTGGTGTTGAGGCCGGCGCATCCGACGAAGGTTTCGGTGCCGGCCAGGGTCAAGGCATAGGCAATGCCGGCCCGGCGCGATGCCGTCATCGCGAGGAAGGCGCGTGCCTCGGCCTCGCCATAGGGGTGCGGCATGCGGGCCAGCATTTCGGCGACATGGCGATTGTCGGCGAGCGCCACCAGTTGCTCGATGTCACTTTCGCGCGGGGCCTGCAGGACCAGCCGCTCGGTCACCAGGACCGGACAATCTATCGCGTAACTTTCACCGTCTGTGTCATCCGCTTCGGCAACCATGTCAGTCCTCCAGGCAAGAAAAAGGGGAGATGGAAACCCATCTCCCCTGATCCATTTCCTGGCTTGGCCAGACACCGGTTCCCGAGATGGGTGCCGGTGTTCTCGTGCGGAACCGGCTACTCCGCGGCCTTGGTCATCGGGTTCACCGATACGTAGGTTCGGCCATTGGCTTTTTTATTGAAGGTGACTGCGCCAGCTTCGAGCGCAAACAGCGTGTGATCCGTGCCAATGCCGACATTGGTGCCGGGATGCCACGTCGTGCCGCGCTGACGAATAATGATGTTGCCCGGAATCACGGCTTCGCCGCCGAATTTTTTCACGCCGAGCCGCTTGGAATGGGAGTCGCGACCATTGCGCGACGAACCGCCAGCTTTCTTGTGTGCCATCTAACTAACTCCGATGCGCCGCTAGGCGCTTAAAGGGTCTTATGAACGCGTTCGCGTTCCGTTTCAAGTCCGAACCGGCGACGATCGCGCCGGCCCGCTTTACTTCTTCGCCAAATCTCTGGCCTGCTCGCGCCAGTCCGTGATCTGGTCGGCGCTGAACGGCATATGCTCGTCGATCTTGGCGATATCCTTGTCCGACAGCTTGGCGATCTGGGCGAAGGTCGTGATGCCCTGCTCGTTCAACTGGCCGGCCGCAACCGGGCCGATGCCCTTGATCACGGTCAGATCGTCCGGCTCGCCCTTCGGCGCTTTGAACAGCGGCGCGGCGGCGGTTTCAGTTGCCTTGGCTTCCTTCTTCGGCGCAGCCTCTGCCTCGGTCTTTGGCGCGACCTCAGCCTTCATCTCGGCCTTTGCGGCAATCTCGGCCTTCGCCTCGGTCTTCGCCTCGGCCTTGGCCGCGGCCTTCTTCGTCGGCTTGGCGCCGCCCAGCAGGATCTCGGCGATCCGCACGGTTGTCAACAGCTGGCGATGGCCGATCTTGCGGCGCGAATTCTGCCGGCGGCGCTTCTTGAAAGCGATGACGGTGCGGTTCTTGCCCTGCTCGACGACTTCGGCGGTGACCAAAGCGCCGTCGACGAACGGCGCGCCGAACGTGACATTCTCGCCCTCGCCATGCGCGAGCACGTGGCCGATCTCGACGATGTCGCCGACCTGGCCTTCGACTTTTTCGATCTTCAGGAGATCGTTGGCGGCGACGCGATACTGCTTGCCGCCCGTTTTGATGACTGCGAACATTTTTTGCCTTTCGCTGTTCGGTCGGCCTTGACGAACCGCTTCAGCGGTTCGGCCGTCTTTTTGTCAGTCTGCGGGTTCAAAAAGCAAGCGGCGCGGAAGAGCCCTCCACGCCGATTGCGCGCTGTCCCTAGCCGAAGGTGCGGCGCGAGTCAAGGCAAACGGCCGAAAGCGAGCCGGTGCCGTTGGCACAAGCGGCAGAGGTATCGAGGGACGAGCCATACGGCCCGGAGAGAAGCCTGATATCAGGCAGATTGGCCCTTGTAACCTGTCCGTCCAGCCGTTATCTAGTGCGCCGCGCCGGCAACGGCGGACCATGACCGCGGAGAGGTGGCAGAGTGGTCGAATGCACCGCACTCGAAATGCGGCATGGGTGCAAGCCCATCGGGGGTTCGAATCCCTCCCTCTCCGCCATAGGTTGCGCGCCCGCCAGAAAGCCCGCCTACCGAAAACGCCGTATTCGCGGCACGTCAGCTTACGACACAAATATGCGGGGTTCATGCTTCGACCTGGTAGATGGCAGAGATCAACTTCGGCCTCGCTAAGCGAAGTCGTGGGGTAGCGACAGCGGAATCAGGATACGCGACTAGCCCCCCGTGCCGGGTCAACCTCGCCGTCGGGAAGTACCGATCGGTGCGGACCCAGGCGGGTTCACCCTTGTCGGCGGCGGACGCCGGCGGTGGCGGTCAGCACCCGAGCAGGCTTCCCATTGTTGACGTCCGCTGCGCATCTGCGGCGACCGTCGCCATGTCCTCTGCTCCTCTGCTCCCGGGTTGACGGTGGTGTAGACGAGGAGCACTCTCGAGTGTCAGCAGATGTGGTCAGGTTGAGTGTCGGCGAGTAGCAGAGGTCCAGCAACCATGACTTTGAGGCGAACCAGAGCTTACGCTGCATCCGGCTTGGTTCTAGCGATTTGCACTGTGTTTGCTTGGCAGAACGCCACTGCTGCTCACAATTGCCACGCAGCTGCGACGCCTGGCGTCAATTGGCACGAGTGTGACAAGAAGCTTCTCATCCTAGAAGGACAGGACCTGAGCGGGGCGAACCTGTTCGGTGTTGATTTCACTTCGACCGACCTCAGGAACAGCAATCTCCTTGCGGCAAATCTTGAGAAGGCAACGCTTGTGCGTGCTTCCCTGGCCGACTCGACCGCCAAAGGCGCCCGGTTCGACAGAATCGAGGCCTACAGGACCGACTTCAGCCGTATGGACGCGCAGGGCGCTGTGTTCGCGAGCGCGGAATTGCAGCGCTCGAATTTCCAGAACGCCAATCTGACCAACGTTGATTTCACAAAGGCAGAATTGGGGCGTGCGCGGTTCCATGACGCCGATATCAGCGGCAGCCGCTTCTCGTTTGCCAATCTCGCACGGGCGGACTTCCGAGGAGCGACGTTCACCGCGTCGATAGACTTTGACCGCGCCTTTTTCTTTCTGACCCGTATCGAGGGCGTCGACCTTTCCAATTCGGCGGGTCTGTCCCAGTGGCAGCTCAACATGGCTTGCGGAGACGCCCGGACCGAGTTGCCTTCTGGCTTGACGAGGCCTGAAGATTGGCCCTGTCAATTCCAGCAGGAATAGTTGTCGGCAAGCGAACTGCGGCAATGCTGCACCCGACAGGATTCGAACCTTTCGGCAAGCCGCCTAACCCGAATGCCCTGCCGTTCCCGAGCGGTTGGGATAAGCGTCTCGACATGCATGAACTCGTGCTTTCCGCACCGTTCGCAGAGGTGGCTAGTCCACCTCCTGCTCAGAAGGAAGGATCATAGCATGAGTGACGAACTGATCCGCCTTCCGGACGGAATGGAGCCCGTCACGCGCCCCGGCATTATACACCATAGGTGCGAGCATCCCGGCTGCGCCAAGAATGCGGGATGGGGCTTTGCCAATGTCCTCTGTTCCAGGTCGAAGTATCCAAGATCATAGGGCATGAGGCTCAAGGGCCAAATGCCATCGTCGAACTCGTTGACGCCGAACCTTTGATCGGCGGGCACGGTGACGATCTTCTTCCTGTGCATGCAGATGCGGCCGGAGGCGGACGAATCTGTTCACCTTCGGGACGAGCCTGCGCTATTCGATTGATGAATCACCCTCATAACGACCTGCGGATTTTGCCGTCTAATCGATCGCCGGCGTCGTCGCTATTCTATTTGGACATTCGCGACACTGCCGCGCATGCCGAGGAAATGAGCATGGCCCGGCAGGCCTGCGACAGTTCAGGACGATCAAAGGAGACAGGCATGACCAAGCAGATCGGAATCGAGAACACGGCGGAACCGCAGTCCAGTGTCGACTTTGGCCGGCGTGATCTCTTGAAGCTGACCGGCGCCGGCGTTGCCGCGCTCGGTGCGGCGTCGCTGTTCAGCATCCCCTTCGCAAAGGCTCAAGACATGTCAAACGGCGCCAACAACTTCTACACCAGTGATCGGGTGACGCTGGAAAAGATCGCCTTCAAGAGCCAATACGAGATGAACGTCGCGGGCAATCTGTTCATTCCCAACAAGCTCGACCGCAATGCGCGCCATCCGGCGCTCGTCGTCGGGCATCCGATGGGTGCGGTGAAGGAACAGAGCGCAAATCTTTATGCCACCAAGATGGCCGAACAGGGCTTCGTCGCCATGTCCATCGACCTGCCGTTCTGGGGCGAAAGCGAGGGCGAGGCCCGCCAGATCGTTTCACCGGATGTCTACGCCGAAGCATTCAGCGCCGCGGTCGATTTCCTGGGGACACGGCCATTCGTCGACAGAAACCGCATCGGCGCGATCGGCGTCTGCGGCAGCGGCAGCTTCGTCATCAGCGCGGCCAAGATCGACCCGCGGATGCGCGCCGTCGCAACCGTCAGCATGTACGATATGGGGGCCGCCAACCGCAACGCGCTTAACCATTCACTGAGCGTCGAGCAGCGCAAGCAGGCCATTGCTGCAGCCGCCGAGCGGCGCTGGGCAGAGTTTGAAGGCGGCGAGGTCGAATATACCAGCGGCACGGTGCATGAGCTGACCGCCGACACCCATCCGATCCAGCGAGAATTCTATGACTTCTACCGCACGCCGCGGGGTGAATTCACGCCCGCAAGCGCAAACCCGCAGATCACCACGCATCCGACGCTGACCAGCAATGTCAAGTTCATGAATTTCTACCCGTTCAACGACATCGAGACGATCTCGCCGCGCCCGATGCTGTTCATCGCCGGCGATCAGGCTCACTCCCGCGAGTTCAGTGAGGATGCCTACCAGCGAGCGGCCGAGCCGAAGGAGCTTGTTTGGGTTTCCGGCGCCGGGCACGTCGACCTCTACGATCGCGTCGACCTGATCCCGTTCGACAAGCTGACCAGCTTCTTCAATCAGCACCTCTCCGCGTGAGCGGCGCGATGGAGCCTGTACCGGACGGAACAGGCTCCATCAGCATGGATCGGGAGGTACCACGGAATGCTGAAACTAATGCTGAGTTCGGCTGTTATCGCACTCGCAGCGGCTGGATCTGCCATGGCTCAAGAACGCATTCGCATTTCTTCGGATTGGGGCGAGGTCACAGCCGATCTCGCCGATAACGAGGCCGCAAGATCTCTGGCGCAGATGCTGCCGCTCACGATCGAGATGTCCGATCATCTGCGCCAGGAAAAGACCGGCAATCTGCCTTCCGCCTTGCCCGAGCTGGCGCGGCAGCGCGACTTCTCTGTCGGCACGCTTGGGTTGTGGAATTCCGATCATTTCGTGATCTACTATCGGAGCGGTCGCCTCCCGGCGCCTGGCATCATCAGGCTCGGGCAGGTCACTGGCGATGTCTCGATCTTTGATCGTCCCGGTCCGGTCACCATCCGCGTTGAACGCGCCGACTGAAACCTGCGCAATCCGCTCGTAGTTCGTCGCCGGGGGCGAACGGCGGATTGAATAGCTGCCGCTCAATGAAGTGTGTTCGCCTTCGATTTATCCGGTATAATCGAGCTCTGGCTATTACAAGGATTCATGAGTGCCGCGGCAGAATGTCAACGATCTGCTCGCGTTCCTGGCCGTTGCTCGGGAGCGCAGCTTTACGCGCGCCGCAGCCCGGTTCGGGATATCGCAATCGGCGCTAAGCCACACTATCCGTCAACTCGAAGCGCGGCTTGGCGTTCGCCTGCTCACACGCACGACGCGCGCGGTGGCTCCCACGGAGGCAGGAGAGAGGCTTTTGCAGCGGATTGGGCCGCACTTTGACCAGATCGAAATCGAGGTCGATGCCCTGAACGAACTGAGGGAAAAGCCCGCTGGAACCATCCGGCTGTCAGCGCCCGACTATGCAATCAGCAGCATCCTTTGGCCCAAGCTGAAACGCTTTCTCCCGAAATATCCCGACATCAAGGTCGAACTCCTGCTCGACAACGGCCTCACCGACATCGTGACGGAGCGCTTTGACGCCGGGATCCGCATGGGCGAACAGCTTGCGAAAGACATGATCTCGGCTCGCATCGGACCGGATTTCCGCTTCGCGGTCGTCGGCGAAGAATCCTACTTTGCCGAGCATCCCGCGCCGGAGAAGCCGCAGGATCTCGTGCAGCACAATTGCATCAACTACCGTTTTCCCACGTCCGGGGCCCTTTATGTGTGGGAGTTCGAGGAGAACGGCCGCGAGATCAAAATTCGCGTCGATGGGCAGCTCGTCTTCAACAACATCTTTCATGTCCTGGACGCCGCGCTGGCCGGCCGCGGCCTCGGCTATGTTCCGGAAGAAATGGCCCTTCCCCACATCGCCAAAGGGCGGCTGGCGCGGGTCCTGGAAGGATGGTCGCCCTATTGGGATGGCTACCATCTCTATTATCCGAGCCGCCGGCAATCCTCGCCTGCTTTCGTTGCCCTGGTCGATGCGCTGCGCCATCGCGACTGACTATCGATGCCGCGGGCTTCGACGTTCTTGCCACTGAAAGCCCGCAAAGAGGGCGACGACAACCGTCCATACATCATGGCTCGCCAGATGACGTGAACCGCCGAGGCTGCAGCATAACGGTCAGGGCTGCTGTATTGCCGCCAGCTTCCAGTCGCCGCCGTTCTGGCGCGTGAAGGTCCACAGTTCGGTTGTTTCCGTCGGCCGATCGGCTTCGCCGGCGACGATCTTGCCGCTGGCGCGATCGCGCATCACGTCAAGAGACTCGTAGCGCAGGGCAGCCGTCGCGTAGTCACGATCATCTTCCCGCCAGCTCTCCGCAATATCGGCCTCCAGCAGGCTGACGTTCGACACCTCGTTCCTGATGCCGTTCTTGGCATTGTCGGCAAGTTCTTCGGACAGGTACGACACCATCTCGGGGGTCGCCAGCCGGCGCAAGCCAGCATGGTCTTCGCGCCCGAACGCTTCCTGAACTTCGGTCAACCGCTGCTGGAATGTATCGAGATCGGCCGGCGTCATCGTAATTTGATCATTGGCTGGAGCCGTCCGGCCAAAGCCAGACCCGATGCCTGGAATGGGGAAAGATGTGACGTTGTCCGCCTCGCGCTGGGCTGCCGCGTTTCGCCCAAAATTGCCCATGCTCCGCGGAACACCGGCCATGGCGGGCGCTTGGTTGCGTGCCGATTGCGACCGGAAAAAGCGGATGATCAGCATGATCGCGCCGCCGATCAGCAGTCCTTGCAGCAGCAGGCCCAACATGCCAGCCAAGCCGCCGAACCCCTGGCCCAAAAGAAGTCCGATCAGACCGCCGAGCAGCAGGCCGCGCATCATCGAACCGCCGAGGCCGCTGAAGATCCCTGGTCGTTGGGCTGCCGGTGTCTGGCGCGCCGCATTGTTCGTTGCGGTGTTGGGCGTCATCGAGCGCTCGACCGGCGCGGCCGGCTGTGGCGCCGTCCTGGTCGGCGGGACCGACTGGAAAGTACGCGTGCCGCGGCTACCGAAGCTGCCGCCACGCCGCGCCTCGGCGTAATCGGCCGTGACCATGGAAAAAACCAGGAACAGTCCTGCAAACAAAACCGCAAACCGGCTCGAACGCGAAATCATCATGGCAAATCCTCAAGCGACACTCTGGCGCTATATGGGGTGCGCCGATCGAAATATCAGTGGCCGCAGTTTCCGTACCTGGCAATTGAGGAGAATTCCAGGGCCGCCACAAATTCAGGCAAAGCAGCCGACCGTGATCCTTCTGCCACCTTGTGCGTTGTCGCCTGAGGCACACCGAGGAGAAAAACGGTGTTTGCAGGTTTCAGGGCCACCAGCTTGCAACTGGACGACACGACCATTTTCGCAAGGGTCGGCGGAACCGGTCCGCCGCTGCTGCTGCTTCATGGTTTTCCAGAAACGCATCTGATGTGGAGGGATATTGCCGCGGCCCTGGCGCCCCGCTTCACAGTCGTCGCCGCCGATCTTCGCGGCTATGGGCAAAGTGGCTGCCCGGTCTCCTCGGCCGATCATAGCCCATACGCCAAACGCGCCATGGCCGCAGACATGGTTCAAGTCATGCAGCAGTTGGGTTTTGAGCGGTTCATGGTTGCCGGACACGACCGCGGTGGGCGGGTCGCCTATCGCCTGGCACTCGATCACCCCGATGAGATGTCCAAGGTCGCGGTCCTCGACGTCATCCCGACCGCCGCCGCGTGGGACAGGGCGGATGCCAGACTGGCTCTCGGCTTCTGGCCCTGGAGCCTTCTTGCGCAACCGGAACCGCTGCCGGAGCGGCTGATCGGCGCGGCGCCCGATGCCATCGTCGACAATGCGATTGTGCAGTGGGGATCGCCGGCAGAAATGTTCTCTGCAACGATCAGGGAGGCTTATGTCAAGGCGCTTCGCGATCCCGTTCATATTCATGCGATTTGCGAAGAGTATCGGGCCGCTGCCACGATCGATCGTGAGCATGACGCGCTGGACCAGATAAACGGTCGTCGCATCAAATGTCCGCTCCTGGCACTGTGGAGTAGCCAAGGCGGCCTCGAGACCTGGTATGCGGAGCAAGGCGGACCGCTGGCTATCTGGAGGAAATGGGCCGACAGAGTTGAAGGAGGTCCCGTTCCGGGCGGGCACTTCTTTCCAGAAGAGCACCCTCACCAGACCGCAGCGGCTCTCTCGAAATTCTTCGAGGTTGAATAGGGAATGACGCCCAGGGCGGAGTGTTGTAGAGCTTCACATGCCTCATTCGCCCGTCCGGCGTCAAATCTGCTTGATAAAATGAAAGCCATCTCGCCAGCCATATCCCTGATGTGCAGCATCGTGTTTGTCGGAGGTTGCGCATCGCCCTTCCATGCATCCTTTGATGCCGCGAAATACGACAGGATGAGTTGCGTCGAACTCAACGTGGCCATGGGTGAAGTCGCCAAGGAGCTGTCGGCGACAGCGATCACCCGGGGCAAAGTCGCGAAAACCAACATTCCGAACTGGCTCTGGGGAGCCCGGCGTGTCGCCACTACCGTCACAGTCCGCCAGAACGCGAAAATCGAGCAATTGCAGCAGCAGGAGGCCGCGATCGCAGCTGTGAGACGAAGCAGGTGCTGATTGCGGCATCGGTGTGAGAGCCTGCTGCCGAAGGCTGAAAATGATCGATTTCGCAGTATTACAGCCGAGGCTCGACGGCTCCGTGGACTCTGTCATCCTCACCGTCACGGCTTCAGTCTCGGCGACACGGCCAAGCCGAGGAAAACGATAACGGCCTGATTGAGGCGCAGGATGTCCGCGTCGTCTAACCGCCCGATATTTGCGCCGATCTTGGACTTTGGGACCGTGGTGATCTTGTCCACCATCAGTCGGCAGACGGTGAGCAGCCCGTTGCGCTCGTTCGGTTCGACGGACAGACAATGGCGCGTCCGTCTCGTCGGTCGTGCAGCCGCAGATGGTGATCGAATCCGTCGCATCGAAACTGTCATCCTGGATGATGACGACAGGGCGCGGTTTGCCGGCGTAATCCTTGTCGCCGGCGACCGTCCAGATATCGCCACGCTTCATTCATCACCCCAATCCGATATCGCGTCCCAATCGGAAATCATGTCAATGAACGCCTGATCCTCGCTTGCATGGGCGCTTGCCGCAACCGCCAGTGACTGGCGATGCGCTTCCGAACGGAAGGCCGGCGCACGCACGTCCGGCACCCAAATCTGTATCGGCCGCAGACCTTGCCGGCGCAGACGTTCACGATGTTCCCGCACCTTCATGCCCGAGGACTTAGGCTTCGATGGCGAGGCCATGACGATTCTCCTGCTAGTGGTTACATGTAACCTGTTGCAGAGGGCGAGCTTTGACCAGTCCTCATCGGAAAGCCCGCCGGGCTACGACACCGGCGGTGACTTGCTGCTATTGCGTGCCATGCTATCCTATTGGCTTCAGCCGTTCGATGAAGCGCCCCTTGCGGATATGCCGTTCGCGGATCGCCTGAAGCCGGTAGGCGAACTCGCCAACCATCCCCCGCTCCTCGGCGATCGCATTGAGGTCGAGCAGAAGACCGGCGGCCGTATCGTAGCCGGGAGCATTGCGGCGCTCGATTTCGGTCTCCCGGCTTGGCTTGCGCGACCTGTCGCCGCTGGTTCATAGCGCCTGGGACCAGGGCCGCGTACCAATGGGCATGCTTGAACTCAGTGATTTCGAAGACGATCTCCTGGCAGCAGAGCAAAGCCCGAACGATATCGACCGATTCAAGCGCGCCGGTCTCGGCTATATCGACGATGTGCTTGAAGCGTTGGAATGGACCAGCCCCCTTGAGTATTTTGCCGAGGAAGATTGGCAATCGCCCTTGCCGGAACAAACCTGGCTCGACGAGTTGCCGAGCCTGACAGCGCCGGTCACAAATCCTTTGCGCCATGTCGGACGGAATGATCCGTGTCCCTGTGGAAGCGGCAAGAAAGCGAAGAAATGCTGTCTCGCAAACTGACCTGCTGCAGCACCGCGGATTTGATCTTTGGCTGTCTCAGACCGACACACCGGATTGGTGCGCAGCGATTGCGCCGAGGAAGATCTCGCCGAATTCCCTGAGTTTTGCGGCGCCGACGCCGTTGACTGCGGCGAAGGCATCGAGGTCGCGCGGGCAGCGTTCGGCCATATCGATCAGCGTGCGATCGGAGAAGATGACGAAGGCCGGCACCTGGCGCTCCCGGGCGAGACGCAGCCGAACCGCCTTGAGCGTGGCCAAGAGCGCGGTATCCAGGTCTTCCGTGCCCGCGGCAGCATTCGGGGTGGGACGAGTCTTGCCTCGTGCCGTGCGGTTCCGCACCTCTACGCGATACCGGAACGGGACCTCGCCACGGGCCAGCTCACAGCCCTTTTCGGCGACGGCAAGGCCGGCATGGCCGCCTGAGTCAAAAGTCAGAAACCCTCCCGCGACGAGTTGGCGGATGAGCGACTGCCAGACATCCTTCTTGTGCGCCACACCGGTCCCGAAGCTGGCAAGCCTGTGGTGGTTCCTGGCCAGAACCTTCTCGGTTTCATGGCCGAGCAGAACATCGACGACATGGGCGGCGCCAAAACGCTCGCCGGTCTGCGCGATCGCCGCGAGGACGATCCGCGCCTCCGCTTCGCCATCTTCATGCGGCGTCTGGTCAAGGCAGTTGTCGCAATTGCCGCAAGGCATTGCTGGTTCGCCGAAATAACCAAGCAGGATCTGGCGACGGCACTGGGCCGTTTCGCAATAGCCGATCAGCATATCGAGCCGGCCATGCGCGCGCCTTTTATGCTCCGCCGGCGCGTCCTCGTCGTCGATGAACAGCCGCCGCATGCGGATGTCGCCGAGACCGAAGAGCATATGAGCCTCGGCAGGCCGCCCGTCGCGGCCGGCGCGGCCGATTTCCTGATAATAGGCTTCGAGGCTGCCCGGCAGGTCGGTGTGGAAGACATAGGCGACGTCAGGCTTGTCGATCCCCATGCCGAAGGCGATGGTCGCCACCATCACCACGCCCGACAAGGTCATGAAAGCGTTTTGATTTGCTTCACGCGCCTCCTTGCTCATGCCGGCATGATAGGCCAGGGCGCGCACGCCGTTCTTCTCGAGGAACGCCGCCATCTCTTCCGTCTTCTTGCGCGACAGGCAATAGACGATGCCGCTGCGGCCGGCATGACGCTGCACGAAGCCCAGCAATTGGCGCTTGCTGTCCTGCTTGGCCTCGACGCCAAGCTTGATGTTCGGCCGGTCGAAACCCAGCACCAGGGTTTCGACGCGCCCGGCGAACAGTTGTGCGGCGATATCGGTGCGCGTCGCCTCGTCCGCTGTCGCCGTCAGCGCAATGATCGGCACATCAGGGAAAATGTCGCGCAGCCGCGACAACTCTTCATATTCGCGCCGGAACGACGGCCCCCATTGGGAGATGCAATGCGCCTCGTCGACAGCGATCAGCCGGATGTCGAGCCTGGCCAGCGCCTCGAGCATCCGCGCGGTCATGAGCCGCTCCGGTGCAAGATAGAGCAGGCGCGTCTGGCCCGCCGCGACGCGGCGCCATGCGGCGACATTGGCATCGCGGTCGAGCGAGGAATTGATCGTATCAGCCGCCACGCCGGCAAGACGCAATGCGGCGACCTGGTCCTGCATCAGCGCCACCAGCGGCGAAACGACAATGGTGAGGCCGCCCAGAACCAGCGCCGGGACCTGATAGCAGAGCGATTTGCCGGCGCCGGTCGGCATGACGGCCAACACATGACGCCCGGCCAGCAGCGCCTCAGTCACGGCGTCCTGGCCGGGACGAAAATCGTCGAAGCCGAACACGTCCTTCAGGGCGCGCCGCTTGGGATCCTCCGCCGGGACGCTCGCCGCCGCTGCCTGCATCAGGGAATTTCTATGATCGGCGCTGCCCGAAAAGGCAGTGGGTGAACGGCTCGAGGCAGCGGCGACGTGACCTGCCAAAGCTCCCTGGCGAATCGTCGGGTGACTGCCCGGACAGCCGATTCGAACATTCGAACGCTCCTCAAGTCCTTTCTCCCCCGACACCGTCTGAAAGGTATGCCCCTCATTGGCGGATATGCGAGCGTGATTCCAGCCTCTATTCGCTTTGGCTGTGAATATCGCGCAACGGCTCGGGTCGATTAATCCTATCTTCACCATGATTCGGCAGGTTCAGGTCCTGCGGTGATGTTTTGAGTACCGCGGCGCCACAAGCGCCCAGGCAACACGCCCGCGTCTCTCCGGAGGCGCGGGCTTTTTTGCTTCCGAGACAGGCTGCCGCTGCGTACTGACCTGCGGGGGTTCTCGTCAGACGAGGAAATCGGCGCGGTGCGGTGTAAAACTGTCGACCAGGCGGCCGGCCTCGAGCGCCTTGACGCCGTGGACCAAATTGGCAGGGACAATGAAGCTGCTTCCCGTTTCCATGATCTCGGTCGTGCCGTCGATGGTGACCTCGAAGCGGCCTTCGGCGACATAGCTCGCCTGGACATGCGGGTGCGAATGCAGCGCGCCGACACCGCCCTTGTCGAACCCGAATTCGACCATCATCAATTCGTCGGTGTGCAGCAGCACACGCCTGCGATTGCCATCCGGGGTCGGCGTCCACGCGCCCTCGCCGGCATGCGTAAAGATCTTCGTTCCGGTCATCGCCACATCCTCGTCATGGGCATGCGCCTCATCGCGCCAGCCAGCCGCCGTCCACCGGCACCACCGCGCCATGCATGTAGTTTGACGCCGGCGCCAGCAGGAAGACGGCCGCGTCGCCGATGTCTTCCGGCCCGCCCCAGCGCCCGGCCGGAATGCGCGCCAGAATGGCGGTGCTGCGGTCCGGGTCGGCACGCAGCGCCTCGGTGTTGTTGGTTTCGATGTAGCCGGGCGCAATACTGTTGACGTTGATGCCTTTCGACGCCCATTCGCAGGCGAGCAACCGGGTAATGCCGACCACGCCGTGTTTCGAGGCGGTGTAGGAGGCGACGCGGATGCCGCCCTGGAAGCTCAGCACCGAGGCGATGTTGACGATCTTGCCGCGCCGTTCGGGATCGGCAAGCACGCGCCGGGCAAAGCTCTGGCTGAGAAAAAACACCGTCTTCAGGTTGACGTCCATGACATCGTCCCAATCGGCTTGCCCCAAATCGACGGCGTCGGCGCGCCGGATGATGCCGGCATTGTTGACCAGCCCGTCGAGCGGCCCGGTTTCGTCCCAGACGCGATCGAGCATCGCCTGGGCGGCGGCGTGGTCGGCAAGATCGCAGCGCACCGCCTCGAAGCGGCCGCCCGACGCGCCGATCTTTTCCGCGGTCTCATCCATTGCAGAGCGGCCGACGCCGACCACCGCACCACCGGCGCGCGCGATCGACAGGGCGATGCCTTGGCCAATGCCGGTGTTGGCGCCGGTGACGAGAATGCGCTTGCCGGCCAGGCTGAAAGCCGAGAGGTCGCTCATCGCAGCTCTTCCATCGCTACCGGATCGACATCCGTATAGTCGACATTGTCGCCGGCCATCGCCCAGATGAAGGCGTAGTTGGAGGTGCCGGCGCCCGAATGGATCGACCAACCCGGCGACAGCACCGCTTCCTCGTTGCGCATGACGAGATGGCGCGTCTCGTCCGGCTCGCCCATGAAATGGAACACCCGCGCCGTCTCCGGCAGGTCGAAATAGAGATAAGCCTCCATGCGGCGGTCATGCACATGGCACGGCATGGTGTTCCAGACCGAGCCTGGGGCGAGCTGGGTCATGCCGACGACGAGTTGGCAGGTTTTGACGCCCTCGGCATGGATGAACTGGAAGATCGAGCGCTCGTTGCAGGTCGCCTGACTGCCGAGATCGAGGCGCTTGGCATCGCCGATGCGGATCAGCTGGCTGGGATGGCTCTGATGCGCCGGCGCGCTGAGCAGATAGAACTTGGCCGGCTCGGCTGGATTGACTGAGGCGAATGACACCTCATTGGCGCCCATGCCGAGATACAGCATGTCGCGGGGTTGCAGCTCGTAGGACTGGCCGCCGGCTTTGACGATGCCGGCGCCGCCAATGTTGACGGCGATCATTTCGCGGCGATCGAGAAAGTTCTTTGTTCCGGTCGGCTTGATCGCCTGCAGCGGAAGCGGTGTCCCGGCTGGCATGGCGCCGCCGACGATCATGCGGTCGTAATGCGTGTAGGTCAGGCCGATGCGGCCGAGCTGGAACAGGCCTTCGATCAGGAAATTGTGGCGGAGCTCGTCCGTCCCCATCGCCGCGGCGGTGACAGGGTCGATGGCGAAGCGCGAGGTGAAGTCGGTGTGGTTTTCAGTGTGATTCATTGCTGTCCCATTGGGCTGCCTCATTGGTCATTCGGTTGCCGCGGCCTTGACCGAATCGGCATAAAAAATCTGACGTGCATGCAGGCGCTCGCGATAGCGCTGCTGGCTGGCGCTGAGATGCGCGCGCATCGCTTCGCGCGCGGACTCGGCATCGCCAGATGTAATGGCGTTCAGGATCACCAGATGCTCGTCTTGCAGGCCGCGCTGATAGGCGTCGGATTGGGCGAGTTCTGTCGACCACGGCGATGTCACGTCGCAAGGAATGGCGCGCCGGCCGAGCACGTCGAGCATCTCGACATAGAACGGATTGTTGGTGGCGCTGGCGATTGCCCGGTGGAAGGCGAGGTCGGCCGGACCTGTCGGCTCGCTGTTCAACAGCAGCCGCTCGAACTCGAAGAACGCCTCCTGGATCGCCGCTTCCTGCGCGGCATTGCGACGGATAGCGGCCAGCCCGGCGGATTCGATTTCGATCGCCAGGCGCACCTCCAGCACGTTGAGCGCGATCGAATCCTTGCTGCCGATGTCCGCAGCCAGCGTGCCGAACATCGTCGAGATGTGCTCGGTGACGAAGACCCCGGCACCTTGGCGCGGCTCGACCAGACCGTCGGCGGCAAGCTTGGCCAGCGCTTCGCGGATGACGGTGCGGCTGACCCCGAAGGTTTCGGTCAGCCGACCCTCGGTCGGCAGCTTTTGGCCTGGCTGGATCTCGCCCGCCTGCAACTGCTTGCGGATCGCCGCGACCACGGTCTCCGACAGCTTGGGCTTGCGTTCGACCTTCAGGTTGATTGCCATATCCGATGCCATTGCCAGCCCTTATTTGAAGACGCTCGGCAACCATAGCGAGATGGCCGGAATGTAAGTGACGAGCCCCAGCACCACGATGCCGGCCCCATAGAACGGCCAGATCGAGCGCATCGCTTCCCAGACGGATATCTTGCCCACCGCGCACGCCACGAACTGCACTGCGCCTACCGGCGGCGTGTTCAGCCCGATGCCGAAGTTGAGGATCATGATGACACCGAAATGCACCGGATCGACGCCGTAGGCCTGCGCCACGGGCAGGAAGATCGGCGTGCAAATGATGATCGTCGGCCCCATGTCCATGAAGGTGCCGAGGAACAGCATCAAGAGGTTGAGCAGGAGCAGCACGACCAGCGGATCTTCCGAGATCGCGTTCATCGAGGCTATCAGCGCTGCCGGCACTTTGAGGAAGGCCATCAACCACGAGAACGCCGCTGCCATGCCAATGATGAGCAGCACCATGGCCGTGGTGCGCACGGCGCCATGGGTGGCATGAACGAAACCTTCCCAGGTCATCTGCCGGTAGACTAGGACAGTCACGAGCAATGCATAGATGACGGCGATGCAGGAACTCTCGGTGGCTGTGAAAACGCCCGATCGCACGCCGCCGAAGATGATCGCTATCAGCAGCAGGCCTGGCACCGCGACCGCGAAGAGATGCGCGACGGCGGCGAAGCCAGGAAACGGCTCGGTCGGATAGCCGCGCGAGCGCGCCACGAAGTAGGCGGTGATCATCAGCGCCAGGGCCAACAGCAGGCCCGGGATGATGCCGGCGGTGAACAGGTCGGCGATGGAGATCTTTCCGCCTGCCGAGATCGAGTAGATGATCATGTTGTGCGACGGCGGCAGCAGCAGCGCGATCAGCGCCGCCATCGAGGTGACGTTGACGGCGTAATCCGCTCCATAGCCACGCGCCTTCATCTGCGGGATCATCAAGCCGCCCACCGCCGCGGCCTCCGCCACGGCGGAGCCCGAAATGCCGCCGAACAGTGTAGCGGTCGCGATGTTGACCTGCCCGAGGCCGCCGCGCATGTGGCCGACCAGCGAGCCGGCGAAGGCAACGATCTTGCTGGCGATGCCGCCGCGCACCATCAGGTCGCCGGCGTAGATGAAAAACGGAATGGCCAGCAGCGAAAAGACGCTCATGCCGGAATTCAGGCGCTGGAACACGATGAGCGGCGGCAGGCCCATATAGAGAACGGTGGCAAAGCTTGCAACGCCGAGGCAGAAAGCGATTGGCGTGCCGATGAGCATCAGGACGGTGAAGACGCCAAAAAGTATCCAGAGTTCCATGGCGTCAGACCTTCACGTTGGCTGTGTCGAGTTCGGCTGCGACTTCCGCCGGCGGCAATTCGTCGAGCGCATCGTCGATCGGCGCACCGGAGAGGCGAAGCACGATGCGCTCCAGCGTGAACAGCACGATGAGCACGCCTCCCGCGACAAGCGGGACGTAGTCCCAGCCCCCCGATATGCCGAGCGACGGCAAGGTGGCGCCCCAGGTCAGCGCGACCAGCTGGCTGCCATACCAGATCATGCCGATGCCGAAGGCGAGCGCGACGAGATCCGAGATCATCCTCAGCCAACGCTTTCCGCCTTTCGGCAGCACGTAGAGCAGGACGTCGAAGCCGAGGTGATAGTTCTCGCGCACCCCGACGGCAGCGCCGAGGAAAATGAACCAGCTCATCAGCATCACCGAGCCCTGCTCGGTCCAGCTCGGCGAGCGGTTCAGAACATAGCGGCCGAACACCTGCCAGGCGACGAAAGCGGTCATCAGCACCAGCCCGATGCCGGCGATCCACAGCGCCGCCGTGCTGACGCGCGACATCACGCGCGCGATGCCGGACAGGGACGGTCTCTGTTCTGAGCTGGAGGTCACTGGTTCTCTCCGCAAGTGGGGCGGCGCGTAATGCCCGCGCCGCCGCTGATCACTGCACGGCCCTAATGGCTTCGACCATCGCCTTCAGCTTGTCGTCCTTGACGTGCTTTTCGTAGACCGGTCCCATCGCGTCGATGAAGGGCTGCTTGTCCGGCGTCGTGATCTGCGAACCGGCCGCCTCGACCTTGGCACGCGATTCCTTGACCTTGGCGGCCCACAGCTCACGCTGTTTGGCGACGCTTTCCTTGGCGGCCGCTTTGAAGATCGCCTGGTCTTCCGGCGTCAGCTTGTCCCAGCTCGACTTCGCCATGACAAAGGCTTCCGGCACCATCGTGTGCTCGTCGAGCGAATAGTGCTTGGCGACTTCCGCATGCTTGGCGGTGTCGTAGCTCGGAAAATTGTTCTCCGCGCCGTCGATGACCCCGGTTTCGATCGCCGAATACACCTCGCCATACGGCATCGGCGTCGCGTTGGCGCCGAGTGCGGCCACCATGTCGACGAAGATGTCGGACTGGATGACGCGGAATTTCAAGCCGGCCATATCGGCTACAGTGTTGATCGGCTTCTTCGAATTGTAGAAGGAGCGCGCGCCGCCGTCATAAAAGGCGAGCAGCACCAGCCCGACCTGTTCGAACGCCGCCGCGATCTGGTCGCCGACTGGTCCGTCCATGACCTTGTGCATATGGTCTTCCGAGCGGAAGATGTAGGGCAGCGAGGGCACGGTGGTTTCGGGGATGAGTCCGTTGAACGGCGCCATCGAGACGCGGTTGAGGTCGATCACGCCGGAGCGCACCTGCTCGATCGTGTCCTTTTCCTCGCCGAGTTGCGCGGAATGATAGACATCGACCGAATAGCGGCCGGCCGTGCGCTCCTTCACCAGCTCGCCAAAATATTTGACAGCCTCGACCGTCGGATAGCCGTCCGGGTGCGTGTCGGACGAGCGCAGGACCGTCTGGGCGCTTGCCGTTCCGGCCATCAGTGCGGCGGCCAGTAGCGTAGCTCCCGCCAGTCTAGAAAAATGCAGCATTGGTTCCTCCCGTTTGAACGATGGCGGCAAGCGCCGTTAGAGCCGGTACGCCTTTTTCGCGAGCGTATAGGCAAGTTCCTGCGCCAACTCGTGCGCCTCGTCCTCGCGGAGCCGGTGCTCGGCGACGAGACGCGCAAGAAAGGCGCAATCGACCCGACGCGCCACATCGTGGCGAGCCGGGATGGATGGAAAGGCGCGGGTGTCGTCGTTGAAGCCGACGGTGTTGTAGAAGCCGGCTGTCTCGGTGGTCATCTCGCGGAACCGGCGCATGCCCTCCGGGCTGTCGTGGAACCACCAGGCCGGCCCGAGCTTCAGCGCCGGATAGACGCCGGCGAGCGGCGCCAGTTCGCGCGCATAGCTGGTCTCATCGAGCGTGAAGAGGATGACGGTGACGTCGCGCTCCAGCCCGACGCAATCGAGCAGCGGCTTCAGCGCCGTCACATAGTCGGTTCTGGTCGGGATATCGAAACCCTTGTCCCTGCCGAACTTGTGGAAGACGGCAGGCGAATGATCGCGCCAGGAGCCGGGATGGATCTGCAGGACGAGCCCATCGTCGCGGCTCATCTTGGCCATCTCGGTCACCATCTGGGCGCGAAACAGTTTTCGCTCACGCTCGTCGTCCGAGCCCCGGCGGATGCGGTTGAACAGCTCCTGCGCGGCGGCATCCGACAGATTGGCGGTCTCCGCTGTCGGATGGCCGTGATCCGACGCGGTCGCGCCAAAACTTTTGAAGAAGGCCCTTCTCTGGCGATGCGCATCGAGATAGCCGGCCCAGCTGCCGGTGTCGCAGCCGGTGATGTCGCCGAGCCGATCGAGATTGGCAGAAAAGCCTTCGAAATCGGGATCGACGACGGCGTCCGGCCGATAGGCGGTGACGACGCGGCCCTCCCAGCCGCTGTCGCGGATCATCTGGTGCCATCTGAGATCGTCGAGCGCGCCTTCGGTCGTCGCGATGACCTCAATGTTGAAGCGCTCGAACAGGGCTCGCGGGCGAAAATTCTCCCACTGCAGCAAGGTCGAGATCGTGTCGTAGTGGGCGTCGGCGGTTGCGGCCGTCAGCGGCTCTTCGATGCCGAACAGGTAGGCAAGCACATGGTCGAGCCATAACCGCGTCGGCGTGCCGCGGAACAGATAATAGTGCTCGGCGAAGCGGCGCCAGATCGTCCTGCCGTCGGTCTCCACCGGTGAGCCGTCGAGCGTTGGCACGCCGAGATCCTCGAGCCGGACGCCCTGGCTGAACAGCATGCGGAAGATGTAATGGTCCGGCACAACAAGCAATTGCGCTGGATCGGAAAACGCCTCGTTGAGCGCATACCAGCGCGGATCGGTGTGACCGTGCGGGCTGACGATCGGCAGATCCTTGACAGCGGCGTAGAGATCGCGGGCGAGCGACAGCGGACGCGCCTCCGAGGGAAACAGCAGATCCGGATCGGTCAATGCGGCCACGTCGTTCCTCCCAACCCGGCCATCGGTAGGATCGGAAAGAAATAATGTCAACATACAAAAAATAGATTGTTGTATGATGACTTTAACGCGGCGTCAGCCCATTGTGCGGGAACGAAACGGATGTTACGCCGCATGCTGGCCACGCCCGGCACGAGCTCGATCAGACCCATCGCACGATGACAGACAGACGCCTTTCCAACAGCACGCGGCAGGCATTGCCGGCTTCGGTCGCGGTCCCCGGATACGACCGCAACCGTGTCGTACCCGGCATCGTCCATCTCGGCGTCGGCGCATTCCACCGCGCCCATCAGGCAGCCTATGTCGACGACTGCCTGGAGGCAGGAGAGACGGATTGGGGCATTGTCGGCGTCTCGCTGCGAAGCGCCGACACACGCGACGCGCTGGCGCCGCAGGACGGACTTTACACGCTGGCGGTCAGGAGCAGCGACAGCGAAAGCCTGCGCGTCGTCGGCTCGATCCTGTCGATGCTGGTGGCGCCGGAAGATCCCGGTGCGGTGCTGGCCGCGCTGACTGATCCGCGCACCGCCATCGTCACACTGACGATCACCGAAAAAGCCTATCTCAGGGCGGCGGGTGGCGGACTGGACACAGCCCATCCCGACATCGTCCACGATTTGGCCAACCCGCAAATGCCGCGGACGGCGCATGGTTTTCTGGCCGAATCGCTTGCGCGCCGCCGCGTCGCCGGTATCCAGCCATTCACCGTGCTGTGCTGCGACAATCTCCCTGCCAATGGCGCCACGCTGCGCCGGATGCTGGTCGAATTCGGCGCTTTGCGCGGTACCGATCTCGCCCGCCACATCGCTGACGAGGTGGCATTTCCGTCGAGCATGGTCGATCGCATCGTGCCGGCGACCACCGATGCCGACCGGGCACGGATATCGGGCCAGCTCGGCGTCGTCGACGCCTGGCCTGTCATGACCGAGCCGTTCTGCCAATGGGTGGTCGAAGACGATTTCCCGGCGGGCAGGCCGGCCTGGGAAAGGTTCGGCGTCACCATGGTCGGTGACGTCGGGCCGTTCGAGGACATGAAACTGCGCCTGCTCAACGGCTCGCATTCGGCGATCGCCTATCTTGGCCTGCTCAGCGGCTATGAGACGGTCGACCGCGCCTTCGCCGATCCGGCGATCCGGCAATTCGTCGACGGATTGTGGGCCGAGGCGATCACGACACTGCCGAAAGACGCCGGGCTCGACACGACCGACTACACGGCCCAGCTCGCCAAGCGTTATTCGAACACCGCGCTCGCCCATCGGACGGCGCAGATCGCCAATGATGGCAGCCAGAAACTGCCTCAGCGCATCATTGCCTCGGCAATGGAGCGGATGAGTAACGGTGCCCCGCCCGCCTATCTGATGCTGGTGGTGGCCGCCTGGATCGCGGCTTGCGAGGCGCGCGGCAAAGCCTTGCCGGAAAACCACTTCACCGACCCGCTCGACTTGGCTTTGGCCGCACTCGACACTCGGCATCTGTCGGCTGGCGAAGCGGTGGTGGCGGTGTTCGACCTGGCCGGCTTCGCCAAGGGCGGTGCCGAGCGCCTGACGCTGATCGACCTCGCGGCCGCCCATCTCGAACGCCTGCGCCAGGGCGGCGTGGCTGCTGCTTTCACAGCGCTGGGCATTGAGGGCGAAAAGCTCTGAGGCCGGCCTGCAACGCGCCATGCGCGCGGTAGATCGCGAACGGGCTGAGGCACTTACCTTCTCCCCTTGTGGGAGAAGGTGGCCTCGCGAAGCGAGGTCGGATGAGGGGTGCTCCAGCTTGGCGCCGACAGCACTCCGTCCAACACCCCTCTTCCGTCTTGGCGCTGCGCGCCAATCCACCTTCTCCCACAAGGGGAGAAGGCAAGAGGGCGCCCCGCCCTATGCCGGCAAAATCGCGCCTTCGAGTGTGGTGAGCTGGCTAAGGAACTGCTCGGCCTTGCTGCGCGTCTCGTCGTCCTTGGCGTCGGCGACGTCTTCCCTGGCTTCCTGGATACGGCGGGCGAGGTCGGCGCGGTCGATGTCGCCGACGGCTACAGCCGATTCGGCCAGCAGCGTGCAGCCGGCCGGAACAATGTCGGCAAAGCCGCCGAACACGACGTAGCGCTCTGCCTTGCCTTCTGCGGTCTTCACCGTGACGACGCCGGGCTTGATCGTGGTCATGACCGGCGCGTGATGGGCCATGACGGTCATTTCGCCTTCGGCGCCGGGAATGACGACGGATTCGACCTGCTCGGAAACCAGCAGGCGCTCCGGCGAGACCAGTTCGAATTTGAAAGCTTCAGGCATGATCAACTCAGCGAATGGTGAATGGTGAATGGTGAATGGTCCGAAAGACCTTCACTCAGCCTCGATTTCCTGTCCGCTGCTCCCCATTCACAATTCACTATTGACCATTCACCAATCACGCCGCTTCGGCCGCCAGGCGCTGTGCCTTCTCGACCGCTTCTTCGATGCCGCCGACCATGTAGAAGGCGGCTTCCGGCAGGTGGTCGTAGTCGCCGTTGCAGAGGCCCTTGAAGCCCTTGATGGTGTCGGCGAGATCGACCAGCTTGCCCGGCGCGCCGGTGAACACTTCGGCGACGAAGAAGGGCTGCGACAGGAAGCGCTCGATCTTGCGGGCGCGGGCCACCGTCTGCTTGTCCTCTTCCGACAGCTCGTCCATGCCCAGGATGGCGATGATGTCCTGCAGCGACTTGTAGCGCTGCAGGATCGACTGCACCTGGCGGGCGACCTGGTAGTGCTCTTCGCCGACGACCATCGGGTCGAGCATGCGCGAGGTCGAATCGAGCGGATCGACGGCCGGATAGATGCCCTTTTCCGAGATCGCGCGGTTGAGCACGGTCGTCGCGTCAAGGTGGGCGAACGAGGTCGCCGGCGCCGGGTCGGTTAGATCGTCGGCCGGCACGTAGATAGCCTGCACCGAGGTGATCGAGCCCTTGGTCGTCGTCGTGATGCGCTCCTGCAGCGCGCCCATGTCGGTGGCCAGCGTCGGCTGATAGCCCACGGCCGAGGGGATACGGCCGAGCAGCGCCGACACTTCGGAGCCCGCCTGCGTGAAGCGGAAGATGTTGTCGACGAAGAACAGCACGTCCTGGCCCTGGTCGCGGAAATATTCGGCAACAGTCAGCCCGGTCAGGCCGACGCGGGCGCGTGCGCCCGGCGGCTCGTTCATCTGGCCATAGACCAGCGCCGCCTTGGATCCTTCGCCGCCGCCCTTCTTGTTGACGCCGGACTCGATGAACTCGTGATAGAGATCGTTGCCTTCGCGGGTGCGCTCACCGACGCCGGCGAACACCGAGAAGCCGCCATGCGCCTTGGCGACGTTGTTGATCAATTCCTGGATCAGCACCGTCTTGCCGACGCCGGCGCCGCCGAACAGGCCGATCTTGCCGCCGCGGGCATAGGGTGCCAGCAGGTCGAGAACCTTGATGCCGGTGACCAGGATTTGTGCTTCCGTCGACTGCTCGACATAGGTCGGCGCCGGCTGGTGGATGGAGCGCATCTCGATGCCGTCGACCGGGCCTGCCTCGTCGACCGGCTCGCCGATGACGTTGATGATGCGGCCGAGCATGCCCGGACCGACCGGCACGGTGATCGGCGCGCCGGTGTCATAGACGTCCTGGCCGCGAACCAGACCTTCGGTCGAGTCCATGGCGATGCAGCGCACCGTGTTCTCGCCGAGATGCTGCGCCACCTCGAGCACGAGGCGATTGCCGACATTGGACGTTTCCAGGGCGTTCAGGATCGCCGGCAGATGTTCGCCGAACTGCACGTCGACAACGGCGCCGATGACCTGGCGAACCTTGCCAGCCAGGCCGGTCTTGTTGATGGCAACGGTCGGCGCCTTCGCCGCGGCAGCCTTGGCGGGCGCTGCCGCCTTCTTGGCCGGAGCCGCCTTCGCTGCGGCTGCCGGAGCCTTTGCCGGTGCTGCCGCCGTCGCGGCGGTCTTCGGGGCCGCCTTCTGGGGGGTCGCTGCTTTCGCCATCGTCTTTACCCTTTTCGTCTCTTTGTTTCTCACGCGATCCGCCTGAAGGTCGCCGACCTTCATGGGAGCGCGCCTAGAGCGCCTCGGCGCCCGAAATGATTTCGATCAATTCCTTGGTGATCTGCGCCTGCCGCTGGCGGTTGTAGGTGATCGACAATTTGTTGATCATGTCGCCTGCGTTGCGCGTCGCATTGTCCATGGCGCTCATCTTGGCGCCCATCTCGCCGGCGGCGTTTTCGAGCAGGGCGCGAAAAACCTGTACGGAAATGTTGCGCGGAATGAGATCGGAGAGGATTTCGCCCGGCTCCGGCTCGTATTCATAGACGGCACTGCCGCCGTCCGTCGCTTCGGCGGTAGCGGTAGCCACGCCTGCCGGGATGATCTGCTGGGTTGTCGGGATCTGGCTGATCACCGATTTGAACTGCGAGTAAAACAGCGTGCAGATGTCGAAGCCGCCCTCGTTGAAGAGCTGGATGACCTTCTTGGCAATGCCATCGGCATTGACGAAGCCCAGCGTCTTCACCTCGCGTAAGTCGACGCGCTCGAGGATCAGCGCCGCATAGTCGCGACGCAGGATGTCGAACCCCTTCTTGCCGACGCAGATGATCTTGACCTGTTTCCCGTCGGCCAAAAGCTTGCGGATGTGGTCGCGGGCAAGGCGTGCAATCTGCGAATTGAAGCCGCCGCACAGACCACGCTCGGCGGTGCAGACGACGAGCAGATGCACGTCGTCCTTGCCGGTGCCGGTCATCAGCGCCGGGGCCTCGCCGCCGCCGCCGATCGCCTGGGTGATGTTGGCCAGCACCGCGCCCATGCGCTCCGAATAGGGGCGCGCTGCTTCCGCCGCCTCCTGCGCGCGGCGCAGCTTCGCCGCGGCGACCATCTGCATCGCCTTGGTGATCTTCTGCGTCGCCTTGACCGAGGCGATACGGTTACGAAGGTCTTTTAGTGAAGGCATGCTTCAAACCTGATCCCGTCCGTCCGGCCGTCGTTCAAGCAAAGGTCTTGGCGAAGGTGTCGATCTCCGCCTTCAGCTTGGCGCGCAGATCGTCCGACAGCGCCTTCTCCTTGCGGATACCGTCGAGCACCTCCTTGCCGGCCGAGCGCATGTGGCTGAGCAAGCCATGCTCGAATTTGCTGACCTGGTCGATCGCCAACTTGTCGAGATAGCCGTTGACGCCGGCGAAGATCACCGCGACCTGTTCTTCGACCCTGAGCGGCGAGAACTGCGGCTGCTTCAGGAGTTCGGTCAGGCGTGCACCGCGGTTGAGCAGGCGCTGCGTCGCGGCGTCGAGGTCGGAGCCGAACTGGGCGAAGGCCGCCATTTCGCGGTACTGCGCGAGCTCGCCCTTGATGGAGCCGGCGACCTGCTTCATCGCCTTGATCTGCGCCGAGGAGCCGACGCGCGACACCGACAGGCCGACATTGACCGCCGGGCGGACGCCCTGGAAGAACAGATTGGTTTCCAGGAAGATCTGGCCGTCGGTGATCGAGATGACGTTGGTCGGGATATAAGCCGACACGTCGTTGGCCTGGGTCTCGATGATCGGCAGAGCCGTCAACGAGCCGCCGCCATTGTCGTCATTGAGCTTGGCGGCCCGCTCCAGCAGGCGCGAATGAAGGTAGAAGACGTCGCCCGGATAGGCTTCGCGGCCAGGCGGGCGGCGCAGCAGCAGCGACATCTGGCGATAGGCGACGGCCTGCTTCGACAGATCGTCGTAGCTGATCAGCGCGTGCATGCCGTTGTCGCGGAAATATTCGCCCATCGTGCAGGCGGTGAACGGCGCAAGGAACTGCATCGGCGCCGGATCGGAAGCGGTGGCGGCGATGATGATCGAATAATCGAGCGCGCCGCGCTCTTCGAGAACTTTCACGAACTGCGCAACGGTCGAGCGCTTCTGGCCGACGGCGACGTAGACGCAGTAGAGCTTTTCCTTCTCCGGGCCGTGCTCGTGCACCGATTTCTGGTTGAGCATTGTGTCGAGGATGATCGCGGTCTTGCCGGTCTGGCGATCGCCGATGACCAGCTCGCGCTGGCCGCGGCCGACCGGGATCAGCGCATCGATGGCCTTGAGGCCGGTCGACATCGGCTCGTTCACCGATTTGCGCGGAATGATGCCGGGCGCCTTGACGTCGACGCGCTTGCGCTCGGTCGCCTGGATCGGGCCCTTGCCGTCGATCGGGTTGCCGAGCGCATCGACGACGCGGCCGAGCAGGCCCATGCCGACCGGCGTATCGACGATGGCGCCGGTGCGCTTGACGATATCGCCTTCCTTGATGTCTCGGTCGGCGCCGAAGATGACGACGCCGACATTGTCAGCTTCGAGATTGAGCGCCATGCCGCGGATGCCGCCGGGGAATTCGACCATCTCGCCGGCCTGGACATTGTCGAGGCCGTAGACGCGGGCGATGCCGTCACCGACGGACAGAACCTGGCCGACTTCGGAGACCTCGGCCTCCTTGCCGAAATTCTTGATCTGGTCTTTCAGAATTGCGGAAATTTCCGCGGCGCGGATGTCCATCAGCCGACCTCTTTCAGTGCAAGCTTGAGCGAATTGAGTTTGGTTTTGAGCGACGTATCGATCTGGCGCGAGCCTATCTTGACCACCAGCCCGCCGAGCAACGACGGATCGACGGTCACGGTGATCGCGACATCCTTGCCGGCAACGCTTTTCAGCGCCGCCTTCAGCTCGGTTTGCTGGGCGTCGGTCAGCGCATGCGCCGAGGTCACTTCAGCGGCGGTCTCGCCACGATGCTCGGCGGCGATCTGGCGGAATGCCTTGATCATGCCGGGAATGGCGAACAGACGGCGGTTCTGGGCGACGACGCGCAGGAAATTGCCGGTGAGGCCGGTGATCCCTGCCTTGTCGGCGATCGCCGCAATGGCCTTGGCCTGGTCCTCGCTGGAGAACACCGGGCTATTGATCAGCCGGGTCAGATCAGCACTGCCTTCGAGCATCGCCGCGAAACTGTTGAGGTCGGCCTCGACCTGGCCGACCGAATTCGCCTGGAGCGCGAGCTCGAACAGCGAACCCGCATAGCGCTCTGCGACACCTGAGATTGGCGATGACGATTGGGCCACGGACCGTCTTTTCTCTTGTCTGACAGGCCGCAGATTATTGGCGCGAGCGAAAACTCTGGCTAAATCTTTGACCTTACTGCATTTTTCCAAGCACGAAGACGCGGCTTCCGCTATCCCCGGCCGAAAGTCGATTGCCGTCTAGCACAGGCATTTTAAGACCGCAATGCGTCGCCCCGCATGGTTTTCAGGCACTATTGTCGCATCCGGCGGCGCGGTTCGACCGCCGGTCCCGAATTAGCCTTTGATTCAAGGCACAAAGCCGAAAGCGAAGGCAAGCGGCAGCGCCGCCAGCACCAGTTCGACCACGATGGACGCCCAGTTGAAAGGTGTGTTGGCGCTGTCCGACATCATCGACAGCAGGCGACCGAAGGCGGTGAACAGCCAGGAAAAGCCAAGCGCCATGTAGAGCAGCGGTTGCGCCAGCAGAATGCAGCACAGGCCGACGCCGAGATAGAAGCCTGACATCCTGCCGCGCCCTTCGGCGATCGCCGCCGCCTTTTCGGGCTTGACCTGCAGTCTGAGTATCCGGAAAGCCAGTGCCGGCGCCAGGAACAACATCAGCCCGAACAGCAAGGTCACGACGGCGCTCGACCACGCCAGCCACTCGCCCTGGCTCATCGGCCACGGAAACGCAAATTCCATACTGTCCCCTCGCAAATGGCTGTTTCGAAATTTCGGGCATTCTAGCGAAGCAAGAGCCATGCGCCAGATGCGCGTCACGAATTACGGGCGCGCATCAGTCCAACGCGAACACGACCGCCGCCTCGGTATGGATGCGCGTCGTACCAAGAGCTTCATGACGGGCTGTTCCTCCTTTATGGAACGCTATGCATGCTATGCATTATGACCACATGAGACCACACAGGGAGTGAGGCGCTCGAGGTGTGGTGCTGGAATATATTGCAAGACCCGCCTGCGGCCGACCAGACTAACTCCAAACGCCTCACAAAAAGCTCTGCGGGTCGATGTCGACCTGCACGCGCACCGAGCCCCGCAGCTTCGGTCCCTCGGCCAGCATGGTGCGGATGAACCCTTGCATGTCGGCGCGCCGCTCGCCCTGGATCAGCAGGCGAAAGCGATGGCGGCCGCCGATCAGCGACAGCGGCGCCTCGGCCGGGCCGAGCACGAACAGATCGGCGGCCTGAGGTGCGGCGCGCCGCAAACCCCGCGCATGGCCCTCCGCTTCGGCCCGCGTCGCAGCACTGACGATGACGCCGGCGAGCCGGCCGAAAGGCGGCAGCACCGCCCGCTCGCGCTCAGCGATTTCGCGCTCGTAAAAAGCCTCGGCGTCGCCGGAGACGATCGCCCGCATGACCGGGTGGTCGGGCTGGAAGGTCTGCAGCAGGCCAAGGCTCTTCTTGCCGGTGCGGCCGGCGCGGCCGGTCACCTGGCTGAGTAGCTGGAAGGTGCGTTCGGCGGCGCGCGGATCGCCATTGGCCAGGCCGAGGTCGGCGTCGACCACGCCAACCAGTGTCATGTTGGGGAAATTGTGGCCCTTGGCGACGAGCTGCGTGCCGATGACGATGTCGGCCTCGCCATTTGCGATGGCTTCAAGCTCCAGCCTCAGCCGCCGCACGCCGCCCATCAGGTCAGACGACAGGACGATGGTGCGGGCGTCGGGGAAATGCGCGACGACCTCTTCGGCGATGCGCTCGACGCCCGGCCCGCAGGCGACCAGATGGTCGAGCGTGCCGCATTCCGGGCAGGCCTCGGGCCGCCGCTCATTGTGCCCGCAATGGTGGCAGACGAGCTGGCCGCGAAAGCGGTGCTCGACCAGCCAGGCCGAGCAGACCGGGCAACCGAAGCGATGGCCGCAGACCCGGCACAGCGTCAGCGGCGCATAGCCGCGCCGGTTGAGGAACAGCAGTGACTGTTCCTTCTTCTCCAGTGTCTGGCGCATGTGGCCAAGCAGCACCGGCGACAGGAAGCCGCCGCGTGCCGGCGGGGCGCGGCGCATGTCGATCGTCTTCAGGTCGGGAAGCGCCGCCTCGGCAAAGCGCGCCGAAAGCACCGCCCTGCTATAGCGGCCTTGGCTCGCATTGACCCGGCTTTCGACCGACGGTGTCGCCGAGGCGAGCACGACCGGAAAGCCGCCGATGTGGCCGCGCACCACCGCCATGTCGCGGGCATTGTAGAAGACGCGGTCTTCCTGCTTGTAGGCGGGGTCGTGCTCCTCGTCGACGACGATCAGCCCAAGCTCCCTGAACGGCAAAAACAGCGCCGAACGCGCGCCGGCAACGACGCGCACGCCACCCTCCGCCACCTGCCGCCAGACACGCTCGCGCATCCTTGGCGGCAGGTCCGAGTGCCATTCGGCCGGCTTGGCGCCGAACCGTTCCTGGAAGCGCTCGAGGAAGGCGTGGGTCAGCGCGATCTCCGGCAGCAGGATCAGCACCTGCTTGCCGCGGTCGAGCGCCGCCGACACCGCCTCGAAATAGACCTCGGTCTTGCCCGATCCGGTCACCCCGTCGAGCAGCGTGACGCCGAATGCGCCGGCCGCGACATTGCTGCGCAGCATCTCGGCTGCATCGCGCTGGTCCGGCATCAGCGATGGCTGGGCGTAGCCTGGGTCGGGTGCTGCGACCACCGGTCGCGGCGGGATCATGACGGTCTCGAACACGCCTTGCGCCTTCAGCCCGTCGATCACCGTCGACGACACGCCGGCCGCATGCGCCAGCCCGGACCGCGTCCAGGCGAGCCCGCCTTCGGCTGTCTCCAGCACGCGCATCCTCGCATCCGTCACACGGTCGGGTCTGGCCAAGGTGCGTTGCAGCCCTTCGATCCACGGTTCCGGGTCGAAGGCCTCCGGCGCCCGCAGCAGCATACGCGCCACCATGCCGGGCGGCGACAGCGTGTATTGCGCGATCCAGTCGACGAAGCGGCGCATAGCGCGGTCGATGGGCGGGCAGTCGAAGACCTGCTCGATCGGGCGCAGTTTTTTGGCATCGACCTTTTCGACGGCTCCGTCCCAGACGATGCCGGCGACCTGGCGCGGGCCGAGCGGAACGCGCACGATCGAGCCCGGCACCACGCGCATGCCGGCGGGCACGGCATAGGTGTAGGGGCGCTCGGCGGGCATCGGCACCAGCACCGGTGCGGCCGCGACAAAGGGCGAATCTTCGATCATGAGGCGTGACCTTGCCCCGACTTTGGTCTAGATCAAAGTCCGACCCCAAATGTGCATGACACGCACTAGAGCGACGTGCGTCCATCCGGACGCACAAAGTACGCTCTAGAACTTTAAACCTCGCATCGTGCTTCCGAAAATCGATTCGATTTTCGGGCCGATGCGATAAAAATCTTCAGGAGACCGTCATGAAATTTTTTGTCGACACCGCCGATGTTAAGGAAATCCGTGAACTGAATGATTTGGGGCTGCTCGACGGCGTCACCACCAATCCTTCGCTGATCCTCAAATCCGGCGGCAAGATCGCCGACGTCACAAGAGAGATCTGCGAGATCGTCAAGGGACCGGTCTCGGCCGAAGTCGTCGCCACCGAATACAAGGACATGATGGCGGAGGCCAAGATCCTGGCAAGGATCGCCGATAATGTCTGCATCAAGGTGCCGCTGACGCTCGACGGCCTGAGGGCCTGCAAGGACATCCGGTCGGACGGCCGCATGGTCAATGTTACGCTGTGCTTCTCGGCCACCCAGGCGCTGCTCGCCGCCAAGGCCGGTGCCTCCTTCATCTCGCCCTTCGTCGGCCGCATCGACGACAGCGGCTGGGACGGCATGGAGCTGATTGCGGATATCCGCACCATCTACGACAACTATGATTTCCGGACCGAGATCCTGACCGCCTCGGTGCGCACGGTGAACCATGTCAAGCAGGCCGCACTGATCGGCGCCGACGTCATCACCGCGCCGCCGGCGACGCTGAAGGCGCTGGTCAAGCACCCGCTGACCGACAAGGGCCTGGAGCAATTCCTCGCCGACTGGGCCAAGACCGGCCAGACAATCGGCTGAAATCAAGACGCGGTGTTCACATAAAAGGCCGAGCAATCGGCCTTTTTTTGCGCCATCAATCAGGCCTCGGCGGTAACCGGAACGTCTCGGCCCAAGCCGAAAAATTCTAACCGGCCACTGTCTTGCCGTGCTTGACCAGATCCTGCGCGATCGACAGGCGCAGCAGATCCGCCAGCTCGCGCGCCGCGCGGTTCTCGGCGTCGATTTGCGCCCGGTAGGAGGCAAACTCCTGACGCGGCCTGTCGAAGGACGACGCTATCGAGCGCTTGCCGGTCGCGATGGTCTTGCCGGTCCTGGCGTCGGTCAGGAGATAATTCGCGGTCAGTGTCACCGTGCCCGCCGTTGGCTCGTCGTCATCGGTCGTGATCTGCACGGTTGCAGCGGATTCAACAAGTTCGGTAACGCCGAGATCGAGCGAATAGGCGGGGGACGCCGGCTCGCCCGCACCCTGGCCGAGCGCGAAGATCAGATTGTTGCGGACCTGCTGGGCGTAACGGGTGTTGACCGGTTTGACCGAGATGGACCCGAGTTCGGCGGCAGCCCCGACTTGCGAGCCGGCCGACAGCGGCGCGCTCGAATAGAGCGGGCGCACCGTGCAGGCCGAAACCAGCGCAACCGAAGCGACCAGGCCATACAGCGTTATACGGCGCAGCAAATGCGTCACTTCTGTCTTCCTCGGATCAGGCAACGACATTGACGATCCTCTGCGGGACGATGATCACCTTGCGCGGTGCCCTACCTTCAAGCGCTTTCTGCACGAAGTCGAGAGCCAGAACCGCTTTTTCGACGGCACCTTGGTCCGCGTCGCGGGCAATTGTCAAATCGCCGCGCTTCTTGCCGTTGACCTGAACCGGCAGCACGATCTCGCTGTCGAGGACAAGCGCCGGATCATAGACGGGCCAAGGCCGTTCGGCGACCAGATCGGTACCGCCGAGCGTCTGCCAGCATTCCTCGGCCAAATGCGGCATGACCGGCGCAATCAGATGGACGAGGATGTCGACGGCCTGCCGGCAGGCAGCCTTGAGCGCCGGATCGGCCTTGCCTTCGGCCGCCTCGTTGAGCGGCGTGGTGAGCGCATTGGCGAGCTCGTAGATGCGGGCAATGGCGCGGTTGAAGGCGAGCTTTTCAATATCCTCGCCGACCGATTTCAACGCCTTGTGCGCGGCCTTGGAAACAGTCCCTGCCTCGCCCTCCTTCGCCGCTGCCGGTCGGATTCCGGCGAGCGATTCGGCAGCCGTCGACACCAGGCGCCAGATACGCTGGATGAAGCGGTGCGCGCCGGCGGCACCCTCGTCGGTCCATTCGACGTCACGCTCGGGCGGCGAGTCCGACAGCATGAACCAGCGCGCGGTGTCGGCGCCATAGCCGTCGGTGATCTCTTCCGGGCTCACTGTGTTCTTCTTCGACTTCGACATTTTTTCGAGCGGGCCGATCACCGCCTCTTCGCCGGTCGCGATTTCGATGGCGCGGCGCTTGCCGTCGACGTCTTCCAGCCGCACCTCGCTGGGAGCAACCCAGCGGCTGTTCGATCCACTGCCGACCCGATAGGTCTCGTGCACCACCATGCCTTGCGTGAACAGGCCCCTGAACGGCTCGGCGAGATCGACATGGCCGGTCTCGCGCATGGCGCGGGTGAAGAAGCGCGAATAGAGCAGGTGCAGAATGGCGTGCTCGATGCCGCCAATATACTGGTCGACCGGCAGCCATTCGGTCGCTGCCTTGGGATCGGTCGGATCGTTCGCCCAGGGTGCGGTGAAGCGGGCGAAATACCAGGACGAATCGACGAAAGTGTCCATCGTGTCGGTTTCACGGCGTGCATCCTTGCCGCATTGCGGGCATTTGACATGCCGCCATGTCGGATGGCGGTCGAGCGGATTGCCCGGCCGGTCGAATTCGATGTCGTCGGGAAGCTTGACCGGCAGGTCCGCCTTCGGCACCGGCACGACGCCGCAATCCTCGCAATGGATCATCGGGATCGGGCAGCCCCAGTAGCGCTGGCGCGAAATGCCCCAGTCGCGCAGGCGGAAGTTGACCTTGCGCTCGGCCATCGGCCGGTTGCCGATGGTCTTTTGTTCCAGCAGCTTGGCCACCTCATCGAACGCCTGATCAGGCTTCATGCCGTCGAGGAAGCGCGAATTGATCATCACGCCGTCGCCGACATAGGCCTCGTCGATGATCTGGAAGTTTCCCTGGATCTCGCCTTCCGGCATCACCACCGGAATGACCGGCAGGCCATATCGGTTAGCGAAGTCGAGGTCGCGCTGGTCACCGGACGGGCAACCGAATATGGCGCCGGTGCCGTACTCCATCAGCACGAAATTGGCGACATAGACAGGCAGCGTCCAGTTCGCGTCGAACGGATGGACGACTCGTATACCGGTATCCATGCCCTTTTTTTCGGCCGTTTCCAGCGCCGCCACCGAAGTGCCCATGTGGCGAACCTCGTCGATGAACTTGGCCAGCGCCGGATTGTTTTCGGCCGCCTTCTTGGCCAGTGGATGGTCAACTGCGACCGCCATGAAGGAGGCGCCGAAGATGGTGTCAGGCCGCGTCGTGTAGACCTCCAGCTCACCCTCGCCAGCAATCGGCGCGGCCAGCGGCCAGCGGATCAGCAGGCCTTCCGAACGGCCGATCCAGTTCGCCTGCATCAGCTTGACTTTTTCTGGCCACTCGTCGAGGCCCTCCAGCGAGTCCAGCAGGTCCTGCGCATAGTCGGTGATCTTGAAGAACCACTGCGTCAGCTCGCGCTGTTCGACCAGCGCACCGGAGCGCCAGCCGCGTCCCTCGATGACCTGCTCGTTGGCAAGCACCGTCATGTCCTCCGGATCCCAGTTGACCTTGGAGGATTTGCGCGTCACCAGCCCCTTCTCGACGAAATCGAGGAACAGCATCTGCTGGCGGTGGTAGTAGTCGACATCGCAGGTGGCGAATTCGCGCGCCCAGTCGAGCGACAGGCCCATGACCTTGAGCTGCTCGCGCATGGCGGCAATGTTCTGATAGGTCCAGTCCTTGGGATGGACCTTGTTCTGCATCGCCGCGTTCTCGGCCGGCATGCCGAAGGCGTCCCAGCCCATCGGGTGCAGCACGTTGAAACCCTTGGCCCGCTTGTAGCGCGCCACCACGTCGCCCATCGTGTAGTTGCGGGTATGGCCGATATGGATGCGCCCCGACGGATACGGAAACATCTCGAGCACGTAGTATTTCGGACGCGGGTCGTCGTTGTCAGCCTCGAACAGCTTCTTGGCGTCCCAGGCCTTCTGCCATTTGGGCTCTGATGCGCGCGGATTGTATCGTTCGGTTGCCATTGGGTGTTTTTCACTTAAAAAGCATGCGCGAACAGCCGGACATGCCCGGCGGCTCAGGAAATGTCGTCGCGGTGTTCACCATGGATTGCCGGACCCGTCAACTGCGACGCCCCGGCCAGGACAAAAACCAGAGTCAGGATATAGGCATGGCGAGCGCCGTAGAACAGTTTTTCACGGTCAAGGCGAGGATCGCCGCCGCCGAGCGCGAGGCAGGCCGGCAAGCCGGCGCGGTGACGCTGGTCGCGGTCTCGAAGACCTTCAGCGCCGACGATATCAGCCCGGTCATCGACGCCGGGCAGCGCGTCTTCGGCGAGAACCGCGTCCAGGAAGCACAAGCCAAATGGCCGGCGCTGAAGCAAGCCTTCCCCGACATCGAGTTGCACCTGATCGGTCCGCTGCAATCGAACAAGGCGAAGGAAGCGGTCGCCCTGTTCGACGTCATCGAGACGGTCGATCGCGAGAAGATCGCCGCCGAACTCGCCAAGGAAATCGCCAGGCAAGGTCGGTCACCAAAACTCTACGTTCAGGTCAACACCGGCTCGGAACCGCAAAAGGCAGGGATCGAGCCGCGCGAAGCCGTACCCTTCGTTACGCGCTGCCGCGAGGTCCATGGCCTCGCCATCGAAGGCCTGATGTGCATTCCGCCGGCCGATGAGAATCCCGGCCCGCATTTCGCGCTGCTGGAAAAGCTCGGCACGGAGGCAGGGGTGGAGGCGCTTTCGATGGGCATGTCCGGCGACTACGAAACCGCGATCACCTTCGGTGCAACCAGCATCAGGGTCGGCTCGGCGATCTTCGGCAGCCGCTAGCGGGCATTTTAGCGGCAGTTTAGCGATCAGCCTTGATAGTCGGGCGCGTCAGGCATATATCTAGCCAAGCTAGCCAGGAGGACCGATGAACTGGCACCTTCAGGATGCGAAAAACAACTTTTCCAAAGTGGTTCAGCGCGCGCGCAGCGAGGGACCGCAGACGGTGACCCTGCGTGGCGAGCGCGCGGCCGTGGTGCTTTCTGCCGAAGACTATGACCGCTTGTCGGGAAAAAAGAAGTCACTGGCAGAATATCTTCTGACCGGCCCGGTCTGGGATGATGATTTCGCCGAGGAGGTCAACCGTCGCTCGGATACGATGATCCGCGACATCGACCTCTGATGTACCTGCTCGACACGAACATCGTTTCGGATGTGGAACGACGCTTGTCCAAGCCCACCGCTTGGCTAGCTTCAGTGGATCCGGGTTCGGTCAATCTCAGCGTCATCACGCTCGGCAAGATCGAACGCGGGATCGTCAAGCTGCGCAAGGTCGATCCCGAACGGGCAACGCGCCTCGATCTGTGGCTGCGAGAGCTTCGGCGGGACAATGCCGACCGCATCCTTGCGGTTACTGAAGATGTCGCGTTGTCGTGGGGTCGCATCTCGGCTGGCCGCACACGGGGTAGCGCCGACACGCTCATTGCCGCCACAGCTTTTGTCCACGACCTCATTCTGGTTACGCGCAACGTCGCCGATTTCGACGATACCGGGGTGACGGTCCTCGATCCTTGGACAATCTGACCTGTTCCCCGTTGCACCGGATCGTCGGTCGCGGAGCTTGGTCCAGAACCACCAGGCCGTTACGCCAACAAGTAGAAACGAAACGTATCGTTCCTATATCGACCGGGTCATTCCAAAACTTTCCGGAGCCGCACCATGCGTTACAATCAACTTGGAAACACGGGGATGTTTGTCTCCGAACTGTGTCTCGGCACCATGACCTTCGGCGCCGCCGACCAAAACAACCAATGGGGCCTGATCGCCAGCCTCGACCAGGATGGCGTCGACAGGATCGTCCAGCGCTCGCTCGCCGCCGGCATCAATTTCTTCGACACGGCCGATGTCTATTCCTTCGGCGCATCGGAACGGCTTCTCGGCCAGTCGCTGCGCAATCTCGGCATCGAGCGGCAGGACGTGATCATCGCCACCAAAGTCCATGGCGCCATGGGCGACGGCCCCAACCAGCGCGGCTCCTCGCGCGGCCACATCATAGATTCGGTCGACGGCAGTCTCGAACGGCTGCAACTGGACCATATCGATCTCTATCAGCTGCACGGCACCGACGCGGTAACGCCGATCGACGAGACGCTAAGGGCGCTCGACGATCTGGTTGCCAGCGGTAAGGTCCGCTATGTCGGCGTCTCGAACTGGGCGGCCTGGCGCATCGCCAAGGCATTGGGCATCGCCGAACGCAAGGGCTTTGCCCGTTTTGAGACGGTCCAGTCCTACTATTCGATCGCCGGCCGCGATCTGGAGCGCGAGATCGTGCCGCTGCTCAACGAGGAGAAGCTTGGGCTGATGGTCTGGTCGCCGATGGCGGGCGGGCTGCTTTCCGGCAAATACGGACCCGGCGCGCCTGGCAATGGCGAGGGCCGCCGCGCCAGCTTCAATTTCCCGCCGGTCAATGAAGACCGCGCCTGGGCGGCGGTCGCCGTCATGCGCGAGATCGCCGGCAAGCACGGCGTCAGCGTCGCCACGGTGGCACTTGGCTATGTCTTGGCCAAGCCTTTCGTGATGAGCGTGATCATCGGCGCCAGCCGCATGGAGCAGCTCGAACAGAACCTTGCCGCCACCGAGTTGAAGCTCGACAGCGACGATCTTGCTCGTCTCGACGAAGTCAGCGCGCTGCCATCCGAATATCCGGGCTGGATGCTCGAGCGCCAGGCGGCTGGCCGGCGTCCGGCGCCCTTTGCGGAGAAGAAGTAAATCTCATCTTCGATTTCGGGAGCCGGCGGGCTCCCGATCTTTCTTGGGCTCAGCTCAGCCGGACCGTCTCGACCAGAAAGTCGAGAAAGGCCCGCACTCGGGCCGGCAAATGTTTGCCCTGGCCGACGTAAACAGCGTGGGTAAGCTCCTCGTCGCCGGGGTTGAAGTCCTCCAGAAGCGGGACCAGCCGGCCGGCGGCGATGTCGGGCTCGACATGCCAGCGCGCCAGCCGGGCGATGCCAGTGCCCGAAAGCGCCATCAGCCGCATCGCCTCGCCGTCGCTGACCAGCGCGTTTCCGGTGATCGGGACGATGAAGGCGTCGCCGGCCGCAGCGACGAAGGGCCAGCCGTCGACATGGCGCACGAAGCAGAAACCCATCCGGTTGTGATGATCGAGATCGGCCGGCGTTTGGAGCGCGCCATGCGTCCTGATGTACGATGGCGCGGCGACGACGACCAGCCGGCTCTGCCCGAGCTTGCGCGCCACCAAACGTGATTCGCCGAGCGGCCCGGCGCGGATGGCGACATCGGCGCGCTCCTCCATCAGGTCGATGACATTGTCGGTCAAAACCAGATCGATGGCGATTTCCGGATAGCGTTCGAGAAAGCGCGGCAAGAGCGGGATCAGCCGGTGCTGCCCGAACGGCACGTAGCTGTTGACCCGCAGCCGGCCGCGCGGCGCAGCACCGGCCGCCGCCTCGCGCTCGGCTGCCGCCATGTCGGCCAGGATGCGCACGCCGCTGTCGAAGAAGGCCGCGCCTTCTGGAGTCAATTGGAGCTTGCGCGTCGAACGGCTGATCAGCCGCGCGCCAAGCCGCGCCTCAAGCCGCGCAATCAGCTTGCTCACCGCCGACGGCGTCATCCGCAGCATCCGCGCCGCAGCCGAAAAACTGCCCGCTTCGACGACACGGACAAACACTTCGATCTCGCCGGAGCGGTTGATGTCAGGCCTCGCCATTCGTGAATCTATTTCACAGACAATGTGCCCGACGCAAGGCTGGTTCACAGCACATGGCAACACGATCTTCCGGGTCGGGGCGCAGGAGGACACGGCGTCCTGTCGTCAAAACTGCTGTCATCGGAGTGGGAACCGCAATGCCTCTTGCCCTTTATGCTCTCGCCGCTGGTGCGTTCGGCATCGGTGTCACCGAATTCGTCATCATGGGCCTGCTGCTCGACGTCAGCGCCGATCTCGGCGTCTCGATCTCGGCCGCCGGCCAGTTGATCTCCGGCTATGCGCTGGGCGTCGTCATCGGCGCGCCGCTGCTGACGATCGCCACCGGCCGCTGGCCGCGCAAGACCGTGCTTCTGGCGCTGATGGCGGTCTTCACGCTGGGCAACCTCGCCTGCGCGCTGGCCCCCGACTACTGGACGCTGATGGCTGCCCGCGTGCTCACCGCCTTCGCCCACGGCACCTTCTTCGGCGTTGGTGCGGTGGTTGCGACCGGGCTGGTCGCTCCCAACAGGAAGGCCTCGGCGATCGCCCTGATGTTCACCGGCCTGACCATCGCCAACATCCTCGGCGTGCCCTTCGGCACCTGGCTCGGCCAAGCCTTCGACTGGCGGGCGACCTTCTGGGCTGTAACCCTGGTCGGCATCGTCGCCTTCGCCATCATTCTCCTGCTGGTGCCGCGCAGCCCGGCAGCGCTGGAAAAGAGCGACCTGCGCGGCGATCTCGCCCTGCTCGGCCGCGCCCCGGTTCTGCTTGGCTTCGCCGTCACCGTGCTGGGCTATGCGGGCGTCTTCGCCGTCTTCACCTATATCGCCCCCCTCCTGACCGAGATCACCGGTTTTGCGGAAGCGGCGGTGTCGCCGATCCTGCTTGTCTTCGGCGGCCTCATCGCCGGCAATCTCGCCGGCGGCAAGTTCGCCGACCGCTGGCTGGTGCCTTCCGTCCTCGGCAGTCTCGTTGTGCTGGCGCTGGTGCTCGGCACGATGACCTTCGCCCTGCACAGCCGGGCGATGGCTGTCATCCATGTCGGCCTGCTCGGCGCCGCCGCCTTCGCCACCGTAGCGCCGCTGCAGATGTGGGTGCTGGAAAAGGCTGAAGGCGCCGGCCAGAGCCTCGCCTCGTCCTTCAACATCGCCGCCTTCAACCTCGGCAACGCCGCCGGCGCCTGGCTCGGCGGCATGGTCATCGCGCATGGCCCCGGCCTCGGCGCCGTCTCCTGGGTCGCCGCCCTGCTGCCGCTCTCGGCGCTCGCCGTGGCGTGGCTGGCGCTGCGCCTCGATCGCCCGACGCTTGGAGAACCGGCATCTGCCCGCTCGTAGCAACCCCTTAGACATCACAGGAGAAAAAGATGGATTATCGACGTCTTGGCGCCTCGGGCCTGAAGGTTCCGGCGCTCTCGTTCGGCGCTGGAACCTTCGGCGGCTCGGGGCCGCTGTTCGGCGCCTGGGGCAACAGCGATGCGACGGAAGCGCGGCGGCTGGTCGACATCTGCCTGGAGGCCGGCGTCAATCTGTTCGACACCGCCGACGTCTATTCGAACGGCGCCTCCGAGGAAGTGCTCGGCGCGGCCGTCAAGGGCCGCCGCGATGCCGTGCTGATTTCGACCAAGACCTCGCTGCCGATGGGCGACGGACCCAATGATGCCGGGTCCTCCCGTTCGCGCCTCATCAACGCGGTCGAGGACGCGCTCAAGCGTCTCGGCACCGATTACATCGACCTGCTGCAGCTGCATGCTTTCGACGCCGCAACGCCGATCGAGGAGGTGCTGTCGACGCTGGACAGTCTCGTGCGCGCCGGCAAGCTGCGCTATGTCGGCGTCTCCAACTTTTCCGGCTGGCAAGTGATGAAATCGCTCGGGCTGGCGGACAAGCACGGCTACCCGCGCTACGTCGCCCATCAGGTCTACTATTCGCTGGTCGGGCGCGACTATGAATGGGAGTTGATGCCGCTCGGCCTCGACCAGGGCGTTGGCGCGCTGGTGTGGAGCCCGCTCGGCTGGGGCCGCCTGACCGGCAAGATCCGCCGCGGCGAGCCACTGCCGGAAAAAAGCCGGCTGCACGACACCGCAAGCTTCGGGCCGCCGGTCGAAGACGAGCTGCTCTACAGGGTTGTCGATGCGCTCGAAGCCGTGGCCAGGGAAACCGGCAAGACCGTGCCGCAGATTGCCATCAACTGGTTGCTGCAGCGGCCGACCGTCGCCTCTGTCATTATCGGCGCGCGCACCGAGGAACAGCTGCGCCAGAATCTTGGTGCCGTCGGTTGGTCATTGACATCAGACCAGATCAAGACGCTCGACGCAGCAAGCGCGGTGACCGCAGCCTATCCGTATTTTCCGTATCGCCGGCAGGAGGGTTTTGCCCGGCTGAGCCAGCCTGCGGTTTAATGCGCGCGGGCCGCCAGGCCGCGGGACAGCGCCCCCTTCTATCCTGCCGGACATCTCCCCCACAAGGGGGGAGATCGGCAGCTTCGCTGACCGTGCCACTCTTTCACCACGTTGGAGCGAAAGCCGCTGCAACATCCGATCTCCCCCCTTGTGAGGGAAATGCCAAGTTTTGGCAAAGAGGGCAGGACAGAGGGGGGCGCCGTAAAACGCGGATCTCAACAGCCATACAACTGCAAGCTGACATCCTGCGCCGTTACACTAATGCAGCACGAACTCGCCATCGAGCTTCCGCCACTCATTGGGCGCGATCAGCTTCTGGTGCGTATAGCTCACCGAATGCAGCGGACCATCGAGCTTGGTCTGCCAGAATTCGATGAACCGGATCAGCGCCGGAAATTTCGGAGCGATGTCGTAGTCCTGCCAGATGAAGCTCTGCAGCAGATGCGGGTGATCGGGAAAATGATAAAGGATCTTGGCCGTGGTCAAGCCGTAGCCCTTGAGCATCAGGTCCATTTCGGAATGGTCGCGCATCGCGGTCCCCTGGTTGATTCTCCTTTCCTCCCAATTTGAAATTGTGCGCGCTATTTGCTTAATCGTCTATTGATATTTCGTAGTTAAAGGCCGGATTTACGACCCAAAAACATGCAGTTAGCAGCGATCGTGGTCGAGTGCTGATAGTGGTGAAAACGACCTCTGCGGCATCCCGCCGCGCGAATCCAACGTCTAATGTTGCCGTCACCGCGGAACTGTTAATAATGCGCGCGAATTCGCGGCCGCTTCGCCGCGATGCCGCTCGGCGAGCAAGCCGGGCGGCCTGGTTTCGGGAGGAAGGCAAAGATATGTCCGAGGTTCATGTCCATCGCGTCCAGCCGGCGTGGAAGAAGAATGCGCTGATCGATAATGACACCTATTTGAAATGGTACGCCGACAGCGTGAAGAACCCGGACAAGTTCTGGGGCAAACACGGCAAGCGCATCGACTGGTTCAAGCCCTACAGCAAGGTCAAGAACACCTCCTTCGACGGCAAGGTCTCGATCAAATGGTTCGAGGATGGCGAGACCAATGTTTCGTGGAACTGCATTGATCGGCATCTGAAGAAGCGTGGCGACCAGACCGCCATCATCTGGGAAGGCGACAATCCCTACGACGACAGGAAGATCACCTATAACGAGCTCTACAGGCATGTCTGCCGGCTCGCCAATGTGATGAAGAAGCACGGCGTTAGGAAAGGCGACCGCGTCACCATCTACATGCCGATGATCCCGGAAGCCGCCTATGCGATGCTCGCCTGCACGCGGATCGGCGCCATCCATTCGGTGGTCTTTGGCGGCTTTTCGCCGGACGCGCTGGCCGGCCGCATCGTCGACTGCGAATCGACTTTCGTCATCACCGCCGATGAAGGCCTGCGCGGCGGCAAGTCCATTCCCTTGAAGGAGAACACGGACAAGGCGATCGACATCGCCGCGAAGAACTTCGTGATGGTCAACAAGGTCGTGGTCGTGCGCCGCACCGGCGCCAAGGTTGGTTGGGCTCCGGGGCGCGACGTCTGGTACCATGACGAGATCGCGACAGTTGAGGCGGATTGCAAGCCGGAGAAGATGAAGGCAGAGGACCCGCTGTTCATCCTTTACACATCGGGCTCGACGGGCAAGCCGAAGGGCGTGCTGCACACCACCGCCGGCTATCTCGTCTATGTCTCGATGACCCACCAATATGTCTTCGACTACCACGACGGCGACATCTACTGGTGCACCGCCGATGTCGGCTGGGTCACCGGCCACAGCTATATCGTCTACGGGCCGCTCGCCAACGGCGCGACCACGCTGATGTTCGAAGGCGTGCCGAACTATCCGTCGCAATCCCGCTTCTGGGAGGTCATCGACAAGCACAAGGTCAACATCTTCTACACCGCGCCGACGGCTTTGCGCGCGCTGATGGGTGCCGGCGACGCCCATGTCACCAAAACCTCGCGCAAATCGCTGCGCGTGCTCGGCACGGTCGGCGAGCCGATCAACCCGGAAGCCTGGGAGTGGTATTTCAACGTCGTCGGCAACGGCAAGGTGCCGATCGTCGACACCTGGTGGCAGACCGAGACTGGCGGCATCCTGATCACGCCGCTGCCCGGTGCCACTGACCTGAAGGCAGGGTCCGCGACGCGGCCGTTCTTCGGCGTCAAGCCGCAACTTGTCGACAGCGACGGCAAGGTGCTGGAAGGTGTTGCAAGCGGCAACCTCTGCATCACCGATTCGTGGCCGGGCCAGATGCGCACTGTCTATGGCGACCACGAGCGCTTCGTGCAGACCTATTTTTCCACCTACAAGGGCAAGTATTTTACCGGCGACGGCTGCCGGCGCGACGCCGACGGCTACTACTGGATCACCGGCCGCGTCGACGACGTCATCAATGTTTCCGGTCACCGCATGGGCACGGCCGAGGTCGAATCCGCGCTGGTTTCGCACGAGAAGGTCTCGGAAGCCGCCGTCGTCGGCTATCCGCACGACATCAAGGGCCAGGGCATCTACTGCTACGTCACATTGATGGCCGGGGAGAAGCCGGACGAAGAGTTGCGCAAGGAACTCGTCGCCCATGTCCGCAAGGACATCGGCGCCATCGCCACGCCCGACAAAATCCAGTTCGCTCCCGGCCTGCCGAAAACCCGCTCGGGCAAGATCATGCGGCGCATCCTGCGCAAGATCGCAGAGGACGATTTTGCCGCGCTCGGCGATACCTCGACGCTGGCCGACCCGGCGGTCGTCGACGACCTCGTCGCCAACCGGCAGAACAAGCGGGCATAAAAAACATTCGATCAACGGTCGGCGGAAACCCGATCGGATGAGATCGGCTCGCTCCCGCTCTACCGATAAAGGTCCGCCCGTGTCGGTGGCAGTCCGCTCGGGCCCCGCGCGCGCTTGGTGACGACGGTCTGGAAAATCTGTGCCGAGGCGCGTTCGAAAGTGATCGAACAGCCGGTGAGATAAAGCAGCCAGAGGCGCGCCTTGGCTTCGCCGACCTCGGCGATCGCTTCGTCGAAGCGTGCGTGGAGGCGCTCGGCCCACAGACGGCAAGTGCGGGCATAGTGCTCGCGCAAATTCTCGACATCGTAGACAAGAAAGCCGTGCGCTTCGAGATTGCCGAGCGTCATGCCGATCGTGTCGAGTTCGCCGCCGGGAAAGATGTATTTGATCAGCGCTTTGAATTCCGGGCCCTTGCGCAAGGTCTTCTTGATGCTGCCCTTGTCGCGCCGGGTGATGGCGTGATGCAGATAGATGCCGCCCGGCTTGAGCAGGCGACGAATGGTCGAGAAATAGGCGGCGTGGTTGGCCAGCCCCAGATGCTCGAACATCCCGATCGACGAGATCTTGTCGAAGGAGCCGGACAGCTCGGCATAGGACTTTATCTCGATGGTGATGCGATCCTCCAGTCCCTCAGCACGGATGCGCTCGCGGGCGAGCTGGGTCTGGGCTTCCGACAGCGAGACGCCATGGCCGACGACGCCGTAATTTTTCGCGGCATGGATGAGCATGGCTCCCCAGCCGCAGCCGATGTCGAGCAGCCTTTCGCCGGGCTTCAGCCGCAGCTTGCGGCAGATATGATCGAGCTTGTCCTTCTGCGACTGGTCGATGCCATTGGCGAAATCGGTGAAATAGCCGCAGCTATAGACCATGCGTTCGTCGAGGAAGAGCCGGTAGAAGGCGTTCGAGATGTCGTAGTGGTGCTGGATTGCCTGCCTGTTCGACCCGCTGACGAAGGGGTTGCGCCCGGAAAGGTCGGTCCGCGCCGTCATCTGTTTTCGCGAAAACAGCACGGCTGGCAGGTCGCGCAGGACCGCGAGCTTGGGCAACGACTTGAGCTTCGCCCTGAGCTTGCCCTGCGCAGGCAGAGCGTAGAAATCGAACAGCGACCCGTCTTCCACGTCGATGGTCTTGGAAATCCACATTTCGATCAGCGTCGAGAGGTTGGGCCGCCGCATCACCTGCCAGACGATGTCCTGGTCGTTGATGGTGACCACGGGGCCGGTGGCGGGGCCGATCCGCTCGCCGTTCCACAGCTTGACCGCGAAACCCGGCTTCAACGTCTCGATAACCGTTCGAACGATCCGTGCGGCTCTCTCGGCTGCCTCCATCCGCGTTCCTCCTGCTCAGCCCCTGGCGGTCCGGCAGCGACATTGCCTGTCCGATCGGATAGCCGCAAGCAGTTAGCGGCAAACGCGCACCGCATTTTCACGATGGCGCCTTGCCATTTGCAGATCGACACCCCATCATGAGGGCGTGTTCAACAAATCGAAAGGAGGTGATCCGATGTCGAGTGATTTCGTTTTCCAGAACGTGGCCTCAGCGGATTGCACTTTCGGGAAGCAGTCTTCCCGTTAAGGCGCGAGATGCGCGGCTGGCGACGCCTGGAGCGCCGCGCGTCCTTTGGATGCGCAAAGGACGCTCCAGCACTTTAAGTCACGTCGCTGCCATGAGCCGCGCCATGGACGGAAACACGGAAGGCCGCCGGCTTCGAAAGAAGCGGCGGCCTTTTCCTTGTCCGGATCCTGCCTGGTCAATGCCCTCTATTTGGTCAATGCCAGGCTTTCGATGTTGCGCGCTATATCCTGGAAAGCCTGGTTGAGCTCCGTCCCGTTCGCGGCCTGATAGAAGTGCTTGATCTTGCCGGTATCCGGGCTCGCGCAATTCTGCAGTGTCGCCTGGGCATTCTCCTCGTTGAGATCGAAACCGATGGTGAAGATTTCGATGCCCTTGTCGCGCATGGCGGTACAGAGCGTCTTGGCTGCCGTGCGGGTCGGTTCCTTGCCGGCATCATTGTAGACCTCACCGACAGTGCTGGCATCGAAATAGGACAGGTTGAACTCGCCGTCGGTCATCAGGATCGCGATTTTGGCGACCTTTTTCGGATCCGCCTTGGCCGGTCGCTGCGACGCGTTCATCACACTGCCCCAGTTTTCCGAAAGCATGTACCAGGTCCACTGCACGCCGATATGGCCCGCGGTGCCGCCCGATGCGACAAAGTTCTTGATGACGTTCTTGAGCGCCACGGCGTCCGCCGTCAGCGGCTTCAACGCGGCGACCGGGCAGGCAGCCGTGCCGGTCGGCCAGGCGAAGAACGACAACAGGTAATCGCGATTGATCATGCTGATGTCGGGACCTACATCCGAATATTGATAGGTGCCCTTGCGCTCGGTGGCGCAATTGTCCGGACGCGTTAAGCCGGAGACATACTGTATAGCGCCATTGCCGGGCGCCTGCTTGCGCTGGCTGGTCGAGGCTTCGACGTAGACGCTGCTGCCGGCAAGCGCGCCGGCATTCACCGAGTTGGCGTAGGGCACGATGGAGACTCGCACTCGGGGGTTGGCGGGGTCCTGACCGCCCAGGAAGCTGTCGACCGCGTTCGCTGCGGCCGTCCTCAGGTCGATTATTTTCTGGCCGGCCATTGAACCTGTGACGTCGAGCATCATCGCCACTTCGATCGTCTTGTCCGAATAGACTGCCGTCGTCGATGCGGCAATGCGCTTCATGTCGCCCATGCCGAAGATTGGAAAATAGAGGCCAAGATCGACATGGATCTCCGCCTGAACCGTCTTGGCGATTTTGTCGATGGTCAATTTGTCCAGGACGATCCGATCAGCCTGCAGCATGCCCGCTCGGCTGTTGGCATCGAGAAACGCCTGCACCGACTTGTTGGCGTCGGCCTCGTTGATGACGCCGGTGGTCAGGTCGCGTGCCGTCGAGGTCACCGCCGCATCGACCACGCCTTGCAAGCTCGATTTGGTGTTGTAGAGCTGCGAAACATTGACGGCAAAGCCGACGCCAAGCGCCAGCACCGACGCGACCATGCCGAACAGAACCGCTAAATTTCCGCTTCGATCTCCGGCAAAGCCGCCGATTGCGTGAACAAGACCCCCAAAACGCCGCATGCTCGCCTCCATTCGCCACGACTCGAGCCGTGTGAGGGCCGCATTGCAGGATTCCGGCCGGACGGCGTCGTCATCGCAGCAAAAGCCGGCGGCTCATCGTCAAACTATTGTTTTTGCTTGGTTTCGAAATGCGGCAATGTAAACAACTGGTAAACGACAAGCCGCTGCGGCAGTTTCGTTTACCAAGCGCTTACCATAATCCCGACGTCTGCCGTGGAGCACAACAGCCCGATCCCGATCCGGCACAGAGGGTCTGTGCCGAAGCGGATCAGGCGCATCATATCCGTAGGACAGCCCGATGATCGTAACAGCCGGACGCGCTGGACGCGCTGCGCCGCTATGTCAGCATCTGCGCGCTGGCCGTCCTGTCGACCCCGCGATGAGGCGGGTTGAACAGATTGCTTTCCTGCTCGTAGGTCCAGACCTTGAACAGGCTGAGCCGGTGCGGGCCGAAACTGTGCAGCAGCGGCACGTCGGTCGCGTCGCGGCCGCGCGCGATGACGACGCGGCCGATCCTCGGCATGTTGTGGCGGGGGTCGAACGTGTACCACTTGCCGTCGAGGAACACTTCCAGCCACGCCGAAAAATCCATCGGTGCCGGGTCGACCGGCACGCCGATGTCGCCGAGATAACCGTTCACGTAGCGGGCTGGGATGTTCATGCAGCGGCAGAGCGTGATCGCCAGATGAGCGAAGTCGCGGCAGACGCCGACGCGCTCCTCATGCGCCTGCGCCGCCGTGCGGGTCGGGCGCGCATAGCCGTAGCCGAACGACAGACGGTTGTGGACATAGTCGACGATCGCCTGCACCCGGGCCCAGCCGGATGGAACAGGCCCGAAAACCTGCCAGGCCAGATCGCTGAGATGATCGGTTTCGCAATAGCGACTGCCGAGCAGATAACACAGCACCTCGTCGGGCAACTCCGCCACCGGCACTTCCCTGGCCAGCGTGTTGACCTCGTCGGTCTCGCCGCTGTCCTCGACGACGGCGTCGTAAAGAATGCGAAAGCCTCCGCCAGGCGCGGTGAAGCGGCGGCAGGTGTTGCCATAAAGATCGTGATAGAGCCTGGTTGGGACGGAAGGCGAGGTCAGCACGCGCGTTTGCCGCTTGATGTCGGCCTGGCGCTGCTTGTGGATCTCGAGCAGCGAAATCACCGGGGTGGATTCAGCACAGTCGATGGCGATTTCGTAGCCGAGCCGAATCAGCATTGCGGTTCCCCTCTTGTGAGTGTCGTGGAAGACGATTTAATTAACGCGAGATGGCCGGCCGTGGTTCCCTGGCCTGTCGAAAAAGGCGATCTCGTGCCTTCCCATGCCGCCGGTGCGACGTTACGGTCGATCGACAGGCTTTGGTTCCTTCCGAAACAACTTGGGATAGCAGATGTTCGCAGGCAGAAAATTCGCAGCCTTGCTGTTCGATATGGACGGCACGGTGGTCAATTCGATTGCCGCGGCAGAAAGGGTCTGGGCAGACTGGGCACGCCGGCAAGATCTCGACGTTGCCGCATTCCTGCCAACGATCCACGGCGTGCGGGCGATCGAGACCATCGCTCGGCTGGCGCTTCCAGGCGTTGACCCGATGCGTGAAGCCGATGCGCTTCTGCAGGCCGAGGTGGCCGATATCGACGGCATCCTTCCAATCGCCGGCGCCGCGGCGTTTCTGGCGTCGCTGCCACCCGAGCGCTGGGCAATCGTCACTTCGGCGCCGCGCGAGCTGGCTCTGCTGCGCATCGCGGCCGCCGGCATCCCGCTTCCCGCCACCCTTGTCGCGGCCGAGGACGTTTCCCGCGGCAAGCCGGCGCCGGATTGCTTCCGGCTGGCGGCCGTGCGGCTGGGCGTCGACGCGCGCGACTGCCTCGTTTTCGAAGATGCGCCCGCCGGGATAGCGGCGGCCGAGGCCGCGGGAGCCACCGTCGTGGTGATCAGCGCCACGCACCAGCATCCGTTGCAAACGCCGCATGCTGCGATCGCCGGTTATGACGGGATCGGCGTCACCGTCGACGACCGCGGCTGGATTGTCCTCGGCGCGGAGCGCGCTGCGGCTTAGGGTATGTTGAGATTCAGGTCAGGCCGAGCCGGAGTCGAAGACGGGCGCGAAGCGACCAGACTAGGTGGGTTCCGAGAACCGGAACGGAGCGGACTTTCAGGTCCGTGAGAAGCGCAGGAATCCGCTGTTCGCAGGCCGGCATCACCTGAATATCGACATACCCTTAGAAATCGCTGGCCCTTAGAAATCGCTGGTCAGGCCCTTCACTTCCCAATCGCCATAGCGGCCGGGTTCCCTGCCGCCACGGCCGCCGAGTTCCCGGGGCATCGCGGCTTCCTGCTGGCGATAGTGTTCGCGCCGTGCTTCCGCTTCCGCCAAAGCGCGGCGGGCTGCCGGTGTCAGCGTCCTTTGCGGCACGTCGTGACCGGGGCCGGCGTCTGCATTGCTGGTTTCGCCTGATATATTGGCTTCGTCGATCATGCGATATTCCCGGCGATTGAAACATGGCCCAATTGAAACAGGGCCACACGTTTCCCATCATATAGCGATGAGCCGACAAGGATCGACCCTTTTTGCGGAAGGCCGGCAGAAACGGAGCAGACAATGAACACACTTCGCACCGCCATGCTTTTGGCAGCGATGACCGCGCTGTTCATGGGCGTCGGCTATCTGATCGGCGGATCGGGCGGCATGGTGATCGCCCTGCTGATTGCCGCCGCCATGAATCTGTTCAGCTATTGGAACGCCGACAAGATGGTGCTGTCGATGAACCGCGCGGTCGAGGTCGACGAAAGGAACGCCCCGGAATATTACGCCATCGTGCAGAGCCTCGCCAGACAGGCCGGCCTGCCGATGCCGAAAACCTATCTGATCGACAACCCGCAGCCCAACGCTTTCGCCACCGGCCGCAATCCGGAGAATGCCGCGGTCGCCGCCACCACCGGGCTGTTGCAGCAACTGTCGCATGAGGAAGTCGCGGCGGTGATGGCGCACGAGCTCGCCCATGTGCAGCACCGCGACACGCTCACCATGACGATCGTCGCCACGCTTGCCGGCGCGATCTCGATGCTCGGCAATTTCGCCTTCTTTTTCGGCGGAAATCGCGACAACAACAATTCGCTTGGCATTATCGGTGTGTTGGTGGCGATGATCGTGGCGCCCTTTGCCGCGATGATCGTGCAGATGGCGGTCAGCCGCACCCGCGAATACGAGGCCGACCGGCGCGGCGCCGAGATCTGTGGACAGCCGCTCTGGCTTGCCTCGGCCCTTGACAAGATCGCTCGCGGCGCCGAACGCATCCGCAACCCGGATGCCGAGCGCAATCCGGCAACTGCCCACCTCTTCATCATCAATCCTCTTTCCGGCGAGCGCATGGACAGCCTGTTTTCGACCCACCCGAGCACCGACAACCGCATCGCTGCCCTGCAGGCGATGGCGCAGGACATGGCCGGTGGCGCATCCGCCTCCGCGCGGCCGCAAACGCCGATGCCGCGGCAGGCAGACGAACAGCGGCCTTCGGGCCCGTGGGAGAAAGCTGAGCAGCCGGCTGAACCGGCCAGGCCGAAGTCCAATCCCTGGGGCCGCAATCCGACCGGACCCAAGGGTCCGTGGTCGTGAGCGAAGCGAAACGCCGGCACCGAATTTCAGGCGATCATGAAAACAATGCAGCGAGCCCCGGCGAACCTATTGCCGGCCTGGCCGCGCGCAAGGCCGCGGCACGATTGCTGGCCGCCGTCATCGATGCGAGGACGGCGCTGGACGGGCTGACCGACCACGAGAACGGCCATCCGCAATACAAGGCGCTCGACCTGCGTGACCGGGCGCTGGTGCGCGCCATACTGGTCACTGCGCTGCGCTTCCGCATGACCATATCAGGGTTGCTGGCCCGCCGCCTGGAAAAGCCGCTGCCACCCAACGCCACCGCGCTTTCGCATATTCTGCATGTAGCAGCGGCGCAGATCCTGTTCCTCGATATTCCCGACAGCGCCGCAGTCGACCTTGCCGTGACCCACGCCAAGTCCGATCCGCGCACGGTGCGCTTCTCCGGTCTCGTCAATGGCGTGCTGCGCACGCTGGCGCGATCCAAGCAGGCCGAACTGGCTGCAGCGCTTGCCGCCACCGACGAAGCGCCGAAATGGTTTTCCGACCGGCTGAAAGCCGCCTATGGCACTGAAAAAGCCAGGCAAATCCTCGCCGCCCACAGATACGAGGCGCCGGTCGACTTCACGGTCAAGACCGATCCTGCGCTGTGGGCGGAGCGGCTCGGCGGCATCGTGCTGCCGACCGGCACTGTGCGCGTGGAGAAACTCAGCGCCTCGGTCACTGAACTGCCCGGCTTTGAAGACGGCGCCTGGTGGGTCCAGGATGCCGCCGCCAGCCTTCCTGCCCGGCTTTTCGGCGACGTGAGGGGTTTGCGCGTCGCCGATCTCTGCGCCGCCCCCGGCGGCAAGACCGCTCAGCTCATTCTCGGCGGCGCCACGGTCACCGCGATCGATTCCTCGAAGAACCGGTTGGCGCGGCTCTCGCAGAACCTCGAACGGCTCGGTCTGTCCGCAGAGGTTGTCCAGGCCGATCTGCTCAAATACGAGCCGGAACAACTGTTCGACGCCGTCCTTCTCGACGCGCCCTGCTCCTCGACCGGCACGGTGCGGCGGCATCCCGACGTGCCGTGGACGAAGACGGCGGCCGACATCGAAAAACTCGCCGATCTGCAACGCAGGCTGCTCGCCCGCGCCGTCAGCCTGGTCAGGCCTGGCGGGCGCATCGTCTTTTCCAACTGCTCGCTCGACCCGCTCGAAGGCGAGGCGCTCCATCGCGCCTTCCTCGCCGGGACGGCTGATGTCGTCGACGACCCGCTCCGCCCGGGCGAGATCGCCGGCATCGATCCGTTCCTGACGCCGCAGGGCACTCTGCGCACCACGCCCGCAGATCTGGAGCTCGGCTCACCGGAACGGTCCGGCCTGGATGGCTTCTTCGCCGCCCGCATGCGCAGAACCGGCCAACGCTGAAAATTTGAAGACTGTTTTAGGAAGAATCCTGCGGAAAACAGGCTGAATTTCAAGGCCTCCGTGGAATTCACCTTCGCATAAGTTCTTGAATCACATAAGCTTGTCTTCGGATTGGGCGCTATGAGGAGGGCTTTTGGCGATCGCTGCCGGCAGCACGACGCGTCTATGGACGCTTGTCGCGAAGGAGTTCTGGCGCAAGACGCGCCGGCGCCTGCGTGGCGGGCCGATCCATCGCTGGCGCTACTCCGGCCGCACACCGGAACGCGTGTTGATCGCTCCGCCAGACCTGCGCCTGGCCGACCGACAGATTGCGCTCGAGATTTATTATGGCCGCTATCCGCTGTCGGGACATCTGGTAGAGACCGGCGGCAAGACGCCCTTCCAGATTGCCGTGGCCAATCCCGGCTGGCAAAAGGCCCTGCACGGCTTTCGCTGGCTGCGCCATATGCGCGCCGCCGGCACCGAGCTTGCCGCCGCCAATGCCCGCGCGCTGGTCTCCGACTGGATCACCATCCATGGCAGCAATATTTCCGGTGTCGCCTGGGAGCCCGGCACGACGGCCAAGCGCGTCATTGCCTGGCTGCAGCATTCCTCGGTGGTGCTGCAGGGTGCTGAATTTCCCTTCTACCGGGCCTTCCTGAAATCGCTGGCCATGCAGATCCGCTATCTCAGGGCGATGGCACGCGAGATGCCGGACGGCAAGGACAGGCTGCGCGCCCGCATCGCGCTTGCCTTTGCCGCTCTGTCGCTACCGGCGCCGGCATCGGCGCTGCGCGGCGCGACCCGCAACCTCGCCGAGGAACTCGACCGTCAGATTCTGCCGGATGGCGGCCATATTTCGCGCAATCCGATGGCCGTGCTTGAAATCCTCGCCGACCTTCTGCCGCTGCGCCAGACCTATGCCAATCAGGCCGAAACGCCGCCGGCGGCGCTGATGGGCGCCATCGATCGCATGCTGCCGGCGCTGCGTTTCTTTCGCCACCAGGACGGCAGCCTCGCCCGCTTCAACGGCATGGGCGCGACCATCCACAACCGCATCGCCACCATTCTGCGCCACGACGACACCGCCGGCGCGCCATTGCTGCACGCACCGCATTCGGGCTACGAGCGCCTCTCCATGGGCGGCGTCACCGTGATCGCCGATACCGGCCCGCCACCGCGCATCGATGTTTCCAACGCGGCGCACGCCGGATGCCTTTCCTTCGAGCTGTCTTCCGGCCGCCGCCACTATGTCGTCAACGCCGGCGTGGACACCTATGGCGCCGCCGAATTCCGGCCGCTTGCCCGCGCCACGGCCGCCCATTCGACAGCCACCATCAACGACACCTCGTCGGCGCGTTTCAGCCACTCGCTGCGCGTCAACGATCTGCTCGGCACGCCGTTGATCGGCGGCCCGCAGCATGTGCCTTGCAAGCGCACCGACCAGCAAGGCACACAGGGTTTTCTGGCTCGCCATGACGGCTATGTCGCGCGCTTCGGCTTGCTGCATGAGCGCGAACTGAAATTGTCGACGAACGGCAATGTGCTCGCCGGCAGGGATCGCCTTCTGCGGCCGGGCAATGCTGCGATCCGCAACAACGGCCGCGATTTCGTCACCGTGCGCTTCCACATCCATCCCGACATAGGCCTGCTCAAGGACGAGCACGACCGTCTGGTGCTGACCGCCGATGAAGCCGACACATGGGTGTTCACCTGCACCGAGGTGGCGCCCGAGGTCGAAGAATCCATTTATTTCGCCGGTCTTGGCGGCCCGCGCCGCAGCCGGCAGATCGTGCTGGCCTTCAAGGCGTCAGAGATTTCCGAAGTCCATTGGCAACTGACACGGACGGCCATCGCCGGTCATCCGGCAAAAAGCTGAGACTGCGGTTAGTCCCGCAGTTTGATTTCCAGGCCTCATGTGCTACGGCGCGCGGACACTGTCCCAACCAGCCGTGAAAGGCCGCCAGCCCATGGCCGTCGCCGCCAAGAACATTCCCGCGCCGGACCTCGTTCCCGTTCGTCGCGCGCTGCTTTCCGTTTTCGACAAGACCGGGCTCATCGATTTCGCCAGGGCGCTGGCCGCGGCCGGCGTCGAGCTGGTCTCCACCGGCGGCACAGCAAAGGCGATCGCCGAGGCAGGCATGGCTGTGCGCGACGTCTCCGAACTCACCGGCTTTCCCGAGATCATGGACGGCCGCGTCAAGACCCTGCATCCGTCCGTGCACGGCGCGCTGCTTTGCGTGCGCGACGATCCCGAACACGCCGCGGCGATGCGCGATCATGGTATTGAGCCGATCGATCTCGTCGTCTCCAATCTCTACCCTTTCGAGGATGTCCGCCGCTCCGGCGCCGCTTACGCCTCGATCGTCGAGAACATCGACATAGGCGGCCCGGCGATGATCCGCGCTTCGGCCAAGAACCACGCTTACGTCGCCATCGTCACCGATCCCGAGGACTATGCCTCGGTGCTCAACGCGCTGGAGATGAATTTCGGCTCGCTCTCGCTGGATTTCCGCAAGAAGCTGGCGGCCAAGGCCTTCGCCCGCACCGCGACCTATGATGCGGCGATTTCCGGCTGGTTCGCCGAAGCGCTGGAGATCGAGCATCCCACCTGGCGCGCCTTCGGCGGCAGGCTCGACCAGGTGATGCGCTACGGCGAGAACCCGCACCAGAGCGCCGGCTTCTACGTCGATGGCGACAAGCGACCGGGCGTCGCGACGGCGCGCCAGCTTCAGGGCAAGCAGCTTTCCTACAACAACATCAACGACACCGACGCCGCCTTCGAACTGGTCGGCGAGTTCGATCCGGCCCGCTCCGCCACCGTCGCCATCATCAAGCACGCCAACCCATGCGGCGTCGCCGAGGGCGCTTCGCTGAAGGCGGCCTATGCCAAGGCGCTTGCCTGCGATCCGGTCTCGGCCTTTGGCGGCATTGTCGCGATGAACCGCACCCTCGAGGCCGAGGCCGCCGAAGAGATCGTCAAAACCTTCACCGAGGTCATCATCGCGCCGGGCGCCTCGGACGAAGCAATCCGCATCGTCGCCGCCAAGAAGAACCTGCGCTTGCTGGTCACCGGCGGCTTGCCCGATCCGCGCGCGGCCGGCTCCACTGTGAAATCCGTTTCCGGCGGGTTGCTCGTCCAGGGCCGCGACAATGCGGTGGTCGACGACCTCGACCTGAAAGTGGTGACCCGGCGGGCGCCGACAACGGCCGAAATGGCCGATCTCAAATTCGCTTTCCGCGTCGCAAAGCACGTCAAGTCGAACGCCATCGTCTATGTCAGGGACGGTGCCACCGTCGGCATCGGCGCCGGCCAGATGAGCCGCGTCGATTCCTCGCGCATCGCCGCGCGCAAGGCGCTCGACGCGGCCGAGGCAGCCGACCTGGCCGAGCCGCTGACCAAGAATTCTGTCGTCGCCTCGGATGCCTTTTTCCCGTTCGCCGACGGGCTGCTGTCGGCGATCGAAGCCGGCGCCACCGCCGTCATCCAGCCGGGCGGCTCGATGCGCGACGACGATGTCATCGCCGCCGCCGACGCCCACGGCATCGCCATGGTATTTACCGGCGTCAGGCATTTCAGGCATTAGCGCCTCACCCTCCCCCTCGTGGACCCCACGTGGGGAGGGTCGGCAAACGATCTTTTCGAAGCAAAGTTCGTGAGCGGGGTGGGGGCAGCGCCGGGGGGGGGGGGGGGCGGGGCCCCCCCCCCCCCCCCCCGCCCCGCTTCGCGGATCGACCCTCCCCACAAGGGGGAGGGTAAGCTCACTCCGCCGGCCGGTTGTCCGCCGGATACGGCGTGCGGACCAGGATCGCCAGGCCGACGCCGAGGAACAGCACGATTACAGCCATGCCGAGCCGTTGCGAACCGCTTACCCAGCCTATGGTCGACACCAGAAACGGCGCGAGGAAGCTGGTCGCCCGTCCGGCCAGCGCATAGATGCCGAAATAGCGACCCGATTCGGCCGCGGTGACGCTACGCGCCATGTAGGAGCGTGACGAGGCTTGTACTGGCCCGAAGGCAAGGCCGATCAGCAAGCCGTAAAGAATGTAGGCCTTTTCCGCCGCCGTGCCGAACAGGCCGCCCGAGTCGGCGGTGGAGAGCTGTAGCATCCCGAGCAGCGTGAAACCCGGTCCGGTCGAGACGATGCCGATTGTCGCGACAGACAGCATAACCAGCGAAATCATCACCACGGCCTTGGAGCCGAGCGCCGTGTCGAGACGGGCGGCGATCCAGCAGCCGACGATGGCAACGACGTTGAGGATGATGCCGAACAGGCCGATCTCGGTGATCGACCAGGCGAACATCCCTGCCGCGAAAAGTCCTCCCAGCGCAAGCAGCGCATTGACGCCGTCTTGATAGATCATGCGGGCGACCAGGAAGCGGAAGATGCCGCTGCGCTGGCGCACTTCGGCCAGTGTCGACTTCAGCTCCGACAGCCCCTCGCGCACCGCCGGCCCGATCGGAATGCCTTTGGCGGCATCCGGGGTAAAGAAGAACATCGGCAGGATGAACAGCAAGTACCAGCCAGCCGACAGTGGTCCGGTCGCCCGAGCGTCCTCGCCGAAGATCGGGTCGAGACCGAGGAGCGGGTCGAGACCGACGATCGTCTTGCCGGTCTCCGGCAAACCCGCCATGAAGGCGACGACGAAGATCAACGCGATCATGCCGCCGAGATAACCAAGACCCCAGGCCATGTTTGAGATGCGGCCGATTTCGCTCTTCGGAACCAGGCGCGGCATCATCGAATCGTTGAACACCGTCGAGAATTCCGCCGCCACCGACGCCAGCGAAAACAAAGCCGCGATAAGAAACAGATTTGAGCCCGGCGCGGCAAACCAGAGCAAACAAAGACTCGTGATCTTGATCGCAGCAAAGCACGCGATCCACGGCTTTCGCGGGCCGGTCTGGTCTGCGATCGAGCCGAGTATGGGCGACAAAACGGCAATGACCAGTCCCGCCGCGGCGATGCTCCAACCCCAGACCGTCAGGCCAAGTAGATGCTGGGATTCGACGTAAGCTTCAACTGCGGCTGGACCGGCTGCCTCGGCAGCTTGCATGGCAGCCGGATCCAGAACCATGCGCGAAGCGAAATAAGGGCCGAAGATGAAGGTGGTGATGACCGTGAAGAACGGCTGTGCTGCCCAGTCGAACAGCATCCACCCCCAGATGCCGCGTTCCGGCGCTCGCTGCACTGCTACCTCGGCCATATTCCCTCCTGCCCCGTTCGCTTGGCCCGCGACCGGCGCCATGTCTGCATGTTTCCGGTGCTCACGCAAATGACAGGGGTCGCGCCGCCCCTCATTGCCCTGCCGGGCATTTCTCCCCGTATAGGGACGGGGAGAAAGACATTGTCATCGGCGGTTTCGCGAACGGCTGCCGTTGCAGAAAAGGCGCTGGCGTTGCAGCAAGTTCCTTCTCCCCGTCACTATACGGGGAGAAGGTGGCGGCAGCCGGATGAGGGGCAGCGCCGGCCTTGTGAAGCGAACAGTTCACAGCGCCGTCAGGTCGCTGATCAGCCCCGATGCCACCGACAGCCGCGACACGGTGATGTCGCCGCCCTCGGTCAGCGCCTGCAGCCGCTCGCGGATGCGCCCGACCCTCTCGCCGCCGGCCTCCAGCCATGCCGCCACCGGGTCCGCCGCCCCGGCATGGCCGGTGAGCGCTGCGACGGCGATGCCGCGCCTGGCTGCGCCGATCGTGTCGGTGGCGCGGAAAAGCGCCAATTGATCGTAGTAGTCGGACGGCGCGATCGAGCGCGCCGCATCCTCGACGCGCGGAATGCGGAAGGCATCGCTGACCGCGAAAAACGCCTTGGCGGCGGCGATGATGTCGGCATTCGCCGTTCGGGCCGTCAGCGCGATGTCAGGCACGACGCCGGCCACATCGGTCAGCGCCAGATGTTCTGCCAGCTGTTCGGGCGCGCCGCCCTTGGCCAGAGCATGCCGCCGATCCTCTATCCGCTCGCGCGAGAAGGCCGGAAGCAGCGAAGGGAGCTTCGGTTCCAGTGCCTTGCGGGCGTTCTGCAATTCGGCGATCCGTTGGCCCAGCGGAGCGGTGCTGGTATCGTTCTTGAGATACCAGCCGCTGGCGACATAGGTAAGCCGACTGACGGCTTGATAAAGGTCGAGCTGCACCTGCCCGTCGATCTGGTTGTCGAGCGCGTCGATCTGGCGATAGAGCGCCGGCAAGCCAAAGCCGTCGCGCACCACAGCGAAGGTCCGGACCACGTCGGCCGCGCTGCGGCCGGTTGCTTCCTGCAGCCTGTTGACGAAGGGTGGGCCGCCGCGATTGACCAGATCGTTGGCGACGACACGGGCGATGATTTCGCGGCGCAGGCGATGGCCATGGATTTCGGCCGCGAATTTCTTCGTCATACGGTCCGGAAAATAGCCCATCAGGTCACGGTCGAAATGCGGATCGTCCGGCACGTCGCTGGCGACGATGTCGGAAAACAGCACGATCTTGGCATAGGCCAGCAGCACGCCGAGCTCGGCCCTGGTCAGCGGCTCGCCGCGCGCCTCGCGCTCGGCGAGGGCTGCCGGCGACGGCAGAGCTTCGACATGGCGGTCGAGCAGGCCGCGCGCCTCGAGCGCTGCCATGAAACGGCTCTGATGGGCAATATCGGCAAGGCCGCGCTTGCGAGCAAGGGACAGCGCCAGCGTCTGCTCGTAATTGTTGGACAGCACCAGCGCGCTCACCTCGTCGGTCATTTCGGCGAGAAGCTTGTTGCGCGCTGGGCGAGTCAGCGCCCCCTTGCGCATGGCGGAAGCCAGCGCGATCTTGATGTTGACCTCGACGTCGGAGCAGTTGACGCCGCCCGAATTGTCGATGGCGTCGGAATTGCAGCGCCCGCCATTCAGCCCGAACTCGATGCGGGCCCGCTGCGTCGCGCCAAGATTGGCGCCCTCGCCGATGACCTTGGCGCGCACTTCGAGCGCAGTCACCCGAATAGCATCGTTGGCGCGATCGCCGGCGTCCTGGTTGGTTTCCGTCGATGCCCTGAGATAGGTGCCGATGCCGCCGAACCACAAAAGGTCGACCGGCGCCTTGAGGATGGCGCTCATGATCTCGACCGGCGAGGCGGTCGTCTTGCCGAGGCCGATCGCCGCGGCCGCGGCCGGCGGCAGCGTGATCGATTTCTGGCTGCGCGAGACGATGATGCCGCCTTCGGACAGTTTTGTCTTGTCGTAGTCCTGCCAGCTCGAACGGGCGAGGGCGAACATGCGCCGGCGCTCGGCCATCGAAACCGCCATGTCGGGAGCGGGATCGATGAAGATGTCACGATGGTCGAAGGCGGCGATCAGCCGGGTCTGCTCGGACAGGAGCATGCCGTTGCCGAACACGTCGCCCGACATGTCGCCGACGCCGACAACGGTGAAGGGTGCGGTCTGGATATCGCGGTTCATCTCGCGGAAATGCCGCTTGACCGCTTCCCAGGCACCCTTGGCGGTGATGCCCATCTTCTTGTGGTCGTAGCCGGCCGAGCCGCCGCTGGCGAAGGCGTCGTCGAGCCAGAAGCCATGCTTCTCGCTGATGGCATTGGCGGTGTCGGAGAAGGTCGCCGTGCCCTTGTCTGCGGCGACGACGAAATAGGGGTCGTCCTGGTCGCGCCGCACGACCTCAGCCGGCGGAATGACGCCGTCCAGGCCGATATTGTCGGTGATCGACAACAGGCTGGAGACGTAATTCTTGTAGGCGGACGCGCCGGCTTCGAAGATGGCGTCGCGGCCGGCGCCCATCGGCAGCTTCTTCGGATAGAAACCGCCCTTGGCGCCAACCGGCACGATCACCGCGTTCTTGACCTGCTGCGCCTTGACCAAACCGAGCACCTCGGTGCGGTAGTCCTGGGCGCGGTCCGACCAGCGCAGGCCACCGCGCGCGACCGGGCCGAAGCGCAGATGCACGCCCTCGACCTCGGAGCCGTAGACGAAGATCTCCCGCCACGGCCGCGGCGCCGGCAGGCCGTCGACCGCTTGCGAATCGAGCTTGATCGCCAGCGACTGGCCCTTCTCCTTCAGATCGGGAACGAAATGATTGGTGCGCAGCGAGGCTTCGATCAGGTTGAGGTAGCGACGGACGATGGTGTCGTCGTCGATGTTGGGAACCTCTTCCAGCGCATCCCTGATCTTGGCCTTGAGGTGCCTGGCCGCGACCGCCCCGTCCGTCTGCGCCGTCGGTCCGAGGCGGGCGACGAACAGCTCATGCAGGCCACGCGCGATCTCCGGATAGCGGTTGAGCGCGGCGGCAATGAAATCCTGGCTCTGTGGGATGCCGGCCTGCTGCAGATAGCGGCCGTAGGCGCGCAGGATGGAAATCTCGCCCGACCACAGGCCGGCGGTCTGGGCAAGGCCGTTATAGCCGTCATTGTCGATGTCGCCGCGCCAGACGGAAAGGAACGCGTCTTCGAACAGCGCGCCGCGGTCGCCAAGGTCGATTGGCTTGCCGTAGCTGTTTTCGAGTTCCATGTCGTGGATGAAGACCATGCCCGGCTGATCAGTATTGATCATGTCGGAAGCCTCGTCCCCGACCTCGAAGGTGCGCTCGCTGATAACGCGGAAACCGATGTTCTCCAGCACCGGCACCCGTCGCGACAGCGCCACCGGGCTGCCATGGTGATAGATCTTCAGCGCCGCCTGATGCGGTTCCTGGTTGGCATGACGATAATAGTCGATGGCGATCGGATTGGCCGCGCTGATCCTGGCGATGCGCCCGGCATCGGCCAGCGCCTCCGCCGGTGAGAAGCTGTCGCGATAGCTTCCCGAGAAGCGCGAGGCGATCGCCGTGAGCGCCGCATCGGCGCCGGTCTCTTCGGCGGTCTCGCGCAGAATGTCGTCCCAGGTCCGCACGATGGCGCGGATCGCTGCCTCGATCGTCGCCTGGTCGACCTTCGGCGTCCTGCCGCCGGAACGGCCGATGATGAAGTGGACACGAGCCAGCCCGCCTTCCGGGAAGGCCGGGTAGTAGGCCGAAAGCCGGCCCTGGAACATCGTCTTCAGATAGGTGCCGATCTTCTCGCGCACGACGCTGTCGTAGCGGTCGCGCGGCACGAAAACGAGGATCGAGACGAAACGGTCGAACTGATCGGCGCGCACCAGCGCCCTGACGCGCGGCCGCTCGATCAGCCCCAGAATGGCTTCGGCGTGCTTGCGCAGGATCGGCACCGGAACCTGGAACAGCTCGTCGCGCGGATAGCTCTCCAGCACGTTGATCAGTGCCTTGCCGGAGTGGTCTTCAGGGTTGAAACCGGATTTGGCGATGATGGTTTCGGCTTTCGACCTGAGATAGGGGATCTTCATCACCGAGCGCGTGTAGGCAGTCGAGGTGAACAGGCCGACAATGCGCAGCTCGCCGGCAAGCACGCCCTTGGCGGTGTAGGTCTTGACGCCGATGTAATCGAGATAGATGCGGCGGTGCACCGACGATTTGGCATTGGCCTTGGTGACGATCAGCGGTTCCGGCCCGTGCAGGAAGGCGCGGATTTCCGGCGTCGTCGACACCGCTTCGGTGCCGCGCCGCAGCACCAGCACGTCGGGATCGGAGAGGATGCCGAGGCCGGGCTTTTCGGTGCGCTCCAGGGTGCCGCTCTTCTCGCCGCCGGTATATTTGAACTCGCGCATGCCGAGGAAGGTGAAATTGTCGTCGCGCAGCCATTCCAGGAGGGCGATCGCTTCGGTGACGTTGGCCTTGTCGAGCGGCACCGGAGCGTAGCGGAACTCGGAGATTGCCTGGTCGAGGCGGGCCAGCATCGGCTTCCAGTCGGTGACGGCGGCGCGCACCTGGCCCAATATTTTCTTCAGCCGGTCAGCCAATGCCTCGGCCTGCTCGGACGAAACACGGCCGATATGGACGTGGATGACGCTCAGCCGTTCATGACTGTGATCGCCCTTGGCGAAGCCGCCATCGCCGAGGATTTCGTCGACGCCGCTCTTGCCGTGCCTGACGACGATGACCGGATGGGTAACCAGCAGCGGTTCGCCAGCGCTCTCGGTGATCTCGCCGAGGATGGAATCGAACAGGAACGGCATGTTGTCGTTGACGACGGTGATCACCGTCATCGGCCTGCCCTGGCGCACGACACCGGAATCAACCTCTATGGCGACGACGCAATCGCCCTTCTTGTGCCTGGCGACGGCGCGTCCGGCGAGATCGGCGGCGCGTTCGAGGGCGGTGACCTCATAGGCGGCGACATCTTCGGCCGGCGCACGGGCCAGCAAGTAATCGGCAAGCCTGCCGGGTTTCTCGCTGCCCTTGGCCGTGCTTATCTTTTTCAACTGGCTTGCAGATTTCAGGCCGGCCATGTCGCTAAATCCCTCCCTCATATGTTTTGCGACTATGGTAGCAGATGACCGATATTTGGCGACAAAGGTTTGACCGCTTGCGACGAAATGTCGGGATTCGCCGGTGGGTCACCGAAAATGAGGAGAAAATCCGCCATAAAAGACAAAATCGTCGCACTTGACCTCGCGCCTGCGGAACTGAGCGAAGCGACGAAAGCCTATTTCGCCAAATGCGAGGAGAAGCTCGGCCTCGTTCCCAATGTGCTTTTGGCCTACGCTTTCGACGAGACGAAGCTGCGCGCCTTCACCGACATACCGGCGATGGCGCGGTGAGAGCATGGCGATTGCGAGCCAACCGGACCTCACATTAGTGATTCGCATTCTCGTTGCTTGTTTTTCGGTTTGGTCCGATGATCGCCCTGCGGCGTGACCGCATGTCGGTTCGACGCCCGCCGATCAATGGAAGATCAACGGAGGAGAACATGGCGAAATTTCTCTATGTCTATCACGGCTCCGGCAAGATGCCGACCGACGACGCCGAACGGCAAGCGGCGATGGATGCCTGGAACGGCTGGTACGGCAAGCTTGGCTCGGCCGTGGTCGACGGTGGCAATCCGGTCGGCATGTCGAAGACCGTGCTGCCCGGCGGCAAAGTCGAGAACAATGGCGGCAGCAATCCGACCGCCGGTTACACAATCATCGAAGCGAACGACATCGACGATGCCGTCGCCAAGGCCAAGGATTGTCCTATCCTGAAGGACCCGGGTTTCAGCGTCGAGATCGCGCCGATCATCGAAATGGGCTGACGCACCGGCTCAGGATCGAGCCGCAATCGCCGCCGCGGCACCGGCCATGGTGGTGGCGCTGACGCGGTTGGCGATCTTCATCGCCCGCCTGCTCTTCAAGAGTTTTCGCGCCTGCGCTGCCGCCAGCACCCAGGCCAGATCGATGGCGACCAGAACCACGGCCATGGTCAGCGTCAGCTCGATCCAGCCGACGACCGTCACTGAGGCGAGATCGATGATGGTCGGCAGCAGCGCCAGGTAGAACATCATGATCTTGGGATTGCCGAGCGTCACCGCCATGCCGGCAAAGAACAGTTTGACGGCCGACTCCTCGCGCGGCATCTCGCCTTCGCGCGCCTCGACCGGGGCCGTCCACATCTTCCAGGCGAGGTAGGCGAGATAGGCGACGCCGACCCATTTCAGCACGACGAAGGCAAGATGGAAGGTCTGCGCCACCACCGCCAGCCCGAACACCGCCAGCGACAGCCAGATGGCCTCGCCGATCCACATGGCGAGCAGGAATGGAAACACGTCGCGAAAGCCCTTTGCGATAACCCGCGCCACCAGGGCGGCAATCGACGGGCCGGGCGAGCCCGCGGCGACGAAAAGGGCGGCGGCGAAGATCAAAAGCGAGGTGACGTGCATGTGAGTGCCTTCGAGCGTCAGAGAGCCCAAGGATACCCGATCAGCGGCGGTTTGGCACCCCTGCAGCTTGCAGAGAACTTTGCCCCCTAAACAGGCGTCGGCGCTGCCCCTCATCTGGCTGCCGCCATCTTCTCCCCGTCAACGGGGAGAAGGGCGCTGTCATCGACGGTTCCGCCAATTACCAGCGTTGCAAGAATTGAACGCCGAGGGTGCGCTCAGCGGTCTTCTCCCCGTTCACGGGGAGAAGGTGCCGGCAGGCGGATGAGGGGCAGCGCCGACCCCCTTCAATGAGACGTCGCCTTACGCCGCGCCGACCACTTTCGCCGATTTCTCAAAACGCTTGCGCTCGTTCGGGTCGAGATAGAGCTTGCGCAGACGAATGGTCTTCGGCGTCACTTCGACCAGCTCGTCGTCCTGGATCCAGGCCAGCGCGCGTTCCAGCGTCATGCGGATCGGCGGCGTCAGCTTCACCGCCTCATCCTTGCCGGCAGCGCGGATGTTGGTCAGCTTCTTGCCCTTCAGCACGTTCACTTCGAGGTCGTTGTCGCGTGAATGGATGCCGATGATCATGCCCTGATAGACCTTGACGCCCGGATCGATGACCATCGGGCCGCGGTCTTCCAGGTTCCACATCGCATAGGCCACTGATTCACCCTGTTCGTTGGAGATCAGCACGCCGTTGGTGCGGCCCGGCAGCTCACCCTTGTAAGGCTCGTAGGCATGGAACAGCCGGTTCATGACTGCTGTGCCGCGGGTGTCGGTCAGCAGTTCCGACTGGTAGCCGATCAGGCCGCGCGTCGGCGCGTGGAAGACGATACGCTGGCGGTTGCCGCCCGACGGGCGCAATTCGACCATCTCGGCCTTGCGCTCCGACATTTTTTGCACGACGACGCCGGCATGCTCTTCGTCGACGTCGATGACGACTTCCTCGACCGGCTCGAGCAACTCGCCGTTCTCGCCCTTCTGCATGACGACGCGCGGCCGCGACACGGCAATCTCGAACCCTTCGCGGCGCATCGTCTCGATCAGCACGGCAAGCTGCAATTCGCCGCGGCCGGAGACGAAAAACGAATCCTTGTCAGGCGATTCCTCGATTTTCAGCGCGACATTGCCTTCGGCCTCGCGCAGCAGGCGGTCGCGAATGACGCGGCTGGTCACCTTGTCGCCCTCGGTGCCGGCCAGCGGGCTATCGTTGACGAGGAACGACATCGTCACGGTCGGCGGATCGATCGGCTGCGCATGCAGCGGCTCGGTCACCGACAGGTCGCAGAACGTGTCGGCGACGGTGCCCTTCGACAGGCCGGCGATGGCGACGATGTCACCCGCCTGCGCCTCGTCGATCGGCTGGCGCTCGAGCCCGCGGAAAGCCAGGATCTTCGAGATACGGCCGGTTTCGACCTGGGTGCCGTCATGATGCAGCACCTTGACCGCCTGGTTGGACTTCAGCGTGCCGGATTCGATGCGGCCGGTGATGATGCGGCCAAGGAACGGATTGGCTTCCAGGATGGTGCCGATCATGCGGAACGGGCCGGGGTGGACGGTCGGCGCCGGCACGTGCTTGATGACGAGGTCGAACAGCGGCGCCAAACCCTGGTCCTTGGGGCCTTCGGGGTTTTCCGAAACCCAGCCGTCGCGGCCCGAGCCGTAAAGGATCGGGAAGTCGAGTTGCTCGTCGGTGGCGTCGAGCGCTGCAAACAGGTCGAACACTTCGTTGACCACCTCGACGTGGCGGGCGTCCGGCCGGTCGATCTTGTTGATGACGACGATCGGCTTCAATCCGACCTTGAGCGCCTTGCCGACGACGAATTTTGTCTGCGGCATCGGCCCTTCGGCGGCGTCGACCAGCACGATGGCCGAATCCACCATCGAGAGGATGCGCTCGACTTCACCGCCGAAATCAGCGTGGCCGGGGGTGTCGACGATGTTGATGCGGGTGTCCTTCCAGTCGACCGAAGTCGCCTTGGCCAGGATGGTGATGCCGCGTTCCTTTTCGAGGTCGTTCGAATCCATGGCGCGTTCGGCAACGCGCTGGTTGTCGCGGAACGAGCCTGACTGTTTCAGGAGCTGGTCGACGAGGGTGGTTTTCCCATGGTCGACGTGCGCGATGATCGCGATATTACGAATTTTCATGTTGTGGTCTCGGGAGCGTTGCAGGCAGCAGGCCAAAAGGCGCTGCCTCTTTCGGTTGGGCGGCTCATACAGGGTTTTTCGCAATTGCGAAAGAGGAGGCGTGCCACCAAATAGATGGTCACCAAATCTTAAGCGTCTTGGTGTGAAATTGAATTATTAACCAAAGCGGAACCTTTCACGGTCGGGACAGTTCAAATTTCATGAGCAAAACGGGCATCAGATACCGGCCAATCCTTGCATGGGCTGCGCTCGCCGTTCTGCTTGCGGCAGGCGTGGCACAGTCGGCCGCGACGTCGAAGGAGCCTGCCCCGCCGTCCGACACCCGAACGGCGGAGCAGTTGTTTGCCGACGCTCCCGATGGCGTCGACCCGGTGGTGACCGGGCCGGTCAGCGCCGCCTTCAAGCAAAGGCAGGAGGCCGCCAACTGCGACAGCGCTGTTTGGCCCAATATTCCGACCGTTTGCTATCCGGATTAGGACTGCTTTCCGCACATTGTCGGAAAGGTCGGATCGACCCTTCCTGAAGTTTTGCCAACGCCGGCGCAGCCCCTCATCTCCCCGTAAACGGGGAGAAGCCCGCTGCGCGAAATGTCGGCTCTCCTTCTGCAACGTTCGCGATTAGCGAAATCTTCGATGCGGGCCACTTTCTCCCCGTTTAGGGGGAGAAATGCCCGGCAGGGCCATGAGGGGCAGCGCGACGTCACCCAGGATTGATACAAAGTGACCCAGTCCCCTCACGCCGAATGCACCGGGTCGAGCGTGACCTTGTAGAGTTCATTGTCGTCGCGATCCATCAGCCGCACCGTCATCTGTTCAGTGGCGCCATCGATGTCGACGAGGCCGAAGAACTGCAGGCCGGCCGAGGGTGGCAGGTTCTGCCCCTGCTCGGCGGTGGGCGCCTTGATGAATTTCAGCTCCGGGCCGAAGGTCATGTCGAAATCATTGGGTCCATAGGTGCCGGCGTGTAACGGACCCGAGACGAATTCCCAGAACGGATTGAAGTCCTGGAACTGCGCCTTGTCGGGATTGTAGTAATGCGCCGCCGTGTAGTGCACGTCGGCGGTCAGCCAGACGGTGTTGGTGATGCCGGCATTCTTTATGTAGCGAAGGAGGTCGGCAATTTCCAGTTCGCGGCCCTTGGCCGGGCCATTGTCGCCATTGCTGACGGCCTCGGCGCCGGCCTTGTTGGTGGCGTCGTTCCAGACGACGAGACCAAGCGGCATGTCGGCGGCGATGATTTTCCAGGTCGCGTTGGAGTTTGCCAGTTCGCGCTTCAGCCACTTCATCTGCTGTTCGCCGAGGATGCGCGATTGCGGCGTCACCGTATCCTGCATGCCAGGACCGTTGGCGCCGCGATAGGAGCGCATGTCGAGGAAGAACACGTCGAGCAGCGGCCCGTAGGCGATCTTGCGATAGACGCGGCCCGGTTCCGACGGCTCGTAGCGGATCGTCGTCATCTCGTGGAAGGCACGTGCCGCGCGTGCCGCCAGCACATGGATGTTTTTTTCCGAGTAGCGGTCGTCGGCGCTCAGGTTCTTCGAATCCGACCAGTTGTTGACCACCTCGTGATCGTCCCACTGGTAGAAGGTCGGGCAGATGGCGTTTAGCCCCAGCACGTTCTTATCCATCATGTTGTACTTCCACTGGCCGCGGTACTCGTCCAGCGTCTCGGCAACCTTGCGCTTTTCGTCGATGAGGACCTTGTTCTTCCACTTGCTGCCGCCGGGCAGCTCGACCTCGTCCTTCATCGGGCCGTCGGCATAGATGGTGTCGCCGGAATGCAGGAAGAAGTCGGGCGTATGCTTGCCGATCGTGGCATAGGTCTTCATGCCGGTGTCGTCGATGCCCCAGCCCTGGCCGGCGGTATCGCCCGACCAGGCGAAGCGGATGTCGCGTTTCGAGGCCGGCGCCGTGCGGAAGCGGCCGACGATCGGCTCGGAGACGGCGTTGATGTCGGCAAGATCGGCCGCGACCATGCGGTAGAAGATGTCCTGGTCGGAGGTGAGGTCGGTGAGCAGCCGCTTTACGGTGTAATCGCTGGCCGGCGACGTATCGAGCGGCGCAAGGCGCAAGGGATTGGCGAAATTCTCGGTCGACGAGACTTCGAACATGACGCGCGAAGGGCGGTCGGTCCGCGTCCACACCACGCCACTGGTTGCGTCGACATCGCCCGACTGGATGCCATGGGTGAAGGCGGGCCGCTGATTGGCGCGCGAATAATAGGGAAGCGCGAGGCCCGATACGCCGACGAGGCCGGCGGCGCTCGCCGACGTGACAAAAGCGCGGCGCGAAATCTTGTTCATGGCTGTCTCCTGGATGGCTTAAACGTCGCCGCCAAGGTCCAGCCTCAATGTTTCACGCACATCTCGAAACCATGAAGGTTTTCTGACGATCAACAGGCTGGCGAATCTCCCCCTCGAGGGGGAGATGTCGCCGAAGGCGACAGAGGGGGTCGTGTCGCGTGGAGCGCCAACCTCCTGCGTCGGCGATAAGGGGCCGAGCCCGGTCGGACCGACCCCCTCTGGCCGCTTCGCGGCCATCTCCCCCCTCAAGGGGGAGATTAGCGCTCGGCCGTCACAGCTCAAGCCGCCTGCGGGTTCGGCTCGAAGGCCGGACGGCTGGTGTTGATCAACAGCGAGATGCAGGCTGCGGCTATTGCCGTCATGCCGGCGATGAGGAAGGCAAGTTCGTAATTGCCTTGCAATTCACGCATGGTGCCGCCGAAGAAGGCAGCCGCCGCTGCACCCACCTGATGGCCGGCGACGATCCAGCCGAAGACGATCGGCCCGCTGCGGTCGCCGAACGCCTCGTTCGACAGCCTGAGCGTCGGCGGCACGGTGGCGATCCAGTCCAATCCGTAGAGCACGGCGAAGATGATCAAGCTGGTCGACGAAAAGCCGGAATAAGGCAGATAGATCAGCGACAGGCCGCGGATGCCATAATAGACGCCGAGCAGCTTGCGCGGGTCGAAACGGTCGGTGAGCCAGCCCGACAGCGTCGTGCCGATCAGGTCGAAGATGCCCATCAGCGACAGCAGGCCGGCGGCTTGCACCTGGCCGATGCCCATGTCGCCGCAAAACGCGATCAGGTGCGTTCCGACCAGTCCGTTGGTGGTGAAGCCACAGATGAAGAAAGTGGCGAACAGATACCAGAACACCCGCGTGCCGGCGGCACGACGCAGCGTGCTGAACGTGTGGGTGAGGAAATTGCCCTGCGAGGCCGGCGCAACCGGCGGCACGTCGTCGACGTCCGCGCCGTAGCGCACCATGCCGATCGCGGACGGCCGTTCCGGCACCAGCAGCCAGACCAGCGGCACCAGGCAGGCGGTGGCGACCGCAATGGCGATGGCGACAGGCTTCCAGCCGCCCGACTGGGCGAGCGCGGCGAGCAATGGCAGGAACACCAGCAGGCCGGTGGCGGCCGAGGCCGACATCAGCCCCATCACCAGGCCGCGATTGGTCTTGAACCAGCGATTGACGATGGTGGCGCCGAGCACCGTGGCGACCGCGCCGGAACCGACGCCGGAGAATACGCCCCAGGTGAGAAGCAGGTGCCAGGGCTGGGTCATCAACAGGCTGAGCGCCGTCGAGCCCGACATCAGCACCAGCGCCGCCAGCAGCGTGCGGCGCAGCCCGATCCGTTCCATCAGTGCCGCGGCAAACGGCCCGGTCAGGCCGTAGAGGAAGATGCCGATGGCCGCGGCGAGCGAGACGACATCGCGCCGCCAGCCGAAACTCTCCTCCAGCGGCAGCATCATGACGGCCGGCGCCGACCGCAGGCCCGCCGCGATCAGCAGGCACAGGAAAATGACGGCCACCACGACGAAAGCATAGCGCTGGCCAAACGGGCGGGATCGAGCTATCATGTTACTGACCGGTACGTTTCAATGCATGGGAGCATACGTACCGATCGGTAACATTGTCAAGCAGGCAACGGCACGTCCAAGAATGAAAAGCATTGAGCCAACGATCAAAGCGGATGAACGGCCCCGCGCGGGCGAAAAAATCCTTCGCGTTGCCCGCGACCTGTTCTACCGGCAAGGCATCAGGGCGATCGGCGTCGACGAGATCGTGCGGCGCGCTGGCGTCACCAAGCCCAGCCTCTATCGCAGCTTTCCCTCCAAGGACGAATTGGCCGCGTCCTATCTGCGGCAATACGACCTCGAGTTCTGGGCCCGCTTCGACGCGGCGGTGGCTGCCCATCCCGGCAATCCGCGCGCGCAGATCGCCGCCTTCCTGACCCGCATCGGCAAGCGCACGCAAAAGCCCGACTATCGCGGCTGCGGCATGACCAATGCGGCCGTCGAATATCCCGAACGTGGCCACCCGGCCCGCGTGGTGAGCGAGGCCAACAAGCAGGAATTGCGCCGACGCCTGCGCGCCATGGCGGCGGCAATGGGTGCCGGCGACGCCGATACGCTGGGCGACGGGCTGCTGCTTCTGATCGAAGGCGCCTATATCAGTGGCCAGCTGTTCGGGGCCGGCGGACCGGCGAAGTCTGTGGCCAGCAATGCCGACCTGCTGATCGAAGCGAGCTTGAAGAAATAGCGTTTGACGATACCGTGCGGCAGCCCCGAAACGGAGTTGCCCGCGATGCGTGCTCTTTTGCTGATCCCGCTTGCCCTCGCCGGCCTCTGCCAGCCTGCCCGGGCCGGCGCCATTTCCAGCGCCTACACCGATCTCGACTGGAAGAAGGACTGCGTGACCTACGCGCAAGCGGAGGAAGGCGACGGCGACTGGGCCAGTCTCGCCTGTTCGGGCTATCGCGGCTACCCGGTGCTGATCGCCTACGACGACGCGCGGGAATCGCTGTTTTATGGTTTTCCGCCCAGCAACATGACCCCAGTCTGGGAAAGTTTTGTCGCCTTCAACTCGGCGGCATCCAAACTCGAGTGGCGCATCGAGACGAACGGCGATCGCGCCGTCCCGTTTGCGGTCATTCATCGGCGCTCGATCAGCAATCCCGAGGTGGAGAACAAACCGACCGACGTGCTGATCGTCGCCAAGGTCGGCCAACCGGAGACCTATGAAGGCTGCACCGTCGGCCTGGTGCTGGCCACCGGCAACCCCGGCGCCAACGACCAGGCACGCAAGCTCGCCGACGAGAAGGCGCGGACCTTTGCCTGCGGCAAGGACAAGCGTGTGGTTATCGGCAACGCACCCGCTTTCGGCCGCGTCGATAATTAGGAGCGCGTCGCATTGAAAAGTAACGTCGGTCAGCGCTGCCCCTCATTGCCCTGCCGGGCATTTCTCCCCGTATAGTGACGGGGAGAAAGACGCAGCCATCAATGGTTTCGCCAATTACCACCGTTGCTGAATGGGCGCCAAGGTCGAGGTCAGCGGGCTTCTCCCCGTTCACGGGGAGAAGGTGCCGGCAGGCGGATGAGGGGCGGCGCTACGCCTGAAGTTTGCCCGCAAATTTCAGGCGCTGGGCTACTTGCTTGCCTTGGCCCGTTCGATCGCCTCGACGATCATCTTCTTGGCGTAGGCGGCGTCGTGCCAGCCCTCGATCTTGACCCATTTGCCGGGTTCGAGATCCTTGTAGTGCTCGAAGAAGTGCTGCACCTGCTGGCGGGTGATGTCGGGCAGGTGCGTGTATTCGGTGACGTTCTCGTAGCGCAGCGTAAGCTTGGGCGACGGCACCGCGATGATCTTTTCGTCGAGGCCGGAATTGTCCTCCATCACCAGCACGCCGATCGGCCGCACATTGATGACGCAACCCGGCACCAGCGCCCGCGTGTTGCAGACCAGCACGTCGATCGGGTCGCCGTCACCCGACAGCGTGTGCGGCACGAAGCCGTAATTGCCGGGATAGCGCATCGAGGTGTGCAGGAAGCGGTCGACGAACAGCGTGCCGGCCTCCTTGTCCATCTCGTACTTGATCGGCTCGCCGCCGATCGGCACCTCGATGATGACGTTGATGTCCTCCGGCGGGTTCTTTCCGATGGCGATGGCTTCGATACGCATGGCTTTTGTCCCTCTTTCGATTGGAAACCGATAGCGGGCAGCGGCGCATGGTGCAATGCGGCGAATGGTACTGAAATCGGCTGAGGGTGCTGGCGAGAGGGGTATCGAGCCGTCACTCCCAGACGAAGGCGACCTTCTTCAGAGCCTTCTGCTCGAAAACCTCGACTCCCTCGGCGACGTCGCGGCCGCCGGCGCCGGCATAGAAGGTGAGCGCGTTCTGGTTGTCCTCCAGCGCCCACACCACCATGCCTTTCAGCCCGTGGTCTGCCAGTCGCGCCCGTGCTGCCGAGAATAGCCGGCTGCCGAGCCCGATGCCCTGATATTCCGGGCGCACGTAAAGTTCGTAGATCTCGCCCTGCTGCTTGAGCTCGCGGGCGCGGTTCTTGCCGATCGTGGCGTAGCCGGCAACCTTGCCGCCGATCTCGACAACCAGGACGGTGGCGGCGCGGCGGATGGCGTTCGCCCACCAGTCGGCGCCGCGGCGGTTGATCATCGATGTCAGCGTGCGATGCGGGATGATGCCGGAGTAGGCGCCGCGCCAGGCCAGCAGATGCACGTCGGCGATGGCGCTTGCGTCGCGCGGCTCGGCTTTCCTGATGTCGATGCTCAGCGTCTTCATGATTGGTTAACCATAAACCCGCATCGCCCGATTGCAAGAGTCCGGTCAGCGGCTCCCAAGCTTTCGCACAGACGATAGACGTGCCGTTGAGTGCTGAAAAAACCGTTCGTAGCGACTCAGATTTCGACCAGATGGTCGTCGAGTTCGTTGCTGTCGCCGGAAGAAACCGGGAAATGCTCGGCCAGCACCGCAGCCGTCGCTTCGATCGCCTTGATGAAGCCGTCGGCGAGACGATCGTCGCGGGCATGCGCGGTAAGGTCGCGGACGACGCCGTCCCAGACATCCTGGCCGACGCGGCTGTCGATGCCGCTGTCGGCGATCACTTCGGCGTAGTGCTCGGCGATCGAAACGAACACCAGCACACCGGTGCGCGCCGTGGTGCGGTGGACGTTGCGGGCGAGGAACTGCTTTATCGCATTGGCATGCGCGGTCTGGTAACGCAGCCGTCTCGGCACCAGGTGGATGCGCAAGCCGGGCAGCGCCCACAACAGCACAAGCATCGAGGCCATCGCCAGAAGCTGGGCGATGACGAAATGCGGCACGCGGATCGACAGCCACCACGCTTCCAGCCCGTAGCTGACGGCGAGGCTGACGACGAGCATCGCCAGCGTCGCCATGAAGGCCGCCGGAAAGAAATAGCCGTCGCTGGCATAGGCGACCACGCAGTAGATTTCGCCGTCGGTCTTCGATTCGGCGACGCGGATCGCTTTCGCGATGCGGTCATGATCCTCGGGGCTGATCGGTCGAGTTGCCATGTCGTGTCTCACCAGCTTCCTGAAGATCCGCCGCCACCGGACGAGCCGCCGCCGCCCGAAAACCCGCCACCGCCTGAGCCGCCTCCGCCCGACGACCAGCCGCCCCCGCCGGACGACCAGCCGCCAGAAGATTGCCGGCCCGGCTCGAAAATCATGCCCAGCCAGCGATAGCGACCGGGGCCGATCTTCCGGCCGAAGATCGGCGGCAGGATGGAGGCGGCGATGCTGCCGAAGAAGATGATCGCCCAGATGCTTATGAAGATCGCAAAGAACAGATCGTCGGTGTTGAACGGCGGCTGCTGGTTGCGGGTCCCGCGCGCTTCCAGCTCTTCCGGATTGCCTTCCAGCACCATGACCATGTCGTCGACGGCCTTCATTATGCCGCCGGAGAAATCGCCGGCGCGGAAGGCCGGCACCATGTCGTTTTCGATGATCAGCCTGGTGTGCAGGTCGGTCAGCGTGCCTTCCAACCCGTAGCCGACCTCGATGCGCATCTTGCGGTCGTCTTTGGCGACCAGCAAAAGCACGCCATTGTCCTCGCCCGCCTGGCCGAGCTTCCAGGCGCGGAACAGCCGGTTGGCGTAGGGCTCGATTTCCTCGCCGTCGAGGCCAAGAAGCGTCGCGACGACGATCTGGTCAGAGCTCTCGGCCTCGAAATCCGCAAGCTTGCGGGTCAGCGCCGCCTCGGTTGCGGCGTCGATGATGCCGGCATTGTCGACGACCCGCCCGGTCAGGGCAGGCAATTCGGCGGCAAGGGTGGCGAGGGGGAGGAAGAGGGCTAAGTAGAGAAGGGCTAGAGCAACCGGCAGGAATGCAGGGCTTGCGTTCCGTCCCACCCCTCTTGAGGGGGAGATGTCCGGCAGGACAGAGGGGGGTGGGACGGAGTACAAGGTCAATGGAACTGCGCTCGCTAAGCGCCGATCACCCGCCCTGCTGCGTACCGAAATCGACCTTCGGCGTCTGCATCTTGTCTTCCTCGATGGTGAAGTTGGCGAACGGCTGATTGTCGCGGAACCACAGGGTCGCCCAAATCACCGACGGGAAGGTCCGCAGCGTCAGATTATACTCCCGCACCGCCTCGATATAGTCGCGGCGGGCGACCGAGATGCGGTTCTCGGTGCCTTCGAGCTGCGCCTGCAGCGCCAGGAAATTCTGGTTGGCCTTGAGGTCGGGATAATTCTCCACCACTGCCAGCAACCGCGACAGCGCGCTGGTCAGGCCGGCTTGACTGTCCTGGAATCTTTTGACCGCTTCCGGATCGCTCAGCGTGTCGGGCGTCACCGTCACCTGCGTCGCCTTGGCGCGCGCCTCGACCACGGCATCGAGCGTATCCTTCTCATGCGCCGCATAGCCCTTGACCGTCTCGACCAGGTTGGGAATGAGATCGGCGCGGCGCTGGTACTGGTTCAGCACCTGGCTCCATGCGGCCTTGGCGTTTTCCTCCGCCGTCGGAATTGTGTTGTAGCCGCAGCCGGCCAGCAGCGGCAGCACGATCGCCATCATCAGCAAGGCCGGCAGGTTGCGGAAGACGAAAGGGGAGGAAAGGGCAGGCATGGAAAATCCCTCAACAAGACTGACGGGCGAAGCATTACCACAATCCGCGCGCAAGAACATGACCTCAACCTGGGGCGCTGCTGGTGCTTTGGCATTCACTCTCAGGCCCTGTGATTGACCGGGCGAACAGGTTAAAGTCGCTGCGAAAACAGGGCATAGCCATGGCGGGACGCCAGGACAGCGACGACGAATCGCGCCGCATCATCGAGCGCGTGGCAAGTGAAACCGACCCGGCCTCGTCCGTTGCGCGGACCGCGAAGGGTGCGCGCGATGACGTCACTGCTGCAGACGCCGACCGGGCGGACCCGATCGAATATTGGGGCACGCGCATCGGCCGGGCGCTGGGGCTCATTGTCGGCATTGGCCTGTTGATCTGGCTCGTGCTTTTCATCATCCAGGGTTAGGAACCTCGTGAGCACCGAAGAATACGACGCGCCGCGCGCGGTTATCGTTATTTCCAGCCATGTCGCGCGCGGCTCGGTCGGCAACCGCGCCGCGGTCTTTGCGCTGGAGACGCTGGGCTTTCCGGTGTGGGCGGTGCCGACCGTCATCCTGCCCTGGCATCCGGGCCATGGACGGGCGACGCGCATCGTGCCGCCGCTCGATCAATTCAGGGCGCTGATGGCCGATCTCGAGCGCGCCCCGTGGCTGGGCGAGGTCGGCGCGGTGCTGTCCGGCTATCTCGGCGAAGGCGGCCAGGCCGACGCCGTCGCCTCGCTGGTCGGCGCGGTCAAGGCGAAGACGCCGGACGCTGTCTATATCTGCGACCCGGTGATGGGCGATTCGGGCGGGCTCTATGTGCCGGAGACGACCGCCATTGCCATGCGCGACCGGCTGATGCCGATTGCCGACATCGCCACGCCCAACCGCTACGAGCTGGAATGGATGGCGGGAGCGCCGCTGCCCGACCTCAAAGCGGTGATGGCGGCCGCCCTTCATGCCGGGCCGTCGACCATGCTGGTCACTTCGGCGCCGGCGATGATGGCCGGCGGCACCGGCAATCTGCTGCTCAACGGCAACCAGGCGCTGCTCGCCGAGCATCGCCTCATCGACAAGCCGCCCAATGGGCTCGGCGACCTGACGGCGGCCGTCTATCTGGCGCGCATCCTGTCCGGCCAACCGGCGATCAAGGCACTGCAGTCGACTACGGCCGCGGTCTACGAGATCCTGGCGCGCACCGCCAAGCGCGGCGGCGACGAATTGCAGCTCGAAACCGATGCACAGAGCCTGTCGCACCCGATGGCGATGGTGCAGCTTCGCCATCTCCTGCATCCGGGGCGGGACAAAAGAGCGTGACCGTTGTCGGCGTCGACGGCTGCAGGGCCGGCTGGATCGCCGTTCGCCGCGATCCGGGCGCAGCTCCCTCGGCAGCCGTTTTTCCAAGCTTCGCAGCACTGCTCGACGCATTGCCGGCCGACGCGACCGTCGCCGTCGACATGCCGATCGGCCTGCCCGATGTTTCGCAAAAGGGCGGCCGCGGGCCCGAAGCTCTGGTGCGGCCGCTGCTTGGCAACAGGCAATCGAGTGTCTTCGCCATCCCCTCGCGTGCGGCGCTTTACGCGCATACGGACGGCTTCACCACGATCGACGCGTGGCATGCCGCGCATCGCCAGGCAAGCGAAGTGGCCAAGGCGACCTCCGATCCGCCGCGCGGCGTCTCGATCCAGGCTTTTGGCATCTTTGCCAAGATCCGCGAGATCGATGCCGTGCTGATCGCACGTCCCGAACTGCGCCGCCACGTCTTCGAATCGCATCCGGAAGTCGCCTTCTGCCGGCTGAACGACGACCAGGCGATGCGCCTGCCGAAGAAGATCAAGGGCGCCGTCAACCCAGCCGGCATAGCGGAACGCAAGGCGCTGCTTTGCCGGCACGGTTATGTCAGGGGCTTTCTCGACCGGACGCCGCCGCCAGGCGCTGCTGCCGACGACTTTCTCGACGCCGCAGCGATGATGCTGATAGCCGGCCGCATCGCCAGCGGCGAGGCAAGGCCGTTTCCGGATCCGCCGCTCGCCGACCGTTTTGGCATCCCTGTGGCGATCTGGGCGTGAATTTCGTTGCCCCGTCTATCGGCGAGACGATCGCATTGGCGAATGGCAACCACGTCCTTCGCGATTCGGCATTGCTCGCGACCGGCTTTTGCCGCTAGAGCCTTCCTGACCTAAAGAGCTGCCGCCTAACCCCGAAAGGCTCCAGACGCCGCCAATGCCTCATCTCCCTGACCATCTGCTCACCGGCTACCGCAATTTCATGAGTGGCCGCTATCTCGCCGAAAGCGGACGCTATCGCTCTCTTGCTCGCGAGGGCCAGGCCCCCGAAACGATGATAATTGCTTGCTGCGACTCCCGCGCGGCCCCCGAGGCGATCTTCGACGCTGGCCCCGGCGAACTCTTCGTGCTGCGCAATGTCGGCAATCTGGTGCCGCCCTATGCGCCCGACGACCAGTTCCACTCGACCTCGGCGGCTCTCGAGTTCGCCGTGCAGAGCCTCAAGGTCAAGAACATCGTGGTGATGGGCCATGGCCGCTGCGGCGGCATCCGCGCGGCACTCGACAGTACCGCCGCGCCGTTGTCGCCCGGCGACTTCATCGGCAAGTGGATGAGCCTGATTGCGCCGGCCGCCGAGACCGTGTCGTCCAGCACCTTCATGACGGCGACCGAGCGGCAGACCGCGCTCGAGCGCATTTCGATCCGCTATTCGATCGCCAATCTCAGAACTTTTCCCTGCGTCTCGATCCTGGAAGGCAAGCGACGGCTGTCGCTGCACGGCGCCTGGTTCGACATCTCGACCGGCGAACTCTGGGTTATGAACAAGGACACCGGCGACTTCGAGCGGCCGGAGATGACGTAGGAGGGTTGCATGGCATGCCGTTCGATCGCTTTGGCCGCAGCGGCGCTGCTGTTTTCAGTCATATCCGCCGGCGCCGACGACGGCGCGCTCATCGGCCGCTGGTATGCGGCGCTACTGGTCGCCGATCGCACGGAACTGTCGGATCTGCTTGCCGACGACGTCCGGATAAAACTCGACGATCTCGGCGTCGTCCAGACCAAGCAGGAATTCATCGCCTCCATCGACGACTGGGAGGGCGCCGTCGCCGGGGCTGAAATCCGGCATCGGATCGAGAAGACCGAAGGCGGCGTCATCACGGTGATCGCCTGTTATGATTTCCCCAATAACGACGTGCTGATGCAGGAAACCTTCGCGATCGCCGACAACCGCATCACTGCCAGCTCGCAGGCGGCGATCGCAGAAAACTGCGATAGCTACTGACCAGCCGCGATATTGCGTGCGGCAAGCCGGCGCCTTACATCGGTGACGATCCGCCTCATCCCGCCACGCAGCGAAAGCCCCTCACTTAACGGAAGAATGCCCATGCTGTCCGCCGTCGACCTCGCCGCCCATCCGCTGACCACCTGGCAAGGACCGCTCGGCCTGCCCGATTTCACCCGCATCGGCGACGGCGATTTTTCCGGGGTTTTCGATGCGGCATTGGCGGCGCATGAGGCCGAGATCGAGGCGATATCAGGCAATGCCGAGACCCCGACCATCGAGAACACGCTTGCAGCGCTCGAGCTTGGCGGCGAGGCGCTCGACCATGTCTCGTCGATCTTCTGGTGCCGGGCCGGCGCCCACACCAACGAGGCGATCCAGGCGCTTGAGCGCGACATCTCGCCAAAGATGTCGCGGCATTTCTCGGCGATCTCGATGAACGAGAGGCTGTTTGCCCGCATCGACGAGCTCTACCAGCGCCGCGACGCCCTGAAGCTCGATGCCGAAACGCTGCGGGTGCTGGAAAAGACCTGGAAAAATTTCGTCCGTTCCGGCGCCAGGCTCGACGCCGCGGGCAAGAAGCGGCTGGCGGCGATCAATGAGGAACTATCGTCGCTCGGCACGAATTTCGGCCAGAACCTGCTTGCCGACGAGCGCGACTGGGCGCTGTTTCTTGACGAGGCCGACATTGCCGGCCTGCCGGAATTCCTGAAAAGCGCGATGGCCGAGGCCGCCGAGATGCGCGGCCAGAAGGGCCGCTATGCCGTCACCCTGTCGCGCTCGATCTACGAGCCGTTCTCGACCTTCTCCGAGCGCCGCGACCTGCGCGAAATCGCCTTTCGCGCCTTCACCATGCGCGGCCAGAACGGCGGCGCCACCGACAACACCGCCGTGGTGCGCGACATGCTGCGTCTGCGCGCCGAAAAGGCGAAGCTGCTCGGCTATGCTTCCTATGCCGCGCTGAAGCTCGACGACACCATGGCAAAGACGCCGGAGGCGGTGCATAAGCTGCTCGACCCGGTCTGGGAAAAGGCGCTGGAAAATGCCGCAAGCGATCAGATCGAATTGCACCGGCTGGCGGCCGAGGCCGGCAGCAACGAAGAATTCGCCGCCTGGGACTGGCGCTTCTATCAGGAGAAGCTGCGCGCCGAGAAGTTTGCCTTCGACGAGTCCGAGCTGAAGCCCTATCTGCAGCTCGACCGCATCATCGACGCCTGTTTCGACGTGGCGACAAAATTGTTCGGCATCAGCTTCGAGGAGAAGCAAGGCATCGCCACCTGGCATCCGGACGCGCGCGTTTTCATCGTCAGGAATGCCGACGACAGCGAGCGCGGGCTGTTCCTGGCCGACTATTTCGCGCGGCCCTCTAAGCGCTCCGGCGCCTGGATGAGCGCGCTGAAGTCCGGCTACAAGCTTGGCGATGGCTCCAGGCCGGTAATCTACAACATCATGAATTTCGCCAAGCCGCCGGAGGGCGAGGTAGCGCTTTTGTCGGTCGATGAGGCCAAAACCCTGTTCCACGAATTCGGTCATGCGCTGCATGGCATGCTGACCGAGGTCACCTGGCCGTCGGTCGCGGGCACCTCGGTCAGCCGCGATTTCGTCGAGCTGCCCTCGCAACTCTACGAGCACTGGCTGACCGTGCCGGCGGTGCTGGAAAAGCATGCGCTTCACGTGACGACCGGCAAACCGATGCCGAAGGCGCTGGTCGACAAGATGCTGGCGGCGCGCACCTTCGGCGCCGGCTTCGCCACGGTCGAGTTCACCGCCTCGGCCTTGGTCGACATGGCCTACCACGCGCGGCCGGATGCGCCGGAGGAGCCGCTTCGTTTCGAAGCCGAAACGCTCGAGAAGCTCAACATGCCCGACACCATCGCCATGCGCCACCGCACCCCGCATTTCGGCCACATCTTTGCCGGTGACGGCTATTCGGCCGGCTACTATTCCTACATGTGGTCGGAGGTCCTCGACGCCAACGCCTTCGCCGCCTTCGAGGAGACGGGCGACCCGTTCAATCCGGCGCTGGCCGAGCTGCTCAGGAAAAACATCTATGCCGCCGGCGGCTCGAAAGACCCGGAAGAGCTCTACACCGCCTTCCGCGGCAAGATGCCGTCGCCCGAAGCGATGATGGCCAAGCGCGGGCTGGTGTAGAGCGAGGGCCAACGGAGGACCAATCGCCAACCTCGGCGCCGCGGACCGACGATGTCTGATCAAAAGCACCTCGCAGCAGGCCACCTCACCGCGGCGCGCTTGGGCGGCCATCCAGCGCCTCGATGGCTTTCGCCAGCGCAGCCGGATCGCCTGATATGCGCAGCGTCTTCAGCCGCGCCGTGCCGCCGGCGACGACCGAGACGGCCGACCGCGGCACGCTCAGCGCCTTGGCGACAAGCCGTTCGAGCGCCTGGTTGGCGGCGCCGTTTTCCGGCACGGCACGGACGCGGGCCTTCAGATGGCTTCGCCCGTCTGCCGAGATCTCGATGCCTTCGAGCCTGTCCATCGCCGCTTTCGGCGTCAGCCGGACGAACAGGTCGACGCCGTCGTTACGCGGGCGAAACGGCCCGGTCATGGAACCGCCGTCAGACGACCAACGGCGCCACCGTGGTGAGCAGGAACTGCCGCAGGAAGAACAGGATCAGAAGCAGGATGATCGGCGAAATATCGATGCCGCCGAGATCGGGCAGGAAGCGGCGGATCGGCCGCAGCGCCGGCTCGGTCAGCCGGAACAGCATGTTGCTGACGCTATCGACGAACTGGTTGCGCGAGTTGACGACGTTGAAGGCGTAGAGCCAGGAGAAAATCGCCGAAGCGATGATGATCCACCAATAAATGTCAAGCGCCAGGACAATGGTCTGAATGAGGGCTATCATGCCGGTCTCCGATTGTTGCCGACATGTAGCCATTGCAGGCGGAGGCGGCAAGAGCCAGCTTCGCGGCACGGCAGGCCGGTGGCTGGCCGCCCGGCGTTTGGGCAAAACGCCGTCTTGACAGGAAACCGCCGCGCCCGATAAATGCGCCCATTCCGCTGGACGGGGCTGTAGCTCAGCTGGGAGAGCGCGTCGTTCGCAATGACGAGGTCAGGAGTTCGATCCTCCTCAGCTCCACCAGCGGAAATTTACCCCAGTAAAATCAGGAAGATAGCTGTAGCGGCGCACCTCGAACGCGCTCTGGCGGGCTTTGAGCTTGGGGCTTTTAAACCTGGCCATCAAGCCATTCTCGCAGATCGGGGTCCTCGTGACCTTCAGGGATAGGCGGTCTCGTTCTGACGTACCAGATCACGCCAAATCCAACTGCCGCCCACGCGCCAGCAACCACGAATGTGATGATGTCAGTCACTTCAAACCCCTAGGCCCGACACATCATTAGCTCGACCGAAATCGCCCCACAAGAGCAGAATCAGGTCGTTGCGGGAGTGGGCTGGTGCCTAGCCAAGGGAAGTCCTGCTGTTGTCAGACGCCTAACTAAATCCAGCCGTTCCGCACGGCTGTCACAGCCGCTCACGATGGCCTGCTCTGCGACGATCCGATGGCATTCGTCAGACAGGTTTGCGCATTGCCGGCGGCGACACGGTTGAAGCGGCCTGCACAATCGGCATAGTAGGCCGGTCGTGAACCACGGGAGGGCAATATGAAGCTCGGACTGCTCACCGCACCGTTTGCCGACACCCCGCTTGGCGAGGTCGCCGTCTGGGCAAGTTCTGCCGGCTTCGAGGCGCTGGAGATCGCCTGCTGGCCGAAATCCTCGGGTGCTGCCCGGCGCTATGCCGGCACCAGCCATATCGACGCCGCCTCGACCTCGGCCTCGCAGGCCAAGGAAATCGCCGCCGCACTGGCGGAAGAGAACCTGTCGATCTCCGGCCTCGGCTTTTATCCCAATCCGCTGCATCCCGATGCCGCCCACCGCAAGGCCGTCGTCGATCATTTGAAGAAGGTGATCGTGCTGGCGAGCCATATGGGCGTGCCTGTCGTCAACACCTTCTGCGGCGGCGACGCCTCAAAAACCATCGACGCCAACTGGCAAGAGGCACTCAAACTGTGGCCCGATATCATCGCCCATGCGCGCGACAACGGCGTCAAGCTGGCTTTTGAGAACTGCCCGATGATCTTCAGCTACGACGAATGGCCGGGCGGCCACAACATCGCCTATTCGCCCTATATCTGGCGCCGCATCCTCGAGGCATGGGGCGGCGACGTCGGCATGAACTTCGACCCGTCGCATCTGGTCTGGCAGATGATCGACCAGGCCCGCTTCATCAGGGAATTCGGCCCGTACATGCTGCATGTCCATGCCAAGGACCTGATGATCGATCATGATGGCCTTTACGAGCGCGGTATCCTCTCGGCCGGCATGGGCTGGCAGGTGCCGCGCATGCCGGGGCTTGGCGATGTCGACTGGAATGTGATCTTCTCCGGCCTCTACCGCGCCGGCTACGACGGAGCCATCATCATCGAACACGAGGACCGGCGCTTTGAGGGAAGCGACGACGACGTCAAGCGCGGCTTTCTGCTCGCCCGCGACGTGCTGCGCCCCTTCGTGAAATGAGGCCCCTTTTCGAACTGAACTGAAAACAAGGTGGAGGAAGACTGAAATGAAAAAATATCTGGCAATGGTTCCGCTGCTTGCCGGCGCGGCGTTTCTGGCTTCGGTGGGCATCTCGTCCGCTGAAGCCAAATACACGATCGGCGTCTCCAACACGGTGCAGGGCAATGGCTGGCGCGAGGAGATGATCTGCGCCATCAAGGCGCAGGCGCTTGCCTCCGGCGAGGTCACCAAGCTCAACATCGCCCATCGCAACACCGACGCCGCCGGCCAGCTCGAGGATATCCGCAACCTGATCAGCGCCAAGGTCAACGCCATCGTCGTCAACCCGGCCGATCCCGCCGGCATCAAGTCAGCGCTTGAGGAAGCCACCAAGGCCGGCATCGTCGTCGTCGCCGTCGACCAGGCGGTCACCGAGCCTTCGGCCTACATCATCTCCAACAACCAGGAACAGTATGCCTATCTCGGCGCCAAATGGCTGTTCCAGCAGATCGGCGGCAAGGGCGACGTCGTCTATATGCGTGGCGCCGCCGGCGCCTCGGCCGACAGCGACCGCGACAAGGGTTTTAAGAAGGCGCTTGCCGAATTCCCCGACGTCAAGGTCGTGCATGAGGTCTTCACCGGCTGGCAGCAGGACCAGGGCAAGCAGCAGATCCTCGACTTCATCGCCACCGGATCGCCGTTCAACGGCATTTGGACCTCGGGCATCGACAATGTGATCGTCGATGCGCTGGTCGAGTCGCAGACGCCGCTGGTGCCGGTGGTCGGCGCCGACAATGCCGGCTTCGTCGGCCAGCTGAACTCGGTCGAAGGCCTTGTCGGCGCGGCGGTGACCAATCCTGGTTCGATCGGCGGCGCTGGCGTGACCCTGGCCCTGCAGATCCTGAACGGCAAGAAGCCGGCGGAGCAGACCGTTCTCGTCGAGCCGCAGCTGTGGGAGAACGCCACCGAAGAGGGCAAGGCCAAACTGAAGGGCGTCGCCGATCCGTCGCTGAGCCCGGAATGGCCGGTCTCGATCTCCATTCCGGAATGGACCACCTACACCAAGGAGCAGATCATCGCCTGCAAGGGCCCAGGCGAGTAAAGATGGCTTCGAGCCGTAGCGCGAGGACGGCGAACTGCCGCTCGCTATGCGATGATTTGATTGGTTGGCGCTCTACGGCGCCCCCCTCTGTCCTGCCGGACATCTCCCCCACGAGGGGGGAGACCAGCCGTCACCAATGCTTTGGCCAATCTTCGGCGTTGCAAGAAGAGAGCCGGCGTCAAAGCTGCCAATCTCCCTCCTTGTGGGGGAGATGTCCGGCAGGACAGAGGGGGGCGCCGTAGAGCGCCGGCAATAGAGTTTCTGGAACGAGAGCAACGCGATGACCACCAACCCTCTCCTGGACGCCACCGGCGTCGTCAAGACTTACGGCGCAGTGGTGGCGCTGCGCAACGCGTCGCTGTCAGTTCTGCCGGGTGAGGTTCACGCGCTGATGGGCGCCAACGGCGCCGGCAAATCGACGCTGGTCAAAATCCTGACCGGCGCCATCCGCGCCGATGCCGGACGTATCCTGATCCGCGGCGAGACGCGCGACGTGCGCTCGCCCGCCGATGCGCGCCGCGCCGGCCTGCTTCCCGTCTACCAGGAACCGTCGCTCATCCCCGATCTCGACGTCGCCTCCAACCTTCGCCTGACCGACACGCCGGTCGAGCCGTTCCGCGCTTGGGTGCGCGAACTCGGCATTCCCGACCTCGACATCCGCGACATCGCGCGCGACATCCCGCTGGCCGTGCTGCGCGTGCTCGATCTGGCGCGCGCGCTGGCGGTCGAGCCCGACGTTTTGCTGCTCGACGAGATGACCGCGGCACTGCCGGCGAACCTTGCCGAAAAGGTGCTTGAGGTCGTTCGCCGCCAAGGCGACAGCGGCCGTTCGGTGATCTTCATTTCCCACCGTTTCGTCGAGATATCGGCGCTTTGCGACCGCGCCACCGTGCTTCGCGACGGCGAGACTGTCGGCGTCGTCGACATCGAGCCGGGCGTCGAGGAGCGCATCGTCGAGATGATGCTCGGCGCCAGGATCGAAAAGACGCGCGTGACGGCGCGCCAGGCGGGCCAGGCCGCTTCGCCTGGGGATAGCCGTCCACGCCTCGGTGTGGCGAACCTTCGTGTCGGCACCAAGCTCAACGACGTCTCGTTCGATCTGGTGAACGGCGAAGTCGCGGGCGTCGTCGCGCTCGAGGGGCAAGGCCAGGACGAGCTGTTCGCTGCTCTTGCCGGCTCGATCCGGCCGTCCGGCGGCACCATCGAAGTGGACGGGCAGCCGGTGAAATTCGCGCATCCGGCCGATGCGATCCGCGCCGGCATCGCCTATGTGCCCGGCGACCGCACCGAAGCGCTGACCATGCAGCGCTCGGTGCGCGAAAACATCGCGCTCCCGTTCAGCGCCGCCTTGCGCAACTGGGGACCGATCAACATGGCGCAGGAACGCTCAAGGGTCGTCAGCGCGATCGAGCGTCTGCAGATCGACACCCGCGCCCAGCGCGAGGTGCAGCGCCTGTCCGGCGGCAACCAGCAGAAGGTGACGATCGCCCGCTGGATCGCCGCTGAAGCACAGACCATTCTCTGCTTCGACCCGACGCGCGGCATCGATGTCGGCACCAAGCAGGAGATTTACAAGCTGCTGCGCGAACTCGCCGACCAGGGCAAGTCGGTGCTGTTCTATACATCCGAACTCGAGGAGGTGCAGCGTGTCTGCGATCGCGTCATCGTCATCTTTGGCGGGCGTGTCGTCGATGTCTTCCCCGTCGAACTCGCCGACGAACCGGCACTGATGCGCGCCGCCTACGGCTTGCCGCGCGGCGCCAAGGTGGACGTCGGCATCCTTGCCGACATCCACTCGAGCCCGGTGGCGAAACCTTGACCCGCCTCGTCCGTCGTCAGGGCTGGGTCGCCGGCCTGCTCGTCCTGTTCGTGGTCCTGTTGGTGATCACCAGGCTCATCCAGCCGGGCTACGGCAGTGGCGATTTCGGCTCGCTGGTGCGCGCGGTGCTGCCTTACGCCTTTGCCGTGGCCGCCCAGACGATTGTCGTCATCGCCGGCGGCATCGATCTTTCCGTCGGCGCGATGATGGCGCTGACCAGCGTCACCGCCGCCTCGATGATGGACGGCGCCAGCGAGGAATACGCGCTTTTTGTCGTTCCGTTCGTGCTGGCGATGGGGCTGGTGCTGGGCGCCGTCAACGGCATGCTGATCGTCGTCACTCGCGTGCCCGATATCGTCGTCACGCTGGCCACCCTGTTCGTCCTGCAGGGCGCGGCGCTGTTGGTCCTCGGCGCGCCCGGCGGCGCGGTGGCCGAATGGCTAAGGGCGACCATCGTCGGCACCGTCTCGATCCCGGGCTTGCCAGAAATCTCTGCCTGGATACCGAAGGCGCTGGTGCTTCTTGTCGTCTGCCTGTGCATCATCTGGATACCGCTCAAGCGATCAAAACTCGGCCTGTCGATCTACGCCATCGGCAGCAGCGAGCTCGCCGCATTTCGCAGCGGCGTGCCGGTCGCGCGCACCAAAATTATCGCCTATGCCCTGTCGGGGCTTTTCGCTGCCATGGGCGGGCTGGCGCTGACCATGAGCACAGGCATCGGCGCCCCTATTCCCGGCCCCTATCTTCTCGCCAGCGTGGCGGCGGTGGTGCTCGGCGGCGTCGCGCTTGGCGGCGGCAAGGGCGGCCTGCTCGGCCCGATCGTCGCCGTCTTCGTGCTGCGGCTGGTGCGCACCGACCTGACGCTCTTGGCCATCGATCCCAACGTCACCGCAATCATCGAGGGCGCGATCATGGTCGCCGTCGTCATGTTCGGCGCCTTTATTACGATGAGGGGGCGGCAATGATGAGCAATGGCGCAAGGCTGGTTTACGGAGTCGGCGATCCACGGCGCCCCCCTCTGTCCTGCCGGACATCTCCCCCACTTGGGGGGAGATTGGACGGCGCGACGGCTTTCGCCAATTGTCGACGTTGCAAGAATGAGCGAGGCGCCGAAGCTGCCAATCTCCCCACCCGTGGGGGAGATGTCCGGCAGGACAGAGGGGGGCGCCGTAGAACGCCATCCTCTCCCGGCATCGCGCCACCCCAATCGCGAGCAACCTCATGAGCACAACCGCGATCCAACCCGTCCCCTTCGGCCGCCGCCTCAAGCGCTTCATGGCCGACCGGCCGCTGATCCCGCTGATCATCCTGCTGGTCATCCTGGTGGTGGTCCTGCAGATCCTGCGCCCCGGCATCGTCAACGAGCGCTGGCTCGCCAACACCGTCAAATTCGCCATTCCGCTGGCAATTCTGGCCGGATGCCAGACCATGACCATGTTGACCGGCGGCATCGATCTGTCGGTCGGAACCGTGGCGACGATGAGCGCCTTCATCATGGCGACGCAGGTCGTCAACCATGACCCGGCGGTGGCGATCCTGATCGCCTTGGTGCCGGCGGTGCTGATTGGGCTGGTCAACGGCATCGGCGTCGGCGTGTTTCGCGTGCACCCACTGATCATGACGCTTGGCACCAGCCTGATCGGCACCGGCTGCCTGCAGGTCTATCAGCGCACCGTCATCGCTTCGGGCGCCAAGATTCCGCCCTTCCTGGCCTGGTTGGGCACTGGCCTCACCTATGGCGTGCCCAACGCGCTGCTGCTGTTCGTGCCCATCGCCGTCCTCATCGTCTTCACCTTGAACCGCACCGGCTTTGGCCGCCTGCTTTACGCAGTCGGCGACAATGAAGGGGCGGCACGCCTGTCCGGCGTCCGCTACTGGCAGGTCATCACAGCGCTCTACGTCATCTCCAGCGTGCTCGCCGGCATCACCGGCCTGCTCTACATCGGCCTGATCAAGGCGCCGTCGCTGTCGCTGGCCGAACCGCTGGTGCTGCCTTCGGTGGCAGCCGCGGTGATCGGCGGCACCTCGATCTTCGGCGGCCGCGGCGGCTACACCGGCACCATCATTGGCGCCCTGATCCTCACCGTGCTGACGACACTGCTGACCATTTTGCAGATGCCCGAAGGCGCACGGCGGATACTGTTCGGGCTGATCGTGCTGTTCGTGACGGCGGCGTATTTGCGGATCATTGAGGATCGGTAGGGGAAGCGCTGGAGCCGGGGCCTCTTTTGACGGAAGCATAGTCTACGCCGCCTGAACGATCTCGACCAGTTCAACGTCGAACACCAGATCCTTTCCGGCCAACGGATGATTGCCGTCGAGCTTGACGCTGGCGTCGTCGACGCCGACGACCGTCACCTGCATGGGGCGCCCTTCGGGGGTTCTGGCCTGCAATCGAGTGCCGATATCGACGTTGATGTTGTCCGGCACCCTGGCGCGGTCGACGGTCATGACCGCTTCGGGGCGGTGGGGACCATAGGCGGCGTCGGCGGGAACGGTGACGGTGCTTTTCGCGCCGACCTCCATGCCCTCGACATGGGTCTCAAGGCCGGGGATCACTTGCCCTTCACCGAGCTTGAATTGCAGCGGTTCGCTGCCGGAAGAATCGAATTGAGTGCCGTCGGCTAGACGTCCAGTATAATTGATGCGCACGGTGTCGCCATTCTTGGCCTGTGTCATGGCAGTCATCCTTTGGGATTTTTGAGGGACCGGCCAGAGTTCACGGTCCCGTTTTCGATCATCCACGCACTAAGGTGCGCGGCGCGAAACTCTAAAACTAGGGGCTTGGCTGCCGATGTAAACCCAGAATGCCAATTCAGCCACCTGCGTAAAGACAAGTCGCGGAGGCGGACTGGGATCTGTTCGCCAAGGATCTGGGGCGCGCATTTTCGAGCATGTCGTGGCGACAGAGATTGCGAAGACTCTGATCGGCCACCCACCCCGCGGTTTTTGGCGTTTGCTGACGTTGAGCAACGTCAGCTTTCGCCCAAGCGCATCAACCTTCAACAGCCAAGCTCCCCTGCTCCGCCTCCCCCGCATTAGGATCCCCCGGCGCCGTCGCCGGTCACCTGGCTCGTGTTCCAGCCGCGCAAGCCATGGCGAGTCGCTATGGCATCGTGCACGGAAGACGCCACCGCCTTTACGGCAAGTTCGGGATCAATTGAATGACCTCTGCCATTGCGGCCCTCATCCTGAAACGCAACGTGCCTTTAGGCAAAACCACGGCCGCAATTCTTTTGCAACTACAGCTTGAGATATGCTTGGTCATTGATGATCGAGGACGGGAGCTACTACACTACTTGATCCTGCAGGAAACTGATCGACCATGGAGTAAGGTCACTTCCGCCAGAGGCAGCTCTTCTGGGTGCTTTTAAGTTTGCTTCTATGCAACTTTGAACCGCGAAGGCCGCCCTCAGCCGGCTCCCAGATATGTTTCAGCAATGCCGATGCTAGTCGACGTCGCGTCGGTACGCTCCTAGCTGGCCCAAGCGTAGAAGACGGCGAACAGCAGAAGCCACACCGCATCGACAAAATGCCAGTACCAGGATGCCGCCGTCGTGATGAAGCCGCCGCCGCCGGCTGAGCGCGCGCGGATCACCCGATATGCGGCGATCGACAGCAACAAGATGCCGATAACGACGTGCAGGCCGTGGAAGCCAGTCGTAAGGAAGAAGATCGAGGGATAGACACCGTCGCGGAATCCCACCGAGGCGAGGCTGAATTCCCGAAGCTGAAGGCCGACGAACACGCCGCCGAGCGCGATCGCCACGGTAAGCCCGATAGCCGAAAGCTGCCATCGCTCTTTCAGAAGCCAGTCATGCGCCGCTGCGACGCAGACCCCCGACGCGAGGAGGATCACTGTGTTGAGAAGCGGGCCGCCCCAAGGGTCGTCGGGGCGCATCGGCGTAGGTGGCCATGAGCTGAACCCCGCGATCTCCGGATAGATCGCGTATCGTAGGTAGACGGCGAACAAGGCGGCGAAGAACGCTACCTCGGACGCGATTAAGGCGATGATCGCGATCCTCGGGCCAAAGGTGTTTTGCGGACCATTCGCACGCTCACCACTCGTCGCCCGCGACCACGCTGTCAGAGCGATGAACAATGGCAGAAGCCCCACCGCGATCACGAGCGGACCGAGTACCGCGATGCTGCCGGCCAGCGTGCCGAACAGCGACGGGTGGAAGAGCGCGAGACCGGCGCACGCTAGCAGGAACAGCGAGACAGCAATCGCGACAGGCCATCGGCCATCCGTGCCGCCGACCTCGGTGACAGTCTTGCTCACGCGCCTGCCTCCGCGCCCGCCGTGCCACGCGGACGCGCCATCTCGGGATCGTCATCCCATTCATGCGTGAAAGCCGGGCCCCACACATCGCGGGGGGCCGGCGCGCCACGCCGCAGCGAGACCGCAAGCATCACCAGGAACAGCAGCGTGGAGGCGAGCGCGAGCACAGCGCCGAGCGACGCAATCATATTCCAGCCCAAGAAACCGTCCGGATAATCCGCGATGCGCCGTGGCATTCCTGCCAGTCCGAGGAAATGCATCGGGAAAAACAGAACGTTGGTGCTGATGAAGAAGCACCAGAAATGCAATCGTCCAACCCACTCCGGGAACATGCGTCCGGTCATGCGCGGGAACCAGTAATAGAAGCCCGCGAAGATCGCATAGGTCGCGCCGAGGCTCAGCACATAGTGGAAATGCGCGACGACGTAGTAGGTGTTGTGCAGCACTTGATCCGCGCCGGCATTGGCAAGCACGATCCCCGTCGTGCCGCCGACCGTGAACATGATGATGAAGCCCAGCGCCCACAGCATCGGCACGGTGAGGCGGATCGACCCGCCCCACATAGTGGCAATCCAGGCGAACACCTTGATGCCGGTCGGCACCGCGATCACCATCGAGGCCAGCGTGAAGAAGGCACGCGGCGCGAAGCCGCCACCGACGGTGAACATATGGTGCGCCCAGACGATGAAACCCAGCGCCGCAATTGATGCCATCGCCAGCACCATACCGGGATAACCGAAAATCGGGCGACCTGAGAACCGCGAGACGATCTGACTGATGATGCCGAAGGCCGGCAGGATCATGATGTAGACCTCCGGATGGCCGAAGAACCAGAAGAGGTTCATGAACAGCATCGGGTCTCCGCCGCCGGCTGGATCGAAAAAGGCGCCGCCGAAATTGCGGTCGGCAAGCAGCATCGCCAGCGCGGCAGCCAGCACCGGCATGGCGAGAAGCAGCATGAGCGACGAAATCAGGATCGACCAAACGAACAGCGGCATGCCGAACAGCGGCAAGCGATCCTCGCGCATGTTGAGGATGGTAGTGACGAAATTGATCGCGCTGATCACGGAAGAAATGCCGGCCAAGTGCAGCGCGAGGATCGTCATGTCGACCGATGGTCCGGGCTGGCCGTCTATGCCCGACAGCGGCGGATAGAGGCTCCAGCCGGTACCCGTTCCGTCGCCGACCAGCAGCGACCCGATCAGCATGATCAAGGACAGTGGCAGCAACCAGAAGCCGAGACTGTTCAGTCCCGGAAAGGCCATGTCGCGCGCACCAATCATCAGCGGGACGAACCAGTTGCCGAAGCCGCCGATCAACGCCGGCATCACCATGTAGAAGATCATGATCAGGCCATGCGCGGTGATCAGCGCGTTCCAGGACTGGCCGTTGACGACATAGTCCATGCCCGGCTGCGCCAGTTCGAGCCGCATGTAGCCCGAGATCGCGCCGCCCAGCGTCCCCGCCATGATCGCGAATCCGAGATAAAGCGTGCCGATCGCCTTATGGTCGGTGGTGAACAGCCAAGCCGCAATCGACCGGCACGCGCGCCTATGTTCGGTGGCGCTCATTTCGCCACCTGCGCTGATATAGTCGCGGCGCTGACCACCGGATATCGCGTTGCAGCGTCCCGCACCCAGGCGTCGAAATCAGGCTGCGCCATGGCCTCGATCGCGATCGGCATGAAGGAGTGATTCAGACCGCAGATCTGGTTGCACTGCCCGTAATAGACGCCCGGCTTCTCGACGCGTGTCCAGGTTTCGTTGAGGCGCCCGGGCATGGCGTAAATCTGTAGGCCCAGTGCCGGCATGAAGAAGGAGTGCACGACGTCCGACGATGTCACCTGTATGCGCACGACAGCGCCGACCGGGACAACCATGCGATTGTCGACCGCTAGCAGACGCGGTTCACCGGCCGGAACGGAGGCCGGCGGCAACATGATGGAATCGTATGCGAAGCCGCCATTGTCGGGATAGGAATAACGCCAGAACCACTGATGGCCGCTGGCCTTTATCGTCAACTGTGCGTCGGGAATATCGCTCTCATAGGCGAGCAGCTGGAGCGACGGAGCGGCGATCGCGCCCAGCACCAGCACCGGCACGATCGTCCAGCCGAATTCCAGCCAGGGCATGCGCGTGACTTTTGACGCCGTGGGGTGCCGGCTCGCCCGGAAGCGCAAGAGCGCGAAACCGATCAGCATGGCGACGAGCGCGACGATGCAGACGCCGATCAGCAATATGTGGTCGTGCAGCGCAACGATCCGCTCCTTCGTCTCCGAGGCTGAGACGCCGAAACTTGTCTGCCAGTTCGCCGGCGCCTGCGCCAAGCCGTGCCGTGCGTCGAGCATCATTGCGGAGACAAAAAAGAGGAAAACAGTGCCCCGCCCGCGCATGACATCTACGCCTTCAGCAGGGAGATGAGATGCGCGCCGAGGCGCGCACTGAGCGCCGCAATGGTGAGCGTGGGCGCATTCGCCGTGATGGACGGGAAGACGGACGAGCCAACGATGTAGAGGTTTGGATGGTCGTGGCTCTTCAGGTCCCTGTCGACGACCGAGGTGAGCGGGTCATCTCCCATGCGTGTCGTGCCGCCCATGATCGCGCTGTCAGCGATCGGGCCGAGCTGCTTGATCTGCGTGGCACCGAGTGCAGCCATGAGCTTGTTCTGCACATCGCGCGCGACCGCCAGCCCGCGCGCCGTGTAATCGTCAGACTTGAAGGCGATGTTCGGCCGCGGAATGCCGATCCCGTCCATCTGATCGCTCAGCGTCACGCGATTGTCCGGATTGGGAAGCATTTCGGCAGAGCTGCCAATGATCAGCTCCCGCGCGACGTGCGAACGGACTGCCGCCTTCAGCGCATCGCCGCGCAGGCCCTGTTTGATGAAGGTCGTCGCAGCCTGGAACGGACCGACCGCCCGCGCCCAGCCCTCATTGGAAGGCGAGATGCCGATGGCCGCACGCTCGTTGCGGAAATCGCCGTCCCGAAGCTCGGCAATGCCACCGGTCGAGACCGGTCCGCGATAGGTGAACACGGGATCCCTGGTCAGTCCCTGAATGCCGACATCGATCTGCGACAGCAGATTGCGGCCGACCTGGTCGGAACTGTTCGCCACGCCCGTCGGCGCATTGTCTCCCGTCGAAAGCAGTAGCAGCTTTGGCGTCTCAATAGTATGCGCCGCGATGACCACAATTTTTCCGGTCGCGCTGCCCTCGCTGCGATCCGGGCGACGGTAACGCACTTCGGCAATGCGTTTGTCCGGACCGACGACTAGCTCGTGCACCACGGCCTGCGGCTCGACATGCGCGCTGGCGCGCTCCGCGATGGCGAGATGATGCGTCGCGTCGTACTTCGCCTGGATGGGGCAGATCGGCACGCAGCTCGCATTGCCGCAGCATTGCGGGCGGCCATCCCGCCACACCGAATTGCGCGCCTGTGGAAATGGCAACACCGAGTAGCCGAGCGCCTTGGCAGCGATGCCGACCTGCTTGTCGGCATAGGTCATGGGGATCGGTGGCATCGGAAACGACTTTGAGCGCGGCGCGCCGAAATCGGCGGTGTCGTCGCCCGCGACGCCGATCTCTTCCTCGGCGGCCTGATACCACGGCTCCATGTCGCCATAGGCGATAGGCCAATCGACGCCGACGCCGAACTTCGAGTGCATCTTGAAATCGTTTGGCCGGAACCGCGCGGCGAGCCCGCCCCAGTGCCACGTGGTGCCGCCGACGATCCTCGCCTGCTGTCCCCTAAAGGTGTCCGGCCCAGCCTCGACATAGTAGGCGGAGAAGTCGGATTCTTCCGGCTGCGGCGCATAGGGCTGGTCGGGGTAAGGCGAATTCTGGCCCTTCGCGGACGAGTACTGGAATCGTGTCACAGCGGTGCCGCGATCGACGCGCGGTCCCGCCTCGAGGAACAGCACGCTGAAGCCTGCTTTCGCGATAGCCGCGCCGGCAAGCGCCGCGGCTACGCCTGAACCGACAAACACGACATCGGCGGACGCCGGCGCGGTCATTCGGAAAACCGTCCGGGCGGCGGTGCGTTCGCCCACGCGCCAAAATTCGTGTCGCATCGCGTCGGCGGCTTGGTGTAACCGCAGGCATGCCAGACGAACGCATCGAGATAGGTAAGGACGCGTTCTTCCGAGCCGTGCATGATGCTACCCGTATACCAGGCTTGGATGAGCGATTCCGACAGCGGTTTCAGCCCCGCCGACGCAACCGCGCTGTCCCATTCTGTCTCGGGCTGTTCCGTCACGATCGCATGCAGTTTTCCGAGATCGGCGGCGTCAGCGGAGAATGCCTGCAGGAACAATTCCGGAAGCGTGGCGTCGCTCGGCGACATGCCCGTCAGTATGCCTGTCAATTCGCGAAACGCGCCGAGGTCGATCGCGCTGCTCAAGGCGACCTGGCTACGGGCCGCGGCGGGCAATCCGAAGAATGCGCCGAGCGTCGAGACGGCAATGAGAAGCTCGCGTCGCCGCACTGTTGCCGGCGCAGAATGATGCGGCGCCGGCTCACCTACCTGCTTGGGCAGACGCGCATCGTCACTGCCAGCCATCGGTACCCTCAAGGCGAGCCTCTGCTGAAACAACGAGGCCGCACGCTTATCTGAAGCTACGGCTCAATCTGAGCTTGGTCAATCGACCCTTTCAAGCTCAGAACAGTCGAGCCAGAGAGCTCCACATTTGAGATCTAAAGCGCCGCTTGGGCCTGACTTTGCACGCGGCGACCTATCATGCGGTGGTCGTCCTTAGGAGGGGATAGCTAAGCCGTCGGCCGGAAATAGCCGATGTCGAGCTTGCCTTGCCACCAAACATGCGGTCCGTCAGGCCCCTCCACAGCGTTAATCATCGCGCACGTTCCCCCTGATCAGCGCGAAAATCAGCGTGGAGCGATCTCTGCGACGAGATCGTTCGTCGTCTTGACCCCCGCCATGAAGCCGGCGGCATTGAATTCGTTCATGACGAAGAAAGCGCCGACGCCGCGTGTCGGTGCAATCGCAACATAGAGAAACATCCCTTGCAGGCCGCCGCTCTTCTGGAGGATGAGCGGGCTATGCTCGGTGGGGAGCATGATGACCCATCCGAGACCCATGGCGTCCATCGGGCCGCCGTCATCCAGCCCCACCACCGACGCGAGCCCGTCCCGGTACAAAAAAGCCGCGTGGTTCAAAAGCCGCAGCTCGGCATCGGCCGCAGAAGGCTTGTTGTCGACATGCCAGTTCATCCAGCGCAGCAGGTCGTCCGCGGTCGAGTACAATCCACCGGCGCACTCCATGGCTGTGCTCGTCGGCACGATGGGCATGGCGCTGCCGTCGAAGTTATGGCCCTGCATCAGGCGCGGCTCGTCCTCCGGTCTTGCGTTGAAAACCGTGTCTTTCATGCCGAGAGGATCGAGGACACGCTCCCGAAGGAGCTCGGCATACGGCTTTCCAGAGACATTCGCGAGCGCCGCTCCAAGGAGGTCGTATCCGAAGTTCGAATAGAGAACGGCGGTGCCCGGCGCGAACAGCAGCGGATTGTCCTTGAGGGCGGCAATCTGCGCCTCTTTGGTGTTCGTAGAGAAGGGGTCGGAGGGGGGCGCCTCGGCCACTGGCACCTCCCGCGGAAGGCCGGAAGCTTGCGCGACGAGATCGATCAGGCGAAGGGCGCGGCCATCCTTCTCAGGGAGCGTGACGTCCCAGCCAAGGCGATCCTGCAGCCGGTCGGTGAGCTTTACCTTGCCGTCGATCGCCAGCGAGGAAAGTGCACTGCCGCAGAACACTTTGCTCACGGACGCGATGCGGAACATTGTGTCGCCGTCGGGCACTTTTTCACTCCCGTCGGCAATCTTGCCGAAACCGGCCAAGGCCGTCTCGCCGTTACGCACGGCGCCGAAGATCAGGCCAGGCACCTCGGTGGAGAGATATAGGATCGTACCGTTGAACTGCACCGCTTCCGTCAGCAGCCTGTCCTCGGCATGCCCATAAGAGGGAACGGCTGCGATTGCCGTCAAAGCGATGGCCATAAGTCGGCGCGATCGAGACAAACGCATTGCCGAAATCCTTTGAGGAAGCTGCAGAATAAAATCTTCGGAAAAAGGGCCGCCGCGTAGTATCTTACCATCTCTCCAGAAGCAGGAGATGTCAACAGAATGAACCGAAGGGGGTAATCGGCAGCGGTAGCGTAGTTTCGGCGGCTATTTGCGCTACAGTCCTGCCGTATTTCTTGTCCTTCGTCAGTTGATCGGGGCTGATCTCTTCCTTAGCAAACCGACTCGCGGGTAATTTAGAAGATATGTGAAGCGCCGTCGGCAGGAGGGAGTGCTGTAGCGTCGAACAACTTACAATAGGCGGATCTGCGTCGCGCCAATCGTCGTCGTATGATGAAGACCGGGCAGAAGAGCTGTGGCGGGCCAAGGCCCTATCTGCGCAAAAAAGACTCGCCGCTGTACCTGCCGCTTGGCCATACATCGCCTTGATGCGTGGCATTTCCCTTGCGCGCTCGGCCGCCGCCTCACACAGCCAAACGCCCCTGCTCCACCTCCGCAGCACCGGGGTCGCCCGGTGCCGTTGCCCAGGCGAGTTCCACCAGCGTCACGATCCGCCGACCAAGCCCATCAAGCTGGCACACGATCAGCCCCTGCTCTTCGATATAGGTCAGCAGTCGCCGGGCGCGGCGCAGCGAGTGCGAGCCGTAGGCGCGGGCGATCGCCGCATCGCTCGGGCAGGGCCAGCCTTCCTTGGCGGCGCGGGCGATCATCATGAACACGCCCTGCATATCCTCGGGCAGCAGCGAGGCGCGCGCCGAGACGTCCTGCCAGGCGTCATCCCCTGCCATGTCGGAGCCGACGCCGGCGCGGGCGCGCGTCAGCATGCGGCGAAAGGCGGGCAGGTCCGGCACCACCGAGGCGAGGCCTTCTATCCGGCAGCGGACCACGAACTCCTGATAAAGCACGCCGATGACTCGGAAGCCCGCGTCGGGCTGCGCCAGAACGGCGCGCAGGACACGGTCGACGCGCTCACGCCGCTCCGCCAAATCCTCGGCGCTGATCGGCGGCTCCGACGGTTCGGGGCGGATTTCCAGCGCCGCCGACTTCGCCGCCATCAGCTGATCGAGAAGGTCCGGCGACGACCGGCGCTGCGGCCGGACAGTTTCCGGTGGCGGTGCTGCCAGGATAATGGCGCGTGCATCCTCAAGGGCTGCTTCCGGCAGCGGCATCAGCCGCGGCGTGCCATTGCGCGGACTTGTGTCGGTCGGGCCGATGCGCAAGCCGAGCGGACGGCGCGACAGCGCCGGGCCGAGCGCCATGAATTGCCCGCGCTCCAGGTCGCGAAAAGCCTCCGCCTGGCGCCGCTCCATGCCCAAAAGGTCGGCGGCGCGCGCCATGTCGATATCGAGAAAAGTCCGGCCCATGAGGAAATTGGAAGCCTCGGCGGCGACATTCTTGGCGAGCTTGGCCAGCCGCTGAGTGGCGATGATGCCGGCAAGCCCGCGTTTGCGGCCTCGGCACATCAGGTTCGTCATGGCGCCAAGCGAGAGCTTGCGCGCCTCGTCCGAAACCTCGCCGGCCACAGCCGGCGCGAACAGCTGCGCCTCGTCCACCACCACCAGCATCGGGTACCAGTGGTCGCGGGCGACCTCAAAAAGCCCGCCAAGGAAGGCGGCGGCGCGGCGCATCTGGTTCTCGGCGTCGAGCCCCTCGAGATTGAGCACCGTGGAGACGCGGTGGATGCGCGCCCGCTCGCCGGCGCTCTGCAGGCCGCGCTCGGTATGCTCCTCGGCATCGATCACCAAATGGCCGAACCGGTCGCCCAGCGAGACGAAGTCGCCTTCGGGGTCGATGATGGTCTGCTGCACCCAAGGGGCACTCTGCTCCAGCAGCCGGCGCAGCAGATGGGATTTGCCGGAGCCCGAATTGCCCTGCACCAAAAGGCGCGTCGCCAGCAGCTCCTCAAGATCCAGCGCCGCCGGGGCGCCTGCGGTCGTGTGGCCCATCTCGATCGCAACGGTCATGTCTCGACTCTCCTTAGGGAGAGGGCTTATCAACCGCATCACAGCCCGTCGAGCGCCCATGGCCGGCGGCTCGGTGTTGCGCACAGCTCGACGCGGCGCGCGGCGTCAGTTCGTTGACGTAAGCATCACAGGCGCGAGGGGCTGCCGTCTGATCAGGATGATGGCGAAAAAAGCCAGTATGCCGAGCATGCCTGCTGCAGCGGTGAACCAGAGCGATGGCTGGACGCCCAAGCCTGCCATCGCCATGGCAAGGGCAAATGGCGCAAGGGCTGAAGAGAACTGACGCGCGGCCGTCACCCAGCCGAGCCGGGCGCCGTAGCGCTCCCGTCCGAACAGTTCCAGCGGCAGCGTGCCGCCGACGATGCTGGCGAGGCCCGAGCCCAATCCAAACAGGATGACGAAGGCGATGGCGCCGGCCACCGACGGTGTCGTCGCCAGCAGGACGACAAGACCGAGCGGCAACAATGTCGCGCCGATCACCGCGAGCCAGGTCTGCGCAAGCCGGCCGCCGAACAGCATGTTGATCAGCCGGCTTGCCACCTGGGACGGGCCGAAAAGCGTGGTGACGACAAGCCCGGCGGAGCCAAGCCCGAGCGCCGCCGTCAGCGGCACCATGTGAACGAGGATCGACGACAGCACGAAACCCTCGATCGCGAAGCCGCCAAGCATGAGCAGAAACACTCTGCTGCGGTCGCGCGCGGTGAAGGCAACCGGTCCGCCCGCCGGGCCGGCGGCAGCAGGTGTCGCCGAAGCGTTTTTGTCCGCCCGACGCGACAGCCGCGCCAGCCAGGCATGGATGGGCAGGCAGATGGCGACATTGATGAACGCAAAGGCCAGATAGACCTCGCGCCAGCTCAGGTATTCGTGCAGTGCTGCCGTCAGCGGCCAGAACAGGGTGGAGGCGAAGCCGGCGATCAGCGTCAGATGGGTGATGCTGCGCTGCGCCCTGGCGCCGCCGATCTGGACGATCGCGACGAAAGCGGCGCTGTAGAGCACGAAGGCAGACGCCAGTTCCATCGCCATCAAGGCCAGCACGAAGCTCACCCGGCCGGGTGCAACCGCGCAAGCCACAAGCGCTGCTGCGGCAGCAAGCGAGCCAAAGGCCATCACGCGGCCGGCGCCGAAACGATCGGCCCAGCGCCCCGCTGTCGGCGCAAACAGTCCACCCACCAGCAGCGACGCCGACAAGGCGCCGAAAACCCATTGTTCCGGCCAGGCGAGCTCACGCGCGATCGACGGCACCAGGATGCTAAAACTGTAATAGAGCGTACCGTAGCCGATGATCTGCGTCAGCCCCAACGCCCAGAGCGCGGCAGCCGGGATTTTCCGGTCGCTCATTGAGCGGCGATCTCGAGATCGTCGCTGCGCACTGCTTGCGTGCTGCCGCAGCCGCAGCCCGACTTGCCGCTCGCCTTTGCCTTGGCATCGTCGACACAGCAGGCGTCGACAGCAGCCGGCGCCGGTCCGCCGCAGCAATTTTGGGACGACACGCCTGACAGTGATACCGGCACCGTGCAGACGCCGGTTTTGGGCAACACCAGCTGCACGGCATCGGCGGCCGCCATGTCGCCGGCGAGCGCCGCGGCGACCGAGCGGACCTGCTCGTAGCCGGTCAGCAGCAGGAATGTCGGCGCCCGGCCGTAGCTTTTGACCCCGACCGTGTAGAAATCGGGCTCGGGGTGGCTGAGCTCGCGATGACCATGCGGCGGGACATCGCCGCATGAGTGCTCGTTGGGATCGATGAGCGGTCCGAGCGCCTTGACGCCTTCGAGCCACGGATCGAGGTCCAGCCGGAGCTCCCGGGTCAAGGCGAGATCGGGCCGCTGCCCCGTCGCGGCGATGATCCGGTCGACGGGTCCGAGCGTGCGCAACCCATCCTTTGTCCGGCCTTCGACAGCGAGGCGGCCGTCGACCTCACGGATTGCAACAATGGCAAAGCCGGTCACCAGCCGCACGCGGCCGCTCTCAGCGAGTTGTCGTACATCGGAGCCAAGCTCGCCCCGCGCCGGCAGGGCGTCGGCATCGCCGCCGCCGTAGATGCGGACAAGGTCGGTGCTGCGCGTCACCCATAGTGCCGAAGTGCCCGGTTCGGTTTGCGCAAGCTCTGCCAATTCCAGCAAGGCATTGGCAGCGGAATAGCCGGCGCCGACCACCAATGTCGTGCGACCTGCATAGAGATGACGGTCGCGGCCGAGAACATTTGGGATGCCGTAGGCGAAGCGGTCGCCAAATTCCCTCTCGCCTTCGGCCGGCAAGCCGCCGGCGCCAAGAGGGTTCGGCGTCTGCCAGGTGCCGGACGCATCGATGACGGCACGCGCGCTGTCCCGGCGCGTGCCGTTCGCCGTTTCGACCAGCAGCATGAACGGCCGCGTCTGTCGCCCCTTGCTCAGAACCTTGTCGGCTCCCCAGCGGGAAATGGCGACAACGCGGGCACTGGTCTCGATCGACGGCGCAAGTTCGGCAAGCTTTGGCAGCGGCGCGAGATATTGGTCGACGATTTCATCCGCTGTGGGGAACGCCTCCGGCTCGGGCATTTGCCAGCCGTGGCTCTCGAGAAGTTTTCGGGCGACCGCATCGACACAATAGCGCCATGGCGTGAAAACCCGGACATGACCCCAATCCCGAAGGTTCGAGCCGACCGCGGAACCTGCCTCGTAAACCTTGACCGGAAGGCCGCGGCTGATGACAAGTTGGGCGGCGGCCGCCAGGCCGACAGGTCCGCCGCCTATGATGGCGACCGGAAGATCGTTTTCAGAAACCATGACACCCCTTCTATGTTTCTAGGATTATAGAAATACCAGTCAAAAAAAGAGTTATGCAGCCGCCTCCCCGACAGCCGGGCCGCATGCGGCATCGGCACAACATTCATCGGCAAGAAAGCCAAGGAGATCGTTCATCACAGGGTAATTGGCACGGCAAATCAGCGTCGTTGCCTGGCGTTCCTGGGTGACCAGGCCGGTCAGGATGAGCCGGTGCAGATGATGCGACAGCGTCGACGCAGCGATGCCGAGGGCTTCTTGGAGATAACCGACCGGTCTCCCGGTTTCGCCTGCCCGCACCAGCGTGCGATAAAGCTTCAGCCGCGTCGGATTGCCGAGCGCTTCGAGCTGTTTTGCTGCTTGTTCGAGTTTCATGGAAATAAGGTAGCGCTGAGACAACGCCGCGTCAATAACTATTTCGAAAATTATCGAATTAGCAACCACACCCGCTCTCAAATCGACCGCTGATTGACCCGCTCGGCAACCGCTTCGGCGCTTTCGACACGCTCTGAATAACGGTCCGTGAGATAGGCGGACCGATCGCGCAGGAGCAGCGTGAACTTCATCAACTCCTCCATCACGTCGACGATCCTGTTGTAGTACGGCGACGGCTTCATCCGGCCGGCCTCGTCGAACTCGTTGAAAGCCTTGGCCACCGACGACTGGTTGGGGATGGTGACCATCCGCATCCAGCGGCCGAGGAGACGAAGCTGGTTGACGGCGTTGAAACTCTGCGAGCCGCCAGACACCTGCATCACCGCGAGCGTGCGGCCTTGCGTGGTCCTGACGCCGCCGGCCGAGAGCGGCAGCCAGTCGATCTGCGCCTTCATCACTCCGGTCATCGAGCCATGCCGCTCCGGCGAGCACCAGACCTGCGCTTCCGACCAGATCGACAGGTCTCGCAGCTCCTGGACTTTGGCGTGGTCGGCCGAGGTCGAATCCGGCAGCGGCAGGCCGGAAGGATTGTAGATGCGCACTTCGGCGCCGAGGCGGCGCAAAATGCGAGCGGCCTCCTCCGTCGCGAGCCGGGAGTAGGACCGCTCGCGCAGCGAGCCGTAGAGCATCAGCACGCGAGGTTTTTGGATCGACCGCGGCACGTCGAGCAGCGCCTGCAGGTCGATCGGCCGGAACAGGTCTTCGTCGACGTTCGGCAATGAGTCTTCAGGCAATTGGTCAGGCAACGCGCTTGCCCTGCGCGTCGATGACGATTTCGCCGTCTTCCTTGGTGAACGGCCCGATCTCAGGATTGGGCAGGATGTCGAGAACCGCTTGGGACGGCCGAGCAAGCATAGTGCCAAGCGGCGTCACCACGATCGGCCGGTTGATCAGGATCGGATGCGCCAGCATGAAATCGACGATCTCGTCGTCGGTCCATTTGGGGTCGCCGAGATTGAGCTTGGCGTACGGCGTGCCCTTCTCGCGCAGCAATTCGCGCGGCGTCATCCCCATCGCCTTGATCAGCTCGACCAGCCGCTCGCGCGACGGCGGGTTTTTCAGATATTCGATCACATCAGGCTCTTCGCCGGACTGCCGAATGATCGCCAACGTGTTGCGCGAGGTGCCGCAGTCGGGGTTGTGGTAGATGGTGATGGTCATTTCGCGGCTCTCATCTGTCTGATTGGCTTGGGCTCAGCGAGCAGCCATCCTGCCAAGGCCATGGCAAGCAGCGCGCCCAGCAGCTCGGCGACGATGAACGCCGGCAGGTCTATCGGTCGGATGCCCGCGAAGGTGTTGGAAACCGCCCGCGCGATGGCGACTGCCGGATTGGCAAACGAGGTCGAGGCCGTGAACCAATAGGCCGCCGTGATGTAGAGGCCGACCAGCCAGGGGATGGCATCCGAATGGAAGCGAAGGCCGGCCAGAATGGTGAAGACCAGGCCGAAGGCGGCCACCAACTCCGCAATCCATTGTCCGTTTCCGGTCCGCACGGTTTGCGAGATTTGTAGGATCGGCAGTTCGAACATGGCGTGCGCCAGCAGCGTTCCGGCGACGCCGCCGACAATCTGGGCGATCACATAGGTCAGGGCAGCGTTCGCTTCGATTTCCCGCCGCAGCGCAAAAACCAGCGTCACCGCCGGATTGAAATGCGCCCCGGAAATCGGTCCGAGTATGGTGATCAGCACCACCAAAATCGCTCCAGTCGGCAGCGTGTTGCCGAGCAGGGAGAGACCCACATCATCCGTCAGACGATCCGCCATGATGCCGGACCCGACGACCGTCGCAACGAGCATCGCCGTGCCGAGCGCTTCCGCGACGATGCGGCGGGACAGGTCGGCCGCCATGATATCAGCCGGCCTTCGGCAAATCGCGGCCGATTTCATCGAGCCGTTTCTGCAGGGCGAGCTTGTCGATGGTGTTCATCGGCAGGCTGACGAAGATCGAGATCCGGTTGTTGAGCATGCGATAGGCTTCGGCAAAGGCCAGATGCTTTTCGGCGTCGGTGCCGTCCACGACGGCCGGGTCGAGCACCCCCCAATGCGCCGTCATCGGCTGTCCCGGCCAGACCGGGCAGGCTTCATTGGCCGCGTTGTCGCACACCGTGAAAACGAAATTCATCTCCGGGGCGCCAGGAGCCGCGAATTCCTGCCAGTCTTTTGAGCGGGCGAAGGAGGTGTCGTGGTTAAGGGTTTTCAACAGCTGGAGCGCGTAGGGATGGACCTCTCCCTTCGGCCGAGATCCGGCCGAATAGGCCCTGAACTTGCCGGCGCCGACACGGTTGAGGATCGCCTCGGCAAGGATCGACCGTGCCGAATTGCCGGTGCACAGGAAAAGCACGTTGTATGGGTCATTCATGGGGTGGTCCTCCCTTCTAACAGTTGCAAGTCACGGCCTGAATGACCGGCTGGCAGAGTTCTGGCGCGCCGTTGCAGCAATCCTCCATGAGATAGGCGAGCAGATCGCGAAAGCCGGTCATGTCGGCGACGTAACGGACTGTCCGGCCGTCGCGCTCGGCGCGGACCAGGCCGGCATGGTCGAGAACCTTCAGATGCGCCGACATGGTGTTCTGCACTGCACCGAGGCGCGAGGCGATCTCCCCGGCAGGCACACCGTCTGCGCCCGCCCGCACCAGCAGGCGAAACACTTCGAGCCTGGTGTCCTGGCCAAGCGCTGCCAGTGCGAGAAGAGCGGCGTTCTTATCCATATATCCTAAAATCCGGAACTATCGATGTATATGGCCGGTATGTGACAGACAGACGACATAGGCAAGAGGCCGGCCACTTCTGAGCCGCTGCATTCTTCGGCTGATATCACGGAATGGATTCCAGGGTCTGCGCCGCGTCGCTTCGCTCCTTGCTCCGCCCTGGGATGACGAAGTGGAGGATGATTCGGCTAATCCTAGAGGTTGGCGGTTTGCCACTGGACCGAATTGTCGACGTGCGCTGCCGGCCCAGACCTGTCAAAATCACTGTGCCGAGGAACTTAGTTGCGCAGGGCGAACGAGAATGGCGCGGTGCGGGTTATGCGGGAGCCGAGTTCCGGCGGCGGCTCCGGCACCGACGCGCCCTGTAATGCGCTGAGCGCCGCGCTATCGAGGTCTGGATCGCCAGAGGAACGAGCCAGCCGGGCGGACAGGACCCGGCCGGATCCGTCGATCGTGAAGGTCACGCTCGGACTGCCTTCAGCGCGCCGGGCCTTCGCCGCCCTTGGATAGTTTGTGTGCCGTCTTATCCATGCACGCAACCGCGAATTCCACCTGTCCGGACTCACGCCGGATCTCGCAGCCGCTGCTTTGGTCGATTTCGGGGCGGCCGCCCTGGCTGCGGATGTCGCAGCGACACTGGCCGTCGTCCGCGGCGGTGCGGCCTTTTCCTTTTTCGGACGCTTTTTGGCTTCTTTGACAGGCTTCTTCGCCTTGACCTCAGCCGGCTCCTTTACCTCAGTCTTTGCCTGTTTCTTTGGCTTGGCCTCGACGGGTTTGTCGACCGGTTTCGGCTGCGGCAGCGGAACGACCACTTCCGGCGTGACGGCTTCGGCAATTTCGGGCACGACCTCCTCGAGCGGCGGCTGGTCGACCCGTTCGGCCACTGTCGGCGGGGTCGGCTCGACCGTGTCGGCCGGAGCGGCCTCCGATGGCTCGGTGACCGGCTCGGCCTGCTCGACGGGCGGTTCGGGCGGAGGCTCCGTTTCGGTTATCTCGGGCTCCTCGGCCGGGCCCGGCTGATCGGGCGCTATCTCATCCGATATCGGCGCCGGCTCGGCCGGCGTGAGCGCCATTGGCGACAGCTCGATCACCTGCGCCTGCGGCGGCCCGCCATCGGGCTCGGCCGGGCGCCAGCTCTGCATCGCATAGCCGACCGCGGCATGCGCCATCAGGACCAGCGCAGCCGCGCCCGCCCACCAGGCGATCTCGCGCGCGCCGAAACGCCGCTGATCGGCCATCGGCAGGGCGGCCGCCGGCGACATTATTGGCCGGTTCCGACTTGCGGCGCCGCGGCATCGCCGGGCGCTGTCCCGAGGCCAACCAGCGCGATCTTCAGATAGCCGGCGCCGCGCAAAAGGTTCATCACCTCCATCAGCTCGCCGTAGCCGACCGCCTTGTCGGCGCGCAGGAAGATGCGCGTCTGCCTGTCGCCTTTTGTCCTGCCGACCAGCGCGGCGGCGAAGGCTGCGCGCGGCACGCTGTCGTTGCCGATCGCCAGGCTGAGATCGTTCTTCAGCGTCAGGAACAGCGGCGTCTCCGGTCGAGGCGCAGGCGTTGCGGTCGAGCCCGGCAGGTCGACATTGACATCCACGGTCGCCAGCGGCGCCGCGACCATGAAGATGATCAGCAGAACCAGGATCACGTCGATGAACGGCGTGACGTTGATCTCGTGATTTTCCTCGAGATCGCCGTCGATGTTCTCTCGAATTCTAGCCGCCATGGCGTCGCTCCGTGTTCATTCCGCGGCCATCTGCTTTGCCGGCGCGACCGTGCGGAAATCCAGATCCCGGCTGACCAGCCGCTCGACCCCTGCCGACGCATCGGCAAGGATCTGCCTGTAGCCGGCTATCGATCGCGCGAAGACGTTGTAGATGACCACCGCCGGGATCGCCGCGACAAGGCCCATCGCCGTGGCCAGCAAGGCTTCCGCAATGCCCGGGGCAACGACGGCGAGGTTGGTGGTCTGCGCCTGCGAGATGCCGATGAAGGCGTTCATGATGCCCCAGACGGTGCCGAACAGGCCGACGAAGGGCGCGGTCGAGCCGATTGTCGCCAGCACGCCGGTGCCGCGCGACATGCGCCGCGCCGCCGCCGCCTCGATGCGCGACAGGCGCGAGGTGACCCGTTCCTTCAGCCCGTCGCCGGACACATGGTCGAGCGAGCCGGCCGAAAGCGCGGTCTCTTCCTCGGCTGCCCGCACCAGCAGGGCGCCAGGACCGTTATTATGGCCAAGCGCGCGCCCGGCCTGGTTCAACGTCGCGGCATTGCCGATCGCTTGTGCCGCGCGGCGGGCGCGCAGCTTGCCGCCTAGGATCTCCAGCGATTTGGCCAGCCATATCGTCCAGGTGACGAAGGACGCAAAAGCCAACCCGATCATCACCGCTTTCACGACGATGTCGGCCGCCATGAACATGCCCCATGGCGACAGGTCACGCGGCAGGGTCAGGGACGTTGCCGTCGAAGGGCCAGTCTCGGTAGGCGTTGTCTCGATAGGTGTTGTCACGCCGGGCTGCGTCGCCGGTGGCGCGGCGGCGTCTGGCGCAGCCTGCCCAGGCACTGGAGCCGGCGCCTCGATCGCCGGGGCCGCGCCCGGTTGCTCCTGGGCGGCTGCGCCGCCGGCCGACAGGATGGCGGATGCGAGCAACGCCGCGAACAAACCATGTCTGGACAAGGGCTTCTTCCTTATTCTCACAGTGGCCTCATTGCACATAGCCGATGGGCTGGCCGGTGACGGGGTGCGCAAACACGCCCATCTCGACACCGAAAATTCCTTTGAGCACGTCGCCCTGCATGATCTGGTCCGGCGTGCCGCGCGTCAGCAGCCTGCCGTCCTTCAGCGCGATCAATTCGTCGCAGTAGCGCGCCGCCATGTTGGGATCGTGCAGCACGACGACGACGCACAGGTCGCGCTTGCGGCTGAGGTCCCTGACCAGCCCCAGCACCTCGACCTGATGGGCGATGTCGAGCGCCGAGATCGGCTCGTCGAGCAGCATGACGCCGGCATTCTGCGCCACCAGCATGGCCAGCCATGCGCGCTGGCGCTCGCCGCCGGATAATTCGTCGACCAGCCGGTCGGTGAAGTCAGCCATATCGGTCAGGACAAGCGCCTCCTCGACATGGCGCCTGTCCTCATGCCCGAAACGACCGAGCGCGCCATGCCAGGGATAGCGGCCGAGCGTCGCCAGTTCGCGCACCGTCAGGCCGGTCGCCGCCGGCGTCGTCTGCGGCAGATAGGCGAGCGCGCGCGCCAGTTCACGCGCGCCCCACTGCACCAGCGGCCGCTGCGCGAAGGTTATGCCGCCCGAGCTTGCCGGCTGCTGGCGCGCCAGGAGCTTGATCAGCGTCGACTTGCCCGAGCCGTTGTGCCCGATCAGCCCATAGACGCGCGAGCGTTGCAACTCGAGTGTGACGGGACCGAGCAGCGTCCGCTCGCCGACAGCGAACCGCACCGCTTCGACATGGAAGGCAGTCTGGGCATGAATTCCTGCCACCGTCTCGGCCTCACTCCAGCTTTGCGCGCATTTCGAAATCCGGTTTTCGGCAATCCGGTTTGCGGGCGCCGATGTCCGGTTGACTATGAAACATGAGTTTACTAGTCAACAATGAAGATGACTTTTTGAGTCAACAAAATGTCGTGACGCGCCGGATTTGCGTCGAAACACGAAATGTGGAGCGCGCCGAGATGGTCGTTGGTTCAGGTCGCGGAAGAACTCAAAGCGAAGTGACTGCGCGCCGAAACCTGCTGGTCGCGGCGATGTCGCTGCCGGTGCTGCTTGGCGGCGGTCACGCCGTCGCGCAGGAGGCGACCACCACTCTCGACCCGATCAATATTCAGGAACGCGTCGAAAGCGCCTTTGGGACGGTCGACGGCTATGTCGCCACCCAGGGCTCCACCGCTACCAAGACCGAAACACCGCTGATCGAGACGCCGCAGTCGATATCGGTCATCACCAAAGACCAGATGGAAGCGCAGGCGGTGGACAGCCTGAACAGCGCGCTGCGGTATACGCCAGGCGCAACCGGCAATCTCTACGGCACCGACAATCGTGGCCACGGCTTGCAGATACGCGGCATTTCGAACTCCAGCGGCGTCTTCTACAAGGACGGGCTGCAGCTCAAGGAAAGCAATTTCACGCTGTTCACGGCGCTCGATTCCTACGGTGCCGAACGCTACGAAATCCTGCGCGGGCCGGCATCGGTTCTTTACGGCCAGGCAAGTCCTGGCGGCATCATCAACTATGTCAGCAAGCGTCCGACCGAGGAGAACCTCCGCGAGGTTGAGCTCGGCGCCGGAAGCTTCGACCGCTATGAAGGAAAGTTCGACTTCAGCGGGGCTGTCAACGCCGACAAGTCGCTGCTGTTCCGCCTCACCGGCGCCGCCCACACCGGCGATACGCAGACAGACTTCGTCGAGGACGACCGCATCTTCATCGCGCCGGCGCTGACCTGGCAGCCCGATGCCGATACCAGCCTGACCATCCTCGCCAACTATCAGCGCGACCGGTCCGGCTGGGCGATGCAGTATCTGCCGGCATACGGCACGATCAGGCCGGGCAGGGACGGAAAATACCTGCCGAACAGCATGTTCGTCGGCGAACCGGGCTTCGACACCTACGACAACGACCAGGCGTCGATCGGTTACGAGTTGGATCACCGCCTCAACGAGACGTGGCAGGTTCGCCAGCATGCCCGCTACGTCTATCTGAAGCACTATGAGGAAGGCGTCTTCGGCGGCGGGCTTCTGAATGATAAGGGCGATTATTCCCGCTATGCCGATGCCGGCGGCAGCAGGCTCAGCGGCGTGACCATCGACAACCAGGCGCAGGCCGATTTCGACACCGGGCCGCTCGCCCACACGCTGCTTCTCGGCCTCGACTACAAGCGCTACACCTACCGCGACTATGCCGCCAGCAACGATATGACCGACGATGATTTCAACATATTCGACCCGGCCTATGGCTACCCGGTCGGCGAAATGACGCCCTATACCGACACCGACACCACCCAATCGCAGGTCGGCCTCTACGCACAGGACCAGATCAAGCTGGGCAACTGGCGACTGACGCTGGGCGGCCGCCAGGACTGGGCCGACGCGAAAGTCCACGACAATCTGGCCGGCGCTTTCGGTCCCCGCCAGAAGGACGACGCCTTCACCAGCCGCGCCGGTCTGCTTTATCTCGCCGACAATGGCCTTGCCCCTTATGTCAGCTATTCCGAATCGTTCCAGCCGGTGTCCGGCCCCGACAGCAACGGCAATCCGCTCGTGCCCGAAACCGGCAAGCAGTACGAGGTCGGGCTGAAATACCAGCCGGTCGGCTGGAACGCCTTCGTCACCGTTTCGGCGTTCGACCTGGCCCGGCAGAATGTCGTACGCTATGGCGGTGTTGGCGCGCCCAACGACATCTTCCAGACCGGCGAGATCAGGTCGCGCGGCATCGAGCTGGAAGCTGTTGCGAGCCTCGATTCAGGCTTCGATTTCCGGGCGGCCTATACATATCTCGACACCGAGATCACCAAGGCCACCTCGATCACCGTCGATGACGATAGTGGCGAGACAATCAGCGATGAGGGCAACACCCCATTCGGCGTGCCGGAGCATGCGGCCTCGCTGTGGGCGAATTACACCGTCGGCAGCGGCAAATTGGAAGGCTTCGGGCTCGGCGCCGGCATCCGCTATGTCGGCTCGACCTTCGGCGACGACGCCAACACTTTCAAAGTGCCGGCAGTCACGCTTGTCGATGCCGCACTCCACTACGAATGGAGGAACGCCGAGCTGAACCTCAATGTCAGCAATCTGTTCGACAAGCGCTATGTCGCCTCCTGCTACGCGGAAAGCTTCGGCTGCTTTTATGGCGAGGGTCGCCGGATCAACCGCTCGGTGAAGTACACATGGTGACCCGCGCGTGCAGGCCCGGACCCAATTGGCGCCACTGACGCGGCGCCGGTGCCTGGCCGGCCTGGCCGCGACGAGCCTAGGCCTGCGCGGCGGCCCGGCGCATGCCGCTCCGCCGCCGCGCATCGCCTGCCTCGAATGGACCTCGGCCGAGATGGTCATCTCGCTCGGGATCGGCCCGGTGGCGGTCGCCGACTCAAAAGGTTACCGCGACTGGGTCGCGGGACCGGCTCTTCCTGCCGGCTGCCTCGATCTCGGCTCGCGCGGCGAGCCCAATCTCGAACTGCTCCTCGAACTCAAGCCCGACCTTATCACCGGTGCCTATGGCTATGGGCTGGACGAATCTCCGTTCAGGCGGATCGCGCCGCTGCATACGGTGCCCTTCTACGATGGCACCGAAGCGCCTTATCGCCAGGCCGAGAATGAGACGCTGAAACTTGGCTCAAAACTCGGCCGCGAGGCTGAAGCTCAGCGCCTCATCCAGGCGACGGCGGCGGCCATCGCCCAGATCAGGGCACGTTTTTCACAACGGGCAAAACAGCCGCTCGCGGTGATCAGCATGTTCGACGACCGTCACGTCCGTGTCTACGGCAAGGGCAGTCTGTTCCAGGACGTGCTCGACAGGTTGAGCCTCACCAACGCCTGGACGGCGCCGACCGATAGCTGGGGCTTTTCCATGCTGGGCATCGAAGAGCTGGTTGCGATCGGCGAGGCCCGCGTGATTTCCCTCGATCCGATCCCGCCGCATGTGAAGATCAGGATCGACCAGAGCAGCCTCTGGGCGAACCTTCCCTGTGTCAAGGCCGGCAACGTCAGGACAATCCCGCCGGTATGGCCGTTCGGCGGGCTGGCCGCCGCTGCCCGTTTTGCGACGGTTTTGGCCCGGGCATGACCATCATGCAGTCCACGGCCAGCCATCGTGCTCGTTTCAAGGCAGGGATGCTCGTCGCCCTCGTCGGCCTGCCGGCGGTGCTCGCCGCCTATCTCACCGCTGCCGGGCTTTTGCGCCTGTTGCCCGCCGACATGTGGTGGCAGTCGCTCGTGGCGACCGACTTTTCCGATCCGCGGCAGCTGCTTTACCGGCATGCCTTCCTGCCGCGCCTGGCGATCAGCCTGCTGGCCGGCGCGGCGCTCGGCCTGACCGGCGCGCTGCTCCAGCAGCTGCTGCGCAATCCGCTCGCCGAGCCGACGACCATCGGCACCAATGCAGGCGCCACCGTCGCCCTGACGATCGCCACGCTCTACGCGCCGTGGCTGCTGGAGCAAGGTCGCGAATGGATGGCGCTCGCCGGCGGCGCCCTGTCGACGCTGGCGGTTTTGGCTCTGGCCCGGGGCCGGAGTTTCTCGCCGGTCGCGATCATCATTTCCGGCCTGGTGGTCAGCCTCACATGCAGTTCGGCGAGCGCCCTGCTGATGGCGGCAAACCGCGAATATTCCGAGGAGCTCTTCATCTGGCAGAGCGGTTCGCTGATCCAGAACGGCGATGCCGTAGTGCTCGGGTTCGCGCCATGGCTGGCGATGGCCGGCATTGCCGCCTTCCTTCTGCTCCGGCCGCTGCGGCTTCTCGACCTGAGCGACGAGGGAGCCGAAAGCCTCGGAACGAATCCCGCGATGACACGGCTGGCCGGGATGACCGTCGCCGTCGCTCTGAGCAGCATGGTGGTCGCAGCCGTCGGCGTCATCAGCTTCGTGGCGCTTGCGGCGCCGGCGCTGGTCAGGCTCGCCGGCGCACGGACCCTGCGCCAGCGCATGATCTGGGCGCCGCTTGCGGGCGCCATGCTGTTGTGGCTGACCGACCGGCTGGTGCAGGTCCTGCCGTTTACCTCCGAAATCCCGGCAGGCGTGGCGACTGCTTTCCTCGGTGCGCCGCTGCTGTTTCTTCTCCTGCCGAAATTGCGCACCAGCCCGGATCGGGACGGCACCATGCTGGCTTCCGTGCGCAGGCGCAGCGGGTGGCCCTGTCTGCTGCTCGGGCTCGTCGCGATGGCGCTTCTTCTCTGCGCCGCGCTTGTCATCGGGCGAGGCGCGACCGGCTGGCACGTGGCCTCGGCCGCCGAACTTGCCGACCTGCTGCCGCTCAGAGCGCCTCGCATCGTCGTCGCGGTTTGCGCTGGCATGATGCTTGGCGTGGTCGGCACGCTGATGCAGCGGATGACCGGCAATCCGATGGCGGCGCCCGAGGTGCTGGGTATCTCAGGCGGCGCCTCGCTAGGCATACTGCTGCTCTTCGTCGCGACTTCTGATGTCAACCGTCCGGCGATGATCGCGGCCGGTCTCGTCGGGGCGCTGGTCAGCCTGGCGATGGTTTCGCCGACCGCCCGCCGGCAGCCCCTCGCGCCTGATCGGTTGCTGCTTTCCGGGGTCGCCGTGGCGACGATGGCGTCGGCATTCTCGGCGGTGATGCTCGCCAGCGGCGATCCTCGGCTCGATACGCTGATCGGCTGGCTGTCCGGCTCCACCTACCGAGCCACCGCCGCCGATGCCTCAATCGCTGCCGTGACGGCGACTGCTCTGCTCGCCATCGTGCCCCTCACCAGCCGCTGGCTGAAAATCCTGCCGCTTGGAGAAGCCGCCTCGCGCGGGCTCGGGCTTGGCCTGTTTCGCGTGCGGGTCGTCCTCCTGGTGCTTATCTCGGTGCCGACGACAATAGCCACGCTGGTCATCGGGCCGCTGAGCTTCGTCGGATTGATGGCGCCGCACCTGGCCCGCATGCTCGGTCTTCAACGCGCGTTGCCGCAGCTTTTCGCTTCCGCGATGCTTGGCGGGATGATGCTTGTCTCGGCCGACTGGGCCGGCCGGATGCTGATTTTCCCGTGGCAGATTCCGGCGGGTTTGCTTGCTGCCCTGGTTGGCGGGCCTTACTTCATGGTGCTGATGTGGAAAGGTCGGCAATGGCCACGCGCTTCGGGTTGGCGACCACAAAGCGCATAGCACGCGCTCAGCCGGCGCGTGCTTCGCGGATCACGCGACGCGCAAACGCGCCGGGCTGAGGGACATCGGCCTCGCGGCGCGTCAGCGAATTGCGCAGCAGCGCGATCACCTCGCGGCCCGCCGCCGCGATGCCGCCCGGCCTGTCGACACCGACGATCATGAACTCCTCGATTCCCAGGGCAGCATAAGGAAGCAGGGAAAGCGCGACTTGTGTCGGCGGCCCGACAAATTCGACCGCCTTCTGGCAGGAAGCGTTGCCCTCCGAACGGATCCGGACGGGGAGCGCGAAACGCAGCTTGCCGGCCCGACCGTGTTCGGCGGCGGCATTGCGAACCCGCTCTATCAGTTGCCGGATCTCGTCGAGCGAACCCGGCGTCAGCTCGAAGACATCGGCATGCCGCCCGGCGACCCTGAGCGCCGTTCCGGACCGTCCCCCCATGCGGATGCTCACGCCGGCGCTACGCGGCCCCTTGCGCGGCACATAGCCGCCGCTGACGCTGTAGAAGGCGCCTTCATGGTCGAACGGCCTGTCGTTCGACCACAACCGTTTCAGCAGCACCAGATATTCATCGATGCGCTGCCAGACAACCGTATGACCGACCGGGCGTGTTTCGGCATCGTCGTCGTTCAGCGGCTCGCTGAGCATCCTGAGCGACAGCCGACCGCCGCTTTTCGCGTCGAGGGCCGCCAATTGCCGTGCCGCCACCGTCGGGTCGATCACACCAGCCCAATGCGTGAGAACGATCTCGAGCGAAGAAGTGCGGTCCAGCGCCCGGGCGGCAATATCCATATTGGTCAGCAGCCCGGCCGGATCGTCGACGACGATTTTCTGGAAACCGATGTCCTCGATCAGCGACAGCTTTGTCGCTGTTTCCGCGAAATCGTAGAAAAACGGCGCGGTTGGGTCGGCCGGGTGAGTTTTACCGGGAACATGCGTGAACTCGAACGGCATTGCCATCTCCTCCATCACGTTGGGGTCAAGCGCGCGAAAGCGCACCGGGACTCGGTTCATTCAACTCCGATATCGCGAAACGGCAGACAGCTATCCCTTTAGTCAGGCCCGATGACGCGCGGGCTCCATAGTCAGGGAACAAAACCCAGAACGACCGCCCCGGTGAATACGAACGCAAGGGCAAAGACGAGATAGGCAAAGGCGCCCGCATAGGCCGGCCGCCAAGTCTGCTCGGAACCGAGCCTTTGGCGGGCAGTGTGGGCGTTCTGGAAATAGGACATATCGACCTCCGTCTCGGCAGTTAATCTATTAAATCAGTAGACTTTGTCGAGTGCTATTTTCCAGCGATCCTTAGAATGTTTTTCTCCAACCTGAGGACAATTTGGTTTGTTTGCTGCTTAGCGCGGCACTTTCCGAGGCCGATCGGCCCGATGGCAAAACGCCCGGTCGTGCGGGCGGGCAGGGATGGGCGGAGCGGCCGCCTAGTTGGCGGGCGGCCTGTAAGCTTCCAGGCCGAACAGCATCAGCACGAGCGACACAAGGAAGAACCCGACCGCGACGCCGAGCGCGATCCGGGCGTAGAGTCTATAAACGTCGCCCATGATGGTGCCGAACACCCGTCGTGCCGAGGCATCGGCTGGGCGCGATTTCTCATCGAGGTAGAGCCAGACTTCGGTGTGCTTGGGATTTTTGAAGGCTGCGGTCGTGGCTTTCCACATCAGCGCCAGAACCATGGTCAGCGTGAGGAACGCGCCGGAGCGAAATGCAGACACCGGGTTGAAGGAGAATCCGACCATGACACAGCCAATGGCAAGCGAGCCGAACATGACGGCGCGCCCGATGCACCCCACAGCAACCCGCCTGATCTCATCCATCGGCGCCCTCGGCAGCAAGCTCGCCGACAATGTGCGAGCGCTGCGACCGTATCAAATCACTTTAAGGCGAATGTGCCGCCTGGACGTGCAGGCGCGCAACTCCCCGGCGCAACATTGCGAACGCCATAGCCTGACTTCGGCCATCGACGCGGCCCGCCGGCGCGCTCTATGTTGCATGGCAAAGCAGAATCGAACCTTTCCGGCATCGACAGGCGCTGTCTAGGACAGGCGTTGTCTGGGCAAGACATCCGGCAGAGGAAGGCTATCGGCTATGCCGAAGGAGACGGAATTGAAGCCGGCGAGCGGCGCGACACCGCTGATAGCAATTGCGGCTGCCGCCGTCGACACCGAAACAACCGGGCCCGACGCCACCAAGGCGCGCGTGGTCCAGATTGGCGCGATCGGCATCGCGCATGGCAAGGTCGTACGGCAAGCTCAGCTCGATCTGCTCATCGATCCCGGTGAAGCAATCCCGTCCGAGGCTTCGCTCGTCCACGGCATCACCGATGCCGATGTTGACGGAGCCGGCAGCTTCCCGGATGCATGGGCACAATTCCAGGAGTTCGTCGGCGACCGCATCCTCGTTGGCCATTCGATCGGCTTCGACCTGGCCGTATTGGAGCGCGAATGCCGACGCGCCCGCTTGCCCTGGAAAAAGCCTCGGGCGCTGTGCGTCCGGCTTCTTGCGACCATAGCAAATCCCAATCTGGCAGACCATTCGCTGGAAACGATCGCCGGGTGGCTTCGCCTGGAGATAACCGGCCGGCATTCGGCTCTGGGCGATGCGATTGCGGCCGGAGACATCTTTGCCGCGCTGATTCCGGAGTTGCGCAAGCGCAACATCCGAACACTTGGAGAGGCCGAGGTTGCCTGCCTTGCCCTTTCGGACGCTCTCGAAGCCGGCCATCGCGCCGGCTGGGCCGAACCGGTGTCGCGACCCCAGGCTCCCGCGTTTCAGCCGGTTGATCCCTATGCCTATCGCCATCGCGTCGGCAGCCTGATGAGCAGCCCGCCAGTGGTGGTGAAGTCGACCAAGCCGACAAGGCAGGTCATCGACCTCATGGTCAAGCGCAAGATCAGCTCTGTCCTCGTGTCCGAGCGTGGAACGCCGGATCAAGCGATCGAGGATTATGGCATCGTTACCGAGCGTGACCTGCTGCGCCGCATATCGTCCGACGCCGAGCGGGCTTTTGACATGCCGGTCGGAAACATCGCAGCGCGACCGCTGATAAGCATCCGCGCCGCCGCCTTCGCTTATCGGGCGATCGGCCGCATGGATCGGCTGAAAGTCCGCCACCTCGCCGTCCGCGACGAAGGCGGCATGCTGGTCGGCGTGCTTTCGGCGCGCGACCTGCTGAGGCTTCGCGCCGCCGCTGCCATCGATCTCGACGACACGATCGAACATGCCAGGGACGCCGCCGAACTGGCGGCCAGCTGGTCGATGCTGCCGGGCGTGGTACGATCGCTCATCGGCGAAGCGATCGACCCGCGCGTGGTGGCGGAAATCATCAGCGACGAACTTTGCTCGCTTACCCGCCGCGCCGCCGTGCTTGCCGAACAGCAGATGCAGATCGAAGGTCACGGCCCGCCGCCCTGCGCCTATGCCGTGCTCGTGCTCGGCTCAGGCGGCCGTGGCGAAAGCCTGATGGCCCCCGACCAGGACAACGCAATCGTCTTCGCAGATGGCGAGCCGGATGGGCCCGAAGACCGCTGGTTCAAGAAACTCGGCGCCAGGCTCGCCGACATGCTCGACGTCTCAGGCGTGCCGTATTGCAAAGGCGGGGTAATGGCCTCGAATGCCGCATTCCGCGGTAGCCTCTCCACCTGGAAGCGGCGCGTCGAGGATTGGGTTCGCCGCCTGCGGCCTCAGGACCTGCTCAACGTCGATATCGTCTACGACCTGCGGCCGGTGCATGGCGACACCACGCTGGCCGCGCAGTTCATCGAATATGCCTATGACCGTGCCCACGCCGAGCCGGTGTTCGCGAAACTGCTCGGCGAGCAGATGACGACCGGCAGTCCCTTCACTGTCTTTGGCGGCTTTCAGCTTGAAAATGGCCGGCTGGACATCAAGAAGCATGGCCTTTTTCCAATCGTCGCGACCGCACGCACGCTTGCAATTCGCCACGGCATCCGCGAGCGGAGCACGCGTGCCCGGCTCGAGCAACTGATCGCCCTGGATATTGGCGGCGAGCCCGACATGAAGGCGATGCTGGCCGGTCACGCCATGCTGGTCGGCTTGCTGCTCGCTCAGCAGACGCGTGACATCTACGCCGGTATACCGGTATCCAACCGCGTCGAGATCAATGCGCTGGCGCGCGATCAGCAGGCACAGCTCAAGAGCCTCATTAAGCGCCTTCAGTCGGCACCCGACCTGGTGCGGGACCTGATGTTCGCATCGCCGGCGACGCTCGGACAGTAAACAAACTCAGCTGCGCGCGGCGCCAAGCAGTTGGTCGACGAGGGCGCTGCGGTCGGCCTGCACCAGGAAATCCTCATGCGCGCGCAGCAGATTCATTCTCAGGAAGTTGAAGATATAGTCGTAATCGTTGGTCAGCAGATTGGGGTGGATCGGGACCATCTCGAAAACCGTTCGTGCCAGCGGCTCGGGGATCTCGCGCACCGGCCGCGGCGGACCGATCTGGGTGGCGGCGAGGCGCTGACGGGTGAGTTCGGTGGCGTCTTCCCAGAAAGTGGCGGGTGAGCCCTCTGGAACGGCATATTTGGAGAAGCTTGCCAAGGCGACTTGTTCCAGCGCCGCCGGCAGGCCTCGCTGGCGCAAGCCGGCAGGTTCGCGCAGCGCACCCTCCACCATTTCCGCCATCATGGCGTAACACGCAGGGTAGGCGCGCCAGCGCGAATGGCTGAGCGCCGCCTGGAATTCCTTCTCGCTGAACAGCTTCTGCCAGTATACCCCTGCCCTGACGCGGCAGAACTCGACGATGCTTTTCTGCGCCAGGAAGGCGGCGCGCGAATCCATGAAGTCAGCCAGTTCGCCGACGCTGCCGATCGGCTGCGGCTTGCGCAGGAACGCGGGCAACAGGTCGTTCAGCAGGCCCATGGCGCTCTCCCTTCGGTTCCAACCGATGTTGACCGTTTAGCCTCCGCGAGGCCGCACCGCCAGCCCTCTTGCCAATTCAAGTCCTCTCACCGATTCTCCAGTCCTTTCACCGATTCTAAAGTCGTATGAACAGCCGCGACAAAAAGTGATACTCCTCCAAAGTTACGGTCGGCTGATTCTATGCTTGGCCGCGACATATGCCGGAGGGCTTCCGCGTCAGCGGAAGAGGCAAGCTTTAAACGGCGCCTTGCGGTCGAGACGGTTCGCAAGCTGCCAACCTAGGGAGGGTTCAACGCTATGGCGACGCCAGACCGCATAAGTTATTGGAACAAGACCAAGAGCCTCATGTTCGTCATGCTCGGCCTATGGGTGTTCTTCGGTTACGTCATCCACATGTTCGTGGAGCAACTCAACACCATCGTCATCTTTGGCTTTCCGCTCGGCTTCTACATGGCCGCTCAGGGTTCGCTCATCGCCTTCGTCGTCATGCTGTTCTGGTTCGCACGGCGCCAGAACGCGATCGACGAAGAGCATGGCGTCCATGAAGATTGATCGGGGGAACTTCAATGGCTAACACGACATCCACCACCGCAGGCGGAGGCGACTTCACCTCCAATCTCGGCCGCATCTACGGCATCTACACCGGCGGCTTCATAGCCTTCATCATCCTGATGGCTGTCTTGAGCGCCATGGGCGTCGAGAATGTTGTCATCGGCTACCTGTTCATGGGCTTCACCATCGTCATCTACGCCGTGATCGGCGTCCTGAGCCGCACCATGCACGTTGGTGAATATTACGTCGCCGGGCGTCGCGTACCGGCGCTCTACAACGGCATGGCGACCGGCGCCGACTGGATGTCGGCGGCCTCCTTCATCGGCATGGCTGGCTCGCTCTATCTGCTCGGCTATGATGGTCTCGGCTTCGTGCTCGGCTGGACCGGCGGCTACGTGCTCGTGGCCATCCTCGTTGCGCCCTATCTGCGCAAGTTCGGCGCTTACACCGTTCCCGACTTCCTGTCGGCGCGCTACGGCGGCAATCTTGCCCGCTTCATCGGCGTAATCGTTCTGTTCTCCTGTTCATTTACCTATGTGGTCGCGCAGATTTTCGGCACCGGGCTGATCTCGGCCCGCTTCCTTGGCATCGACTTCAACGTCGCGGTCTATGTCGGACTGGCTGGCATCCTGGTGTGCTCCATGTTGGGCGGCATGCGCGCCGTCACCTGGACGCAGGTCGCCCAGTACATCGTGCTGATCATCGCCTATCTCATCCCTGTCATCTGGATGTCGACGGTGAAAACCGGCGTGCCGATCCCACAATTGATGCAAGGCCAGGCGCTGGCGAACATCACCGCGCTTGAGACGGCGCAGGGCATCACCGTGCATCACATCACCCCATTCGTGCATGGCGGCTACGATGCCAAGAACTACTTCCTGCTCATCCTTTGCCTGATGGTCGGAACGGCGTCATTGCCGCATGTCCTGATGCGCTACTTCACCACCCCGTCGGTGCGTGAAGCGCGTGTTTCGGTCGCCTGGTCGCTGCTGTTCATCTTCATCCTCTACTTCACTGCGCCCGCCTATGCGGCGTTCGCCAAGTGGACGATGCTCGACCTGGTGGCGTCGGGCCTGACGCCTGAAAACATCGCCGAGAAAGCCGGATGGATGATGCGCTGGGCCGCTGCCGACAATACGCTCGTGCAGATCTGCGGCAAGGCGGCGACCGACACCGCGGCGATCGTCGCGGCCTGCGCCGAAAAGGGGGTGACGGCACTTTCGTTTGCCGACATCAACCTCAACGCCGACATGATCGTGCTGGCGACGCCGGAAATGGCCGGCATGCCTTACGTCATCTCGGGCCTCGTCGCCGCCGGCGGTCTTGCCGCCGCGCTGTCGACGGCGGACGGCCTGCTGCTGGCCATCGCCAACGCGCTCAGCCACGACATCTACTACAAGATGATCGACCAGAATGCGCCGACGTCGCGGCGCCTGATCGTGTCCCGCATCCTGCTGGTTATGGTCGCCGTGCTGGCCGCCTACGTCGCATCGACCAAGCCGTCGGACATCCTGTCGATGGTGTCGTGGGCCTTCTCTCTTGCCGCCGGCGGGCTGTTCCCGGCGCTGGTGCTCGGCGTCTGGTGGAAGCGCGCCAACTCGGCCGGTGCGGTCGCCGGCATGATCGCGGGCTTCGGCATCACCATCTTCTACCTTGTCATGACCCAGTACGGCGCCGACTTCGACAAGGCGACGCCGAATATGGAACTGTGGTGGGGCGTGAAGAACATTTCGTCGGCGGCCTTCGGACTGCCGGTTGGCTTCGCCGTGATGATCATTATCAGCCTTCTCACCAGGGCGCCGTCCCGGGATATGCAGGATTTCATCGAAGAAATCCGTGTGCCGCGCGGCAAGCAGATGATGGAAGAAAAGACTGCCTGATCGCGCATAGCGATCGGCGCTCAAGGCGGGGTCCGGTGACGGACCCCGCTTTCATTTTGGAGGCGTCGCTGGCATAACGCGGCGCCGCCGCTGCTTGGAAACTCCCACATGAACGATTTCTGGTCCTATTGGTATTTCCACATCCCGAATTTCATCCTTGCCGCGGTGATGTACACTCTGATGGGGCGTCTCCTGCTCCGCCTCTTCGTGCCCGAAAGCTGGGACAACTACATCTGGCGCTTCTTCAAGAGTGTCACGGACCCGTTCCTGCGGGCCGTGCGGAGCATTACGCCGTCGATCCTGACCCAGCCGGTGGTGATCGTCTTCAGCGTGCTCTGGCTTATGGCCTTGCGCGTGTTCTACCTCGTCTTTCTGATCAATTTCGGCATTGCGCCGATGGCTTCGCAGGGGGGTTGAGGCAATGGACAGAAACGGTCTTGTCCCGATCATGGCGGTCGCCATCGTCAACGGCATCTTTTCGCCGTGGGTGCTGATGGTGTTCCTGTTCTATCCGATCTGGTATCCGGGCTGGGCGCCTCCCCTGAGCCAGATCGTCTACATGGCAAGTGCGCTGATCCTGTCGACGATGACCATCATGCTCGCCGGCGTGCCGGCCGCTCTCTACGAGCGCTGGTCGGCGCGCCCCAGGAGCATCGTCGTCGCGTCGATCTGGCTTGCGGGCACGGTTTTGCTGACGCTGCCGGCGCTGCCGAATGTGATGCGGGCGCTAAGCGGTGGCTGAGAATTCCCTTCCCCGCCCTGTCAGCGTTCTTCGCGGCGGAACGGCTTGAGGAGCGCCGAAGGCGCGACGGCGTTGCGTGACATCACCGCCATGGCGACGATGGTGAAGATGAAGGGCAGCATCAGGAACGCCTCATAGGGGATATGGCCGAGCCCGCTCGCCTGCATGCGCAGTTGCAGGGCATCGACGAAGGCGAACAGCAGTGCCGCCCCCGCCGAACGCCAGGGATCCCAGCGGCCGAAGACGACGAGCGCGATCGCCACCCAGCCACGCCCGGAGACGAGGCCGAAGGTGAAGGCGTTGAACTGCACCATCGACAGGAAAGCCCCGGCCAGCCCCATCAGGGCACCGCCAAGGATCACCGCCTGGAAGCGAGCGGCGATGACGCCGACGCCGGCCGAATCGGCGGCGCGCGGATTTTCGCCGACCATGCGCACCGACAGGCCCCACGGAGTCCGATAGAGCACGAAAGCGGCAAGGGGAACGGCTGCCATCGCCATGTAGACCAGCGAAAACTGGTTGAACACGGCTGGTCCGAGCACCGGGATGTCGGAGAGAACAGGGATCGGCAGCGTTTCGAAACTCTTGATGCTGGGCGGCACCGATTGCTGGCCGAAGATCAGCCGGTAAAGGAAATAGGCGAGGCCCGACGAGAACAGCGTCACGCCGATGCCGCAGACATGCTGGCTGAGGCCGAGAGCCACCGTGAACAGCGCATGCACGGCACCCATCAGCGCACCGGTCAGCACCGCCGCAAGCACGCCGAGCCACAGGCTGCCGCTGAGGCTGGTCGCGGTGAAGCCGGTCATCGCCGACAACAGCATGATGCCTTCGATGCCGAGATTGAGCACGCCGGCCCGCTCCGAAAACATCTCGCCCAGCGTCGCGAAAGCCAAAGGCGTGGCGATGCGGATGATCGCGGCGAGGAAGCCGACCTGAAAAATCTGTTCGAGCACGACGCTCATCATGCGGCTCCGACGCGGCGGATGCGATAGGCCGTGAACAGCAGCGCCACCAGCATGGCGAGCAGCGCGGTGCCCTGGATGACGTCGCTGAGGAAGGCCGGAACGCCGGTGGCCCGCGACATCGCCTCGGCGCCGGTCATGACGGCGGCGAGGAACAGCGCCGCCGGCATCACGCCAAGCGGGTTGAGCCTCGCCAGCATGGCGACGACGATGCCGGAATAGCCATAGCCCGGCGAGATGTCGCTCATCACCTGGAAATGCACGCCGCCGACTTCGCTGACGCCGGCAAGGCCGGCGAGCGCCCCGGACAGCAGCGCCGTCGAGATCAGCACCCGCTCGACATGGATGCCGCCATAGCGCGCGGCCTCGGGATTTTCGCCGATCACCCTGATCCTGAAGCCGAGCGTCGTGCGCGCAATCAGGAACCAGATGACCGGTGCGGCCACGAAAGCCGCCACGACGCCGAGATGCAGCCGCGTGCCTTCGAGCAGCACCGGGAAATTCGCTGAATCCTCGATCGGCGGCGAGATCGGGTACCCGCTGAAACTGTCTTTCCAAGGGCCTTCGATCAGCGCCATCAACGCGTAGAAGATGACCGAGTTGAGCAGCAGTGAACTAACGACATCATCGACTTTGAATTTCACCCGCAGCGTTGCCGGGATCAGGGCGACCGCAGCACCGGCGGCGGCGCCGGCGAGCGCCATCAGCAGCATGGCAAGCGGCCCCGGCATCGGAATGGCGCCGACCGCACAGCTCGCCACCGCACCGGCAAGCAACTGCCCCTCGGCGCCGATATTCCAGAATTTGGCGCGGAAGGCGACCGCCACGGCAAGCCCGGTGAAGATCATCGGTGTTGCACGCACGAGCGTTTCGGTGATCGCGTAGCTGTCGCCCAGCGACGCCGAGAACATCACGCCATAGGCCTCGATCACCCCGGCACCGGCCAGCGCAATGAGGCCGCTGCACAGCACCAATGTCGCGCCGATGGCCAGCAACGGCAGAGCCAGGTTGAACCAGGCGGGCGTTGAGGTGCGGGCTTCGAGGCGGAACATCAACTATGGCCCTCCGCTCCGGTCATCATCAGTCCGAGCCGCGCGATCGTGGCGTCGGCGCTGTCCAACGTGCCGGCAATGCGCCCCTCATACATCACCGCGATGCGGTCGCAGAGCATCAGCAGCTCTTCGAGGTCTTCGCCGATGACGACGATGCCGCAGCCCCTGGCACGCATGTCGAGGAACTTTTCGTGGATGAAGCGCGCCGCACCAATGTCGAGGCCGCGCGTCGGCTGCGACACGATCAGCACCTTGGGGTCGAAGGCGAGCTCACGCGCCAGCAGCGCCTTTTGCAGATTGCCGCCGGACAGCGCTCCGGCCCGCGTCATCGGCCCGGGGCAGCGTATGTCATAGGCCTTGATCTGTTCTTCGGCGAAGGCGCGGATCGCATCGGGCCTGAGGAGACCGTTGCGGCTGAACGCCCCGGTGCCGATGCGCGGCAGCACCATCGAATCGGCAAGCGGCAGGTTGGTGACCAGTCCCGTCGTCATCCGGTCTTCCGGGATGCGCCCGAGACCGAGCGCCTGCACCTCGCGCGGCGAGAACCGCGAGACAGCTTTGCCGGCTATCGTCATCCGGCCGGCATCGGGCGCGCGAACGCCGGAGATCACCTCGGCAAGCGCCCGCTGGCCGTTGCCCGAGACACCGGCAATGCCGAGGATCTCGCCGGCGCGGACAAAGAGCGAGACATCGGCGAGCGCCATGCCTGAACGACGCGATGTCGAGATGCCATCCAGGGTCAGCACCGCAGCACCCGGCGTCGACGGTCCCCTGGCCGGCGGTACGATCTCGTGGCCGCACATCAGCCGCGCCATGTCCTGGGATGTCGTGCTGGCAGGTGCGTCGACGCGCCCGGTCACGCGGCCATGCCGCAGCACCACGCAGCGATGGGTCAGCGCCCTGACCTCGTTGAGCTTGTGCGAGATGAAGATGATGCCGAGGCCCTGGGCCACCATCGATCGCAGCGCCGAAAACAGTCCATCGATCTCGGTTGGCGCCAGCACCGCCGTCGGCTCGTCGAGGATCAGCAGCCTTGCGCCGCGAAACAGCGCCTTGACGATTTCGAGCCGCTGCTGCTCGCCGATCGACAGCGCCGAGACGGGAAGGTCCGGATCGAGCGTGAGGCCATGCTGGCGGCCGATCTCCGCCAGTCGCGCCAGCCCGCCGGCGCGGTCGATCCGGCCCGATTTGCCGGGAATGCCTATCAGCAGGTTTTCCAGCACCGAAAGCCGCGGCGCCAGATGAAAATGCTGGTGCACCATGCCGATGCCGGCGGCGAGCGCATCGGCCGAGTTGTTGATCGTCACCGGCCGGCCCTGAACCAGGATCTCGCCGGCGTCGGGGGCATAGGCGCCGAACAGCACGTTCATCAGCGTCGTCTTGCCGGCGCCGTTTTCACCCAGCAGCCCGAGAATTTCGCCGGGTGCGACGCTAAGATCGACGGCCTCGTTCGCCATGACGGCGCCGAAGCTCTTGGAGATGCCGCGCATTTCGATGAGAGGGGCGGGCAAAGGCGAGGGTGCTCCTGGTGGGAGATGGCGCTGATATCCCTCCCCCTCGAGGGGAGGGTGGCCCGAAGGGCCGGGTGGGGTCCGCTGTGACGCGCTCCATCCTTATCGGTCTAAAGCTCGAGGCAGCTGAGGTGGGGGGGCCCCCCCCCCCCCCCCGCCGCCCCCCCCCCCCCCCCCCCCCGCGCGGGGCGCCGCGCCACAAACAACACGGCAGGAGGGAAAAAAACAACCAAAAAAAAAAGAAAAAAA